>JAGUXX010000050.1 GCA_020061585.1 Betaproteobacteria bacterium | reverse complement strand
TTCCGATCTGAAGCGCTGGCGAGGGCCGCGTTCACCGACCTGCTGGCGCGTGTGCCGCGCGTGGCGCTGGTCTGGCAAGCCGAAATCGATGGCGAAGCGGCGCCGCTGTCGCCCTGGCTGCTGCAACTGGAAGCGTTCCATCAGGCGGCCTGGGGCAGCTCCCTGGACGCCGGTTTGCCGCCGATGGCATCGCCGGTCATCGCCGGCAAGTCGCCGCCCACGCCGACCTGGCCGGCCGCCGATGCGGTGCCGGAACGCATCAGCGTCAGCGCCTGGCAAAGTCTGGTGACCTGCCCGTATCAGTTTTTCGCCCGGCATCTGTTGCGCCTGAACCCGCGCGACGAAGTGCCGGAGGAGATGGACAAGCGTGACTACGGCAGCCTGGTGCACGCCATCCTGGCGCGTTTCCATACCAGCCACCCGATCCTCGCCGCGCATCCGCCAGAACACCTGCTCACCGATCTGCGGCAACTCAGCCTGCAAGGTTTCGCCGCCGCCGAGGCCGACAGCTATCTGGCCAGCGCCTGGCGCCAGCGCTGGAGTCAGCGTATCGAAGCATATCTGGCCTGGGCGTTGCGCCGGGAAGCCGAGGGCTATCGTTTCGACAGCGCCGAAACGCCGTTCAAGCGCGATGTCGAATGGGGCGCCGGGCAAATGACACGACTCGAAGGTCGCGCCGACCGGGTCGACCGCTTGGGCGAATCGTTGGCCCTGCTCGACTACAAGACCCAGGCACGCCAGACCCTGAACAAGAAGCTCGATCCGAACGCCGAGGATGTGCAGCTCACCGCCTATGCCTGGCTGGCCGATGCCGCCGCCGCCGGCTTCGTCATGCTCGACGCGGACAAGGTGGACAACCTGGATTGGCAGACCGATCTGCCGGCTGCCGCGCAAGCCGAGGGCGAACGTCTGCGCGCGGTGCTGAGCGGCATGGCGCACGGCCTGCCGCTGCCGGCACAAGGCGCGCCGCAGGCCTGCGAACGCTGCGAAATGCGTGGCATGTGCCGACGCGAACACGCTGACGACGGCATAATTCCGCTCGCAACACCCCCATAACAGGAGACAACATGAAGATCGAAACCATCGCCGTGCACGGCGGCTACAGCCCTGAACCGACCACCAAGGCGGTGGCCGTTCCCGTTTACCAAACCACCTCTTACGCGTTCGATTCGACGCAGCACGGCGCCGACCTGTTCGACCTGAAAGTCGCCGGCAACATCTACACCCGCATCATGAACCCGACCACCGACGTGCTGGAAAAGCGCGTCGCCGAAATGGAAGGCGGCATTGGCGGCCTGGCGCTGGCCTCCGGCATGTCGGCGATCACCTACGCGATCATGACCATCGCCGAAGCCGGTGACAACATCGTCACCAGCTCGACGTTGTACGGCGGCACCTACAATCTGTTCGCCCACACCCTGCCGCGCTACGGCATCGAAGTGCGCTTCGCCGATTACCGCCAGCCGGACAGTTTCGAGGCACTGATCAACGACCGCACCAAGGCGATCTTCTGTGAATCGGTCGGCAACCCGCTGGGCAATGTCACCGACTTCGAAAAACTCGCCGAACTGGCGCACGCCCATGGCGTGCCGCTGATCGTCGACAACACCGTGCCGACCCCCTACCTGTGCCGGCCGTTCGAACACGGCGCCGACATCGTCGTGCACGCGCTGACCAAATACCTGGGCGGCCACGGCAACAGCATCGGCGGCATGATCGTCGACTCCGGCAAATTCCCCTGGGCCGAGCACAAGGTACGCTTCGCCCGCCTGAACGAGCCGGACGCGTCGTATCACGGCGTGGTCTACACCGAGGCGCTGGGTGCGGCCGCCTACATCGGCCGCGCCCGCGTCGTGCCGCTGCGCAACATGGGCGCGGCGATCTCGCCGTTCAACAGCTTCCTGATCCTGCAAGGCATCGAAACCCTGCATCTGCGCATGGACCGGATCTGCGAAAATGCCCAGCACATCGCCGAACAACTGCGCGCCCACCCGCAAGTGTCGTGGGTGCAATACGCCGGCCTGGCCGATTCGCCGTTCAAACCGCTGGCCGACAAATACATGGGCGGCAAGGCCTCCGGCATCGTTTCGTTCGGCATCAAGGGCGGCCGCGAAGCCGGGGCCAAGTTCATCGACGCGCTGAATCTGATCGTGCGCCTGGTCAACATCGGCGACGCCAAGTCGCTGGCTTGCCACCCGGCCACCACCACCCACCGTCAACTGTCGCCGGACGAACTGGCCAGGGCCGGCGTCTCGGAAGACCTGGTGCGGCTGTCGATCGGCATCGAGCACATCGATGACCTGATGGCGGATATCGATCAGGCGTTGCACGCGGCGAAGTAGCGGCAAGTCTGGCTGTTCACCCTGTACGACAAGAACGCAATGGACGACCTGAGCGCCAAGGAAAAAGGCTTGCTCAAGGACATGCTGAAACGTGAATTGGATGCGAGACGATGAAAAAGCGAAACCTGTAAGCCGAGATTTCCGAAGGCTTTGACGCCCTGGTCGAAGAGCGCACCGGAAAGCGCACCTTGCGCACCCATGAGATTGAAGAAAAAGCCGCGCCGGGAGTGACCGCCGCCGAACTCATTGCATTGCGTGAGCGGCTTAACCTTTCACGCCCGGTGTTGGCGCGCTACCTACGCACCAACCCGCGCACCCTGGAAAACTGGGAACAGGGCCGCGCCCACCCGAATGCTCAAGCCGCCTTGCTGATTCGCCTGGTGGAACGCTACCCCGACTCCGTGGAACGGCTGGCAACTGTCTAATCGAGTAAGCCCGCATTGATGGGCATTGCCGAAAATTGCTTACTATTCGCTTACTTTTTTCAGCCTGCCCACAAACAAAAACAGCTTCCCACCTGGGAAGCCGCGTGGAGTCTGGAGGCGCGTGCCGGAGTCGAACCGACCTACACGGATTTGCAATCGAGGGAATCGAGTAAACCGGCACAATCTACAACAAACAATAACAATTGAATCAACGGCTTGCATATTGTCCGTTGTTCCACGTTCCTCTCGTTTTGTGTCCCTCAGTGTCCCATGGAATAACGCTTGGATTGTGGCGGTCGCTGCAAGTCCAACCTTCGCTTTGCTGATTCATGCCAATGCCCGCATCACCGCGTTCGGATCACGCTCAATCACGTTCAGCAGCACCAATGCCGCACCTTGAGGATTGCGGTCGCCGCGTTCCCAATGGCGCAGGGTTGCTACCGAGAAGCCGAAGCGGGCGGCGAACTGTTCTTGGGTCAGGCCCATGCGCTGCCGCAAACCTACAACGTCTACTGGAACCGGCTGGTAAACCTTGGCCGCGACTTTCTCGCCCTTCGCGTGGCTGATTGCTTCGGTCAATCCTTGCTTGATGCTGTCGAATGCTGCGCCCATCGTTTCACCTCTCAAACCATGTCTGAACCAGAATTTCCACCAACCCGGCCAAGTCGTTACGTTCCGCCTTGCTGAGATTGGCCCGTTCGTTCTTGGCGAACAGGGTCAGCAGGTAGAGCGGCATGGCTTCACTGTGAAAATAGTAGATGACCCGCACGCCGCCGGATTTACCTTGTCCACCCCGGCCCCAGCGCAACTTGCGCACCCCGCCAGTGCCTTCCATCAGATCTCCCGCTTTTGGATGTGCAGCCAAGTAATTCACCACGTCACGACGTTCACCGTCTGACAGCAGTTTTTCCGATCTGCGGATGTACTCAGGCACTTCGGCTACGGTCAACATGAACGTGGAGTGTAATCCATTGGATTAGTTTCAGCCTGTGATGCCTGTTTGTATTTGCTTAATCCAACCTAGTGTGGTGTTGCACGCTAGTGTGGTGTTGCACGCTTGCCGGCCCAAATAAAACGGATGGATTTTTCCGCCAGGCTAGGCGCGGACCCGCCGCCGTATGGG
>JAGUXX010000011.1 GCA_020061585.1 Betaproteobacteria bacterium | reverse complement strand
CTACGCCCGATCTCAAACCTGTCATCGGCCAGGTGAGTGCTGACGAGCAGGCGGCCTTCAGGCAATACCAATCCAGCGAAGCCGGGCAGAAGTACCAAGTTGGCGTGGCGCTTCTGGCCAGCCAGGCAGTGCGAGATGAACATGGACCGTTGGCGCCGTTGCGGACAGCCCTGGGCATCATGGCGCCCAAGAGTCCAGAAGAGGTGATGGAACGTCTTCATCATGTTGCCGCAGCTGATCCCACCGTCCGCGACCAGATCGAGCACCTGGGCGGTTCACAGCAGCCGACCGAACGTCAGATCCAGGGGGTGGCGGAGTTTGTCGAGTCTCGGGCGAAAGTGATGGAGCGGGAGTAACAGCGTCAGTCGTTACGATGCCAAGCGTTGTTAATCGACGTGGCATAGGTCGGATTCCAATAAGGATCATCGTCTGTATTCCGATTCTCGCGACCGAATATCCAAAGATCTTCCGATTCGTCATCACCACCCGTCGTCAGCGTGTGAGCGGGTGCGCTTTGATGCATTGAATGAAACCGCAAGGCCGTATCAAACCAAAATTTGCGCACCACCCAGGCCAGCAGAATGCCGCCCCCCGCCATCCAGCCCAACCAGGTGAAAAGTGCTTCGGTCTCGTCGCCGATATAGCCGTGGGGCCGCAGCCCGCTGAGGACGTAAATGGTCACGATGGCAGTCCAGGCGCCCGTCACCAGGATCGTCAGCGTCCATCGGCGACGCAACACCTGGCCAATTGTATTCATCCGATCAGTTTTCATGTCCATCTCCAGCTACGGCTTTGGCCGCTCGAAAATGCCTATCCACGGGTTGGTATAAGACCCATTGGGAAGCACCTGGATCAGACGCCAGCCCTGCTCGTAGAAGCGGGCCAAGGAAGCCTCCCCATGCTTGCCGCAGTGGAACGTGCTGTCCGCCAGAACTGGGGGCATGTTCTTGGGTTGACGCAGCATGTCCGCCGGCGAGAGCAGGCAGGCGGCAACTTCCATAGGTGCATTGTTCGCGTAGGCCGTCGGCATCAAGCCAAGGCAGGTCGTAATCATCAGGAACGCCCAATACCACTTCATTTCCATCTCCCTTTTATTTTGATGCCACTCGTTGTTGAGATTGTCGGAAGTCAGCGTATGGCTTGCAAGACCTTGCCGCTCCAGAAATCATGATTTCAATGGTGATGACCGGCCGAGTCACAGCACTTCTTGAACACAAGGCAACCTTCTCTTTGTCCCCCGCGCCAATTAGTCCAAGCCGATGAATATCTCCTGCGGCAAAGCCCTGCCAGCTTGCCGGAGCAACGGCCACAGATAGGCGACTGCGGGATGTCCGGAGCGATCCAGGCTGGGCGCGGCGGCGGGCAGTTGCGCGCAATACCGATCTTCAAGGCCGTGCTTTTCCAGCAATTCTGCGAGGACTGACGCCTCCGGGGCAATGATGCCCTGCAAACCGGGCAGGGTCGCGGCGATCACTAGGCCCGCCGGGTCGTAATCGACGAATGCCCACACTGGCCGGTTCAGGGTTTTCAGGAAATTCTGTGAGGCGTCGGCGCGCGCTTCGCCATTGCCGCCGCGCCAGATCACCAAAGGGTTCAGGCCGGCGGCGGAGAAATCCAGTTGAACAGCATGGATGCGGTCGAAACATTCCCAGTTTTCCACCAGCAGGACCGTGTCGTGTTGGACATTGCCGGCGATTTCCAGTGCGTCTGCTTCCAGGTGACAACGCGGTGGCAACAGGATGGGCTCTCGGCCGATCAACAGCGGCCGACCGGGCAGCGTCTTCACCGCGACGCGATCCCGCCGCGCCGGTCCGCCCGCCCATTTTTCATCGCGCCCCAGCGCCAGACTTTCCGCCCGGGTCAGTCCGTCCCAGGCATCAGGTGGCGTTTCCGGTGGGATGCCCTGTGCCAGCAGCAATTCCCGGATTCGGGCCTTGGATGGCGCGTCAAAACAGCAGGTAGCGCCCTTGATCCAGCCGATGTTGTAGTCATCGAGAAAGCCGCGCAGAGTTTTCGAGCCGGTAAATCGCTCTTCCTGAGACTGCACGACGCGCAGCAGCACCTTGACCAGTTGTTTTTCCATTCGTCCTACTCCGCCCGCCGCGCCAGCACATCGCGCACCACGATATTGCCGGACAGAGGATGGTCCGGTGCGGCCTCCAGACGTTCGAAGTGGAAACGTTCTAGCCTGCGACGATCCATGGCGGCTTCGTACAGCACGCAATGCAGCCAGATGTCGCCGGGCAGGTTGTCGAAACCGGCTTGCGACGCTTTCCAGTCCATCGCGGAGATCGGCGCATCGCTGGCGGAGACAGCGGATAGATAACCGGCGAAAGCCTGTTGGTAAGGCTTGGGGGTGATGGACAAGCTGCTGGACGTCGCGGCGCCATCCTCCGCCAACATGCCGAGTTTCGCTTCCCGCTTCACCAGGATTCTGGCGGCAGGCAGGGAGCGGGCCAGATCGGCCAACGCTTCGCTGGTGGTGGAATCCGCCAAGTCCGGCCGGGCTTTCATCTTCAGCGGCTTGGCGCGTAGCGCCCAGGCGGGGGGCTCGGCCATTTCGTCCACGTCCGGCGCCACGTAGTCCGGGTTGCGCTTCAGGAACTGGGCGAAGGCGCGCAATCGCCGTGCCGCCGGCTCCACTTGGCGCAAACGGTAAAGGTAGGACTTGAGGATGTCGGTGATGTCCAGCAGGGAAGCGCGCCATTCCGGCAAACGTCCCGCTAACTGGGAACGAAAGGCCACGGCCAGCGATTCGCAGCCGGGCCGATCCTCCAACGACTCCGCCAAGTCTTCCATCTGCAAGTGGCGCAGGGCTTCGCTGATGCGTTCGGCGCGGCCGATGTAGTACTCGTTCTGGCGCTGTTTCTCGGCCAGGGTGCTGACATTGGCGAAACGGTTGTCCGCCAGCATGCGCAGGTATTGCAGGGCGTTGGATATGCTGTCCGCCAGGTCGAATACGGCAGAATTGAAGTTGTCGGCATAACTGTCCGCATCGTCCTGACGACCTTCCAGGTGAGCCTTCTCGGTTTCGTCGATGAGGAATGGCAGCCGCCCAGCCAGTTCTCCGATATTTGCGCCGACGGCGGCGTACATCCGCTCCTTCTGCAACACCTCATCCAGGTGGCGGGCCAGGGAAGATGCCAGACGGTAGCTGTCCTGGGTAAACGGCACCAGGGCGCGGTTCTGCTGAAGTTCATAGATGGCGCGGGCGTTGTCGTCTGATCGGCCGACGCTGCCTCGGTGGTAGGCCTCGGCCAGTACCGCGCGTTGGCGGTGCAGTGTCTCCAGATACTTGATGACCAGATCGGATGATGCACTCATAGCAGGCTGCCGGTTTCCGGCGACTCCTCGACGTCTTCCTGCACCGACTCATGCACCATGAGGAAATCCACCACTTCCTGCAGATACTCGACCTTGCCGGTGACTACGTAGATTTCACGCTCCGGGTTGGCCAGCATCAGGTAACCCTCGTCGCGCATTTTTTTCAATAGGCGTTCCAGTGCGGTGCGCAGGGTGCCATCGCTGCTGGCCTTACCCAAGTTGACCAGGGTCTGCAGTTCGTTGCGCAGGTTGGCATTTTCATCGATGGCGGCAATGAGTCGGTGCGACTCGATGATGCTGCCGGGTGCAAGAAACTCCTCGCGCCCCAAAGCCTGCATGACATGGACGAAGAACCCCACCACCAGCCGCAGGTTGTGTTTGATCTCGGCATACTCCTCGCGGATACCCTTGCGTTGCTCCGGGTCCAGACGGGTGAAGGCCACATACCAGGCGCTGCCGTGCCGGGTAGCGACCAGCCGCCGGCCCAGGCGGGCCAGGAAGACTTCCACCTCCTTGCGGTTGGCTTCCTCCTGGAGAAAACGGTAGGCATCGGGCTGGCTGACGGCGCAAACGAACTGGCCGGAAAGCAGCAGGGTCATGGCCTGTTCAAACATCTTCGCTCTCCTGCATCACCCGCACTTCCACCAGGCGCCGCCCTTCCTCGATGCTGAAGCGGTGCGGGAACAGGCGCAGCACATCCACGTCTGGGTCCGGGAAGGCGGACACCAGGGTGATGTCGTTGCGCTGCAAGGTTGCCAGCAGAGCCTCAATGTTGCCGATGTCCAGATCCTTCAATTCATCCAGCGCCCACACCACCTGCACCTGGGCATGGCGGCGGATGCGGTTGATGAAGGCGATGAAGATCACGCACAGGATCAGGTAAGACAAACCGTTGGAAGACACCCGCTCCAGATCGGCGGCCTTGCGGAACACCCGGGTCTGGCCGTTTTCCACCACCTCGCCCTGGATGCGGATCAGGCTGGCCAGTTCCGCCCGGATGCCTTCCCGCACTTCCCAATGCGACAGCAGTTCGCGCAGGGTGGCGGCGAACTCGGGCGGCGGCAGTTCGTTGCCCTCCTGCCCCAGCCAGACCCGATGCGCCTCGGCCATGCCGTCGATGGCCTGCCAGTATTCCAGTTCCCGGATCACCGAAACGATCTGCACCGTGACCCGGGAAATGCTCTCGAAGGAGAGGCTGTCATCAAGACTCTGTTGCAGTTCCCGGCTGAATTGCTGCACCTTGCGGTGAAAGGTTTCCATGTCCCGATGGAAGGCGACGATGGCGCCAGCAATCTGGTTCGCCTCGACTTGCAAGGTGCGGCGGTACTGGTCGTGATCGCTGGCGAACCAGGACTTGAACGCAGCGATCCAGCCCCGCTCCGAAGCATCCGGCCCCAAAGCCTGACGGTGAGCGTCGTAGAACTGCTCCGGCGGCGTGCCACGGCGGGCGACGAAGGCGCGCTTGATCTCGCCGATGTGCTTGCGCAGGGTTTCCAGCTCCCGCGCCACGTCCCGCAGCCGCTCGTTGGCCTGCTGCGCCAGCAGTTCCAGTGTCCAGGCGGGGTCGAAGGACTGGCCCAATACTTCCGCATCCGGCGGATAGACGGCGACATGGATCAGGCGCTGACGCACTGTTCCCTGTTCCTGCTCCAGGTGCTTGAACGCCTTGTCCAGGGCAGCCATTTCCGCCTGCACCCGTTGCCGGGCGGCCTCCCGTTCTGCCAGCAACTTGGCCAGCGCCGCTTTCTTGTCGGCTTCAGTGCGCCGCGCATTGGCGGCCTCCTGAGTTAATCTGTCCCGGCGCGGCCATTCCTGTTCGAGCCATAGCCGCCACTGAGTCACTTCCTCACGCCAGTCCCTGGCCTCCTGAAGCTGGCGCTCCAGGTCGCCAATCTCCTTCTCCAAGCGACCAAGGGCTTCCGTATTCACTCCAGCGCTGCGCAGAGCTTCTTCCTTCTCCTGCTGCATGGACTGCAACTGCGCTTCGTGGGCGATCTTGCGTTCCGCCTGGGCCTGGTCATGCACGTCCAGAAGCTGCTTGCGCTCTGCTTCCAGCTCCGAACGCTCAGCGTTGTAGCGGCGAACCCGTTCGCCTTCGTCGTCACGCAATCCCTGCTCCAGAGCCTGCAACTCACCTCGCAGTGCGGCGCTTTGTTTGCCCAGATCCGCCAGCATGGTCAGTGCTTGGGCAGCCGCCTCCTTGCGGCTTTTTTCCACCTGTTTGGTGGCGGCCTGTTCTTCTTCCTGGGCGCTCTGGCGTTGAGTCACCCAACGTTGTACTTCCGTTTCCTGCAGGGCCAGCGTCTGTTGCGCCGCCTCCCGCCGCTGATTGCACTTTTCCAGTTCGATACCGGCGTCGACGATGGCGGCATCGGCACTTTGCAGACGCGTCTCGACGTCCGTCGCCTCGCGCTGCAAACCATGTTCATCGGCGGCCAGATGGGCATCCAGACGTTCCAGGTCCACACCGATGCCATAGAGGCTGGGCAAGGCATTCAGCAATTCGGGGTCCAGGTCCTCCCGCACCAGAATGTCTTCCTGCACCACCTTGGCGATGTCGAACACCCAGTCCGGGCGCTGGCTACGCAGGAAGTAGAGCAGGCTGTCCGGCCCCGGCGTTTGTTGCAGGCGCAAGGACTGCAAGTGGTCCGCCTGATTCTGTCTCTGGCCGCGCAACTGCCCCAGGGACTTCTCCTGTTCCTCGAATGACTGACGCGCCTCGTTGCGCAGTTTTTCCAGCCGGTGCCGTTCTGTCTGGGCTTCTTCCAGCGCCTTCATCGCCTGGGCAACAGCGTCGCGCTTGGCCTGGTGTGCTGTCAGGAAGTCGGACGCCGCCTGGGGATTGCGGGCTTTCTCATTCCAGCCACCCACTTCACCCAGCACGGCTTGCAGCCGCTGATCTACCTGTTCGCGGGCTTGGCGGTGAGCTTCCCGCAGTGCCGTCAGCGCCTGATCCTTGGCCTGTTCCAGATCGCAGAAACGCGGGCTGAAGCCCTGCTCCAGAAGCGTGCGTTCGCGCTGCGCCCGCTCGCGTGCCTCGTTGAAGCGGTTCCGCTGTTCCAGCAGGAGTCCGTCATAGCGAATGGAAATATCCTGCTGCTGCCCGAGCAGCGCCTGCTTGCGTTGATTGCGTTGTTCCCATTCATCGCGCAGGCGCGGCTCTTCGGCAACCCGCTGAGCCTTGGCGGGCAAGTCGCGCTCTGCATAGTCCTGCTGCTGTTTTTGCAACTCGGCAACGCGACCTTCCCGATCCTCCGCCTCGCGCCGAGCGGCATCCCGCTCGCCTTCCAGCAGTTCGATCTGACGCCGGGAAAACGCTTCTGCCGCATCGGCTTCCTGGGTCAGGCGTTCCCGATTCGCACGGTTTCGCCGGCTCGCTTCCTCCATGTGGTCAAGCAGGCGACGCAGGCGGGCATGCAGCCGCCCCAGTTCCGCCTCGCTGGCCAGCAGCCGCATTTCCGCCACCAGCACTTCTTCCATGCGCGGCGCTTCCTGCATGACCTCCCGGTAGGCCTCGTAATGCTCCGGCCAGGACTCGATCTTCTTGCGTTCTGTGGACAGCGCGATCTGGCCCGGTCCCTCGGCAATGCAGGACACCACCATGCGCTGCAAATCCTCGAAGTTCGTCTTGCGCAGAAACATACCGCTGACGATCTTCTCCATATGGGTCAGGTGGTGGCCGCTACCTACGAAGGCGAAATCCGCCGCCAGACTGCGCTGCCGCTGCCGGTCCCGACCGGTACCGGTTTTGCCCTGGATGATGGCGCGGTACTCCGCCACCGACGAGATGGATTCGCTGCAGATGAGGTTCAGCCGTCTGAGGTGGGCGTAGATATCCCGCGAAGAAATGATGTTGCGGCCATCCGGCTGCAGGAACAATTCCGGCTTGTAGGCCGAGCGCACAAAGCGGTAGCGAATCTCCTCGCCACTCTCGCTGGCGTGCATCGCCACTAGGGAGACGACATCGCGCCGACGGTACTCGAACAGGATGTAGGAGGTCAGGCGCGGCAGGTAATAGCCGGCGAAATTGAGCCGGTTGGTCTCGGTGCCGACGATGCGGTTCGGGTTCTCGCCGAAGAACACCGGCAGGAGTTGCAACAGAGAAGTCTTGCCACGCCCGTTGCGCCCGGTCAGCACCGCCCCGCCTTCCAGCGGGAAGATCACCACCCGGCCGGGGCTGAAGGAGTCGATGAGGATCAGGCGCTGGAGTTGGAAGTCCATGAGGGGTTCCGTTGCGGGGTGCGTAGAAAGACATGG
>JAGUXX010000111.1 GCA_020061585.1 Betaproteobacteria bacterium | reverse complement strand
TTGCGCAGGCGCTCATTGGGCTGAGGCGGTTGGTCCAATCGGGCCAGAAACTCGGCGTAGGCCTCTCGGCTGGTGACGATGCTGCGTACCTTGGCGGCATGGCCGATCAGGCCACGCGATTCGGGCTCACACTCAAGACGGGTATCCAGCGACTCGTGCTGGTAGGGCGCTTCGGGCGGTGTGGACATGGTGGGGACCTTCTTGGATTGGGCAGATTATAGCGACGCGGCCGACATCTTCATTACAGATACTAAGGCAGCGCCCATAGCGCAACGAATGCAATACCTATAAATATTTGTGTGTACGTGCATAGGTATATTATATTTCTGTTTGATGGTTATGGACATCGTATAACCACGTTACACACAAACGCATTCGTTATCCGTAGTAGGAGGTACATGTGGTCATTCTGAGCGTCGTAGGAACCAAGGGAGGTATCGGCAAAACCACCATCACAGCCAATCTCGGCGCGCTTGCCGCCGACATGGGGCTGCGTGTGCTTTTGGTCGATGCCGACATCCAGGGTTCGCTGTCCAAGTATTACCAACTGCGGCGGCAAGCTCCGGATGGGCTGACCTCCGTCGTCCTGAGCGGCCGCGTCGCAGAATCGGCCATTTCGACCACGGCGTGGGATAGGCTGGACATCATCGTGTGTGATGCTCCGAGACGTAAATTCGCCGGCATCGAAACCACCGATCTTGAGCAGTTCATACAGGGCCGCATCGACGCGCCGATGATCCTCCGCAAAGCGCTGCGCGCGCCGGTCATCGAGGACAACTACGATCTGGTGTTCATCGACACCCCTGGCGCCCAGGGGCCGTTGCTCTATACAGCGGCATTGGCCGCGCATCGCTTGATCTCGCCCGTCCTGCCGGAGACGCCGAGCGCGCGCGAATTCCGCACCGGCACGTTCGAACTGCTGCTCAAGCTGGAAGAGGCCCAGGCCCTGGGTATCGGACCCGGCCCCCTGACGGCGGTCATCAACCGGGTCGGGCACACCAACGACGCGCGGCAGATCACCCAGGAAATCCGGCAGAGCTACCTGGAGATGCGCGGCCTGGTCACCGTGGCTGAAACCGCGATTCCGGCCAGCGTGGCCTACAACGAAGCCGCCACGGCGCAACTAGCGGTTCACCGGCTCAAACGCCGGGAGCGCGGGGTGACACCGTTCGACACCATGCATCGCCTGGTCTGGGAGTTGATCCCGTCACTCAGCGGGGTATACGCGGGAGGTTTCTCCGAGGAAGAAGAAACGTCTTCCCTGGTCGCGCAGCCGGCCCACGATGAAGCCCACACGGCATGAGCGCACAGGACCGCCTCCCTGCTTCGGTGACGGTTGCGGACGCCGCCCGGAAGGCACAACAACGGGATTTGGCGCAACCCAATGGAACGCGGACCATCAGCCCGGTCGACCTGCGAGCCAGATTGGTAAAGGAATCCTTGAATGTCGGCCTGCCGCTCGACAACAGCCACCAACTGTCGATCGATACCGAGAGCCAGATGACGCTGCCGGTGATGGACATCACCCATTACGACAAGAACCCCCGCAAGGCGATCAACGACCAATACGACGTCATCAAGGAATCCATCCGCTCGACCAAGCAGCTCACCAGCCCGCTGGTGGTCACCCGCCGGCCCGGCCAGGAAAAATACATGGTCGGCAAAGGCGGCAATACCCGCCTGACGGCGCTACAGGAACTGTTCAGCGAAACCGGTGATGCGGCATTCCAGTATGTCGTCGTCACCTACACCCCCTGGGTATCGGAATCCTCCACGCTGTCCGCCCACCTGGTGGAAAACGAACTGCGTGGCGAGATGATCTTCTGGGACAAAGCCCGAGCCTACGCCGATCTGAAGCAGATGATCGAGTCGGAAACCGGAAACGCCCTCTCCGCCCGTGCTTTCGAACAGACCCTGAAGGAACGCGGCCTGCCGCTCGGCAAGACCACGCTGAGTTACTTCAACTTCGCCGTCACTCATCTGGCCGGCCTCGGCGAGGCCTGCAAGTCGCTTTCAAGACCGGTCATCTCGGAACTGCAACCCGCTTTCAACGTCTTTGAACGGCTCTTGAAGCATAAACAGCAGATCCAGGCCTGGCCGGAATTGCGCGACCAAGCATTGAAGCGTGCCGAGCACTCCTGGTTGTCCAGTCGCTCGCTTGAACCGGCCAGGGTGATCGAGCACCTGGAGCACGCCGTAGCCACGAAGTTGGGCGAGACCGTCGAGCTTGTGCGCCTTGCTCGTCAGCTATGCCAGCAGCACCCGGGTGAGGATATCGCCGGGCTGGTGGCCCAGACCAGGCTACAGACGGAACCAGCGAGCACCCCTCCCCTACCCCCTCCGAATACCGCCGAAACCTCTGTTGGCAAGAATGGCAACGCCACGGAGAGGCCCGAGAACCCCGCGCCAGCCATGCCGGAACAGAAGCCCAAGACCGAACTGCTCGACGCGATCCAGGACCTGGCAACGCGGTTCGCCCGTCTGACCGAATCGGCCGACTGTCTGCGCCTCGCCCAGGACTGGCCCACCGGCTTCTACATGGAAGTCCCGGAAAACGACGAGCCAATCGACCTGACCGAAAACGGCGCGGATCGCTACTTCGGCTGGTGGATGCTGGCCATGCTCTCCGAACAACTCGATGGCGCCTGGTCCGGCTCAATGCCGGCAGACTCCACTTGGCGCCAGGCCCAACGGCAGGAACATGGCCGCGACGAGTTCGCCCTTCAGCATTACATGGACACGATCCTGGGCATGCCCATCGACCCTCTGTCGCTGGGCAAACGCCTGGCCTCGGCCTCGCCCTCGGTGCCGGTGTGGCTGGAGCTGGTCGCCGCCCTGCGCACCCTGCGCGGGACCGCACCGGAGCGCTTCGCGGTGGCGGCGCCGGAATGAACACCCTGCCCGGCCTCCCGCTCTCGGACCCCCGCCATGTGGTCGCCCTGCTCCAGCATCTGGTCGATCAGGCCGACCTGGGCGAGAACCTGGAGCAGCTGTTGTCCGTAGTCAGCCCCGCCACGCTGGAACAACTGAAGCGCACCCCCACGGTGGAACTGCTGCGGCTTGCAGAACAACGTCCGGCCTTTATCTCCGTGTTCGTCGACGAGTCCCAATTGTCTCTGGCACGCAATCGCCTCCAGCACATCCTTCACCGCAAGGAAGAGACCCTTTGGTTCATTCGCCGAGGCGCGCCGGCAGCGGCCATGCTGGAGTTGTACGGCATCCCCGATCGCGAATATCGCCAGCTCAAGCGGATGACCGCGAACGCCTCAAGACGG
>JAGUXX010000265.1 GCA_020061585.1 Betaproteobacteria bacterium | reverse complement strand
CGCGCCTGTTCCCTGGCCATGCGCGCGTCGATCCGTTTGCCCTGCCAGATCGGCCAATTGAAGTTGAGCCCGGCGCGCAGATCGTCGCGCGTCGTGGCTTCGCGGCTCCAGGCGGCGGCTTCCGCCTCGAACTCCAGGCTGGGCCGGTTCTCGGCGCGCACGCCATTGATTCTCTGCGCGGCCGACGCCAGCAGTTTCAGGTGCGCCCGCAATTGCGGGTTCTCGGTCCTGACGACGTCGAACAAGGCGTCGAATTCCGGCATTGCGCGTTCGTTGGTGGGCAATTTCGGATCGACCAGATCGTCCAGCACCATGCCCGGCAGGTTCATCGCCGCGCCCAGCGCCATGCGCTTTTCGCGCAAGTCGCGCCGAACATCGTTGCGCCGCGCCAAAATGTCGAGATAGCGGGCTTCCAGTTCCGACAATTCCCATTGCGCCAGTTGCCCGACCGCCAAGCGGTCCCGGGCGTTGTCCCAACTGACGTAGGCAACCGCCAGCGCCTCGGTTTCGGCGCCGTCTCGCAGATCGGCCAGCAGCACATCGAGGAAGCGCGCCATCAACGTGATGCGCCGTTGCGCGCGGACATCCAGCAGTTGCAGCGCGCGCGCCTGGCTTTCCTGCTCGGTCGCCGCCGCGCTGGTTTGCTGGCGGCCGAAATCCAGCAAGGTCTTGCGCGCGTTGAGTCGGATCAAATGATCGGGTTGAAAGTGGTCGTTGTACAGCGCGTTGCGCCCGCTGCGCAGCGCGGCGTCCAGGGTCACGCGAAAGTCGTTGAGGCTGCGCGCCAGTTGCGTCTCGGCATCGCCGATTGCCAGTTGCGCGCGCGCCAGATCGAGTTCCGGATGGCTGGCGTCGGCGTGCGTCAGTACCGTGTCCAGGGTCAACGGCGCGGCGAGCAGCGGATTCTCGCCGCACGCGGCCAGCGTCGCCAGCAGCGCCGTGACCAAGCCGCGGCGGCTCATCGGCCTTGGCCCTGTCGCTTGTAGACGTTGAATGGCGTGGTCTTGTAAGCGCCTTCGACGACATAGCGTCCCAGCAACAGAAACTCCTCGGTGGAACGGGTGGTGCCGGTGTAGCGTGTCGCGACGTTGCCGTCCAGGTCATAAAACACGAAAACCGGCGTTGCGCGGGCGCGCTGTTCCAGGGCGAAGGCTTTCTCGGTGGTACCCACGCCCTTGAAATCGACCATCGCCGTATCACCCTTGACGTCCACCGGGTAGATCAGAAAGTGTTGTCGGAAGTAGTCCTGTACCGAAGACTGATTCAGGATGGTGGCCTTCATGCGCGCGCACCACGGGCAGTCGTCCATTTCGAACATGATCAGCACGCCCTGCTTGCCTTCCGCTTTGGCGGTGTCGAGTTCGTCCTTGAAGTCGCCCATCTTGGGCATGAAGAAATGCTGGTGCGGGTCGCGCACTTCGGCCATCGCCGGCAGGGCGATGAGGGCAAATATCAGCAGCAGCCAACGCATGGGTCTGTCTCCCTATTTCTTCGGGCGAATGTAGCGCTCAACCGCTTCCCGGGTCAGCGCGCCGACATTGTAGGCAACCACCTTGCCCTGCGGGTTGTAGAGATAGGTGGTCGGCAGGCCGGGGATTGAACCCACCTGCGCCGCCATTTTGCGGTCGCCCAGAATGACCGGATAGGACACCATCATTTGATCGGAAAACTGCAGTACGGTCTCCGGGTCGCGATAATCCATCGCCACGCCAAGCACGATCAGGTTGTTTTTCTTGTTTTCGTGCAGCGACACCAGATCGGGGATTTCCTCCAGACAGGGTGGGCACCAGGTCGCCCAGAAATTGACCAGCACCCATTTGCCCTTGTATTGCGCGAGGGTGTGCGTTTTGCCTTTGCTGTCGACCATCGTGAAGGCCTGCGCGGACAGACTCGCCAAGACCAGACAGATCAGAATTGCGGCACGTTTCATCATGTGGATTCTCGAAATTAATAGCCGATGTGGAGTCAAATGAAGCGTCAAAGTTCGGTCATCCGGTAAAGTATCGAAAATTCGGCCCGGAGCGCAGTTTGCGGAAGGCGCGGGCCGATGTCGAGAACCGCGGCGATTACCTGGTAAAAGCTTTTTGCGGCCGAATTCGCACGAGTAGAATGCCGCACGAGGAGTCAAGCGAACCCATGCTGCCCAGATATGTTGTACCCGCCCGCGAGTCGGGATCGAATATAAGCTTGGAAACCAAACCCAAGCAAGTCGATGCCTGGCTGACGCGTTTGCCGCTTTCCAATCCCGTCGAGGCGGCGGAGGCGATGGCCGACTATCTGGCCACGCTGAGCCGGATCAATGTCACGCAAGACGTCCGCGCCAAGATCATCGAGCGCATGACGCCGGTGGTCGAGGACATCGTTGCCTCGCTTTACGAACACTACGGTTCCGTGCCGCTGCCGCTGTTGCCGAAACAGCAGCGCAACGCCGATCTGGCCAGGCGTTTGCTGCAGGAGCTGGCGAACAATTACAAAACCCTGTTGCTCGATTGGCTCAAACGCCGTTTCCATCTGTTCGGCGGCAACCCGGTGCCACTGTATCTGCAACGCATCGTGCTGGCGTTGCAGGCGATACTGGAAATCTGCTTCGAAACCCATGACCCGGTGCCTGAGGGCGTCTGGGTCGATCTGCATCAGACCTACAACTATGCGCTGCGCAATGGTCTGCGCGAAGCGATCCCCGAGGGCGGCGCGAAAATGCTGTCCATCGAGCAGATCTACAAAGCCACTCTGCTGATGGCGTTGGCCGATCCCTACCGTTTCCCGCAGGCCGAGTTGCCCTGGGCGAAGGACATCATCGCGCGTTTCGGCAATCTGGCCGCCATCTACCCTGCCGAGGAATCGGTCAAGGGACAGTCCGGCCTGTTCGTGGTCGAGGTCAATACCGATGGTCCGCCGACGCCGATCGCCCGCGATGCGCATCCAACCAACCCGCGCTGGGATTTGCTGCTCAACACCACCGAGCTGGCCAAACATCTGGCGCTGATCTCGACGCATCTGAAAGGCCAGGAAACGCCGGAAAAAATCGGCTTGCCGGGCGCGGCGCGCGACCCCGCCTACCCCAGCATGCTGCGGCGCCTGAAATTGAACTGGGGGGCTTCACTGCAACGCCAGTCGCAACGTCGGCGGCAGGCCAACAGCCGCGAATTCGATGTCAGTTTCGGACTCAAATCCGTGCAACAACTGATTTCGCCGCCCATCTCCAGCGATACCATCCACTACGGCATGGTCGGCAACGAGGCTCCACCAGTCATCGTGCGCTGCAAAACCATGAACGACAGCATGGGCGGTCTGGCTTTGATCAAGGTGGGCGCCGCGCCGATCCAGATTCGCGTCGGCGATGTGGTCGGCATCCGTCAGGACAAGGCCGAATGGGGGGTGGGTCTGGTGCGCTGGTTCCGCGTGCCCGGCAAGGGCGAGATGTGGTTTGGCGTCCAGCTTCTTTCACCACAGGCCTTGGCGGTGCAGGTTCGCCGCAAGGACAACGGCCGGCAGTGGCCGGGTATCTTGCTGCATCCAAGTCCGAAGACGCGTCAGTCGCCGATGCTGCTGGCCCAGCCGGGCTGTTTCGCGCCGAATATTCCGGCGGAAATTTCGTCTATCAACGGCGGCGCGCAACTGGTGCAGATCGAAAAGCGCATGGAGGCGACGCCCAGCATCGAGCTGTTCCGCTTCCAGATGCATTCTCTGGGCAAGGCCGGTAGCTGACGACGTTGTGATCGCTTATCTGGCGGCGGGCGATGCCGGCGTATCAGGTTGAGATATCTGCGCGTCGTCCTGTAATGTGATTTCCCTCGCCACGCCGCCGACTTCGTTGAGGATCAGCACATTCACGCGACGATTGCGGCTGCGCCCGTCCAGCGTGGCGTTGGTGTCGACCGGCCGATTGTCGGCATAGCCGATGGCCACCATGCGGGCGGCCGGGACGCCGCGTTCGGTGAACAGTCGCACCACGCTGCCGGCGCGGGAAGACGACAGCTCCCAGTTGGACGGGAAACTCGGGCTGTTGATCGGAATGTTGTCGGTATGGCCCTCGACCTGGATCGGATTGTCGACTTGTGTCAGCACCTCGGCCACCGCCGCCAGGGCTTCCGTCGATTGCGGCTGCAATACCGCCTCGCCGCTGTTGAACAGCACGCTGGCGTTGATTTCCACGGTCACGCCGCGCGGCGATTGGGTGACCCGCACCTGGCCGTTCTGAATCAACGGTTGCATGGCCTGCAACACATTCTTGGCGACCTTTTTCATGCTTTCCGCTGCTTTGACGCGTTCCGGCGAGTCCGCTGTCTGTCGCGGTTGCGGCACGGCTTTGCCGATCGGCTGGCCGGTACCGCTCATGATCTCGGGATTCTTGGTTTGCATCTGGATCAGTTTGTCGGTGCTTTGCGGATCCTTGAACGCGTTGATCAGAGAATCCGACATGACCCGGTACTTGCCTTCGTTGACCGAAGAGATGGCGTACATGACCACGAAGAAGGCGAACAGCAAGGTGATGAAGTCGGCATAGGAAACCAGCCAACGCTCGACATTTTCGTGCTCTTCGGGTTTTTTCTTGCGGGCCATGTCAGGAATTCACGCTATGCAATCGCTCAGGACAGATAGCCCTGCAACTTCGCTTCGATGACGCGTGGATTCTCGCCGTTGGCGATCGCCACGATGCCCTGAATGAACATTTCCTTGTTGTTGACCTGGCGCCCGACCCAGTAGCGCAATTTGCCGGCCACCGGCAGGAAAAACAGGTTGGCGCCGCCGACACCATAGATTGTCGCGACGAAGGCGACGGCGATGCCGGAGCCCAGTTTGGACGGGTCGGAGAGGTTTTCCATGACATGAATCAGGCCCATCACCGCGCCCAGAATACCGATCGTCGGCGAATAGCCGCCCGCCGCCAGCCAGACCTTGGCGGCATCGGTGTGATGCTGTTCGTAGCTTTGCAGGTCGAGCTCCAGGGTCTCGCGCAACACCTCGGGTTCGGCGCCGTCGACCAGCATTTGCAGGCCGCGTCGGTGAAACAGCTCCTGTTGTTGCTCGATGAACGGTTCCAGCGCCAGCAAGCCGCCGCGCCGCGCCTTCTGGCTCCAGTCGATCAGCATGTCGAGGGTTTCCTGGCTGGCGATGCGCGGCGGCTGGATCACCCATTTCAGCATGTTGAGGCCGTCGAGAAACACTCTCAGGCTGGTTTGCAACATCACCGCGCCCAAGGTGCCGCCGATCACGATCATGAACGCGGTGAACTGCAGCAGCGAGCTGATGTGGCCGCCTTCCAGAAACTGGCCAAGCAGGATCGCGGTGATGCTCAGGCCAATGCCGACGATGCTGATGATGTCCATATTGCCGCGCCCTATTCAGCGTTTGACGACCAGTCGCGCAGTCGACCGCGCAGTCTGGCGATGGCCTGGCCGTGCAACTGGCAGACGCGCGATTCGGAGACGCCCAGCACCACGCCGATTTCCTTGAAGTTCATGTCCTGCTCGTAATACATGCCCATCAACTGTTTTTCCCGCTCCGGCAGCACGCCGACCGCTTTGGCCAGGGCGCCCTTGAAATGCTGCGAGGCCAGGATGTCGAACGGCGCCTGATTGTGGTTGTCGGCGAAACGCTCAAGAAAGTCATCGCCTTCGCTGCAGTGCAGATCCTCGTAATAGACCAGTTGCGCGCCGCGGGCGTCATTGAGCAATTCGAAATAAGCCTGGATATCGAGGCCCATCTCGGCGGCGATTTCCTGTTCCGAGGGCGGCCGGTGATGTCGCTGCTGCAAGGTGTTGATGGTGTTTTCGATCTGCCGTCCGGCGCGTCGCACATTGCGCGTCGCCCAGTCCGCGTCGCGCAGTTCATCGAGCATCGCGCCGCGCACGCGCTGGGTGGCGTAAGTCTCGAAGTGGGCGCCTTGCTCGCTGTCGAAACGCTCCACCGCGTCGAGCAAACCCATCAGACCGGCCTGCACCAGGTCGTCGACCTCCACGCAAGCCGGCAGGCGCGTCATCATATGGTATGCAATGCGCTTGACCATCGGCAGGTGCGCCTTGACCAGGGTGTCCTTATCGCTCACCAAAGCTCCGACTGTCATGCCGCGCCTTGACGCCGGCCGCTTCTTGCGACATCCGACTGTATAGCCACATACGTTGCCAATATTGTTCGAAATTGATGCGTTCGCTATCCACCTTTTGTTCGCTCGCATCCCTCAATACATCGATTTGCGCCGCGTCCATCGCTTCCGGCGTAGCGCCCGGAGCGGCCGGTGCCGCGCAGCCGAGAAAACGCGGCGTCAAAGTGAGAAAGCGTTGCGCGGTTTCACTTAACGCGGAGTACAGGTTGAACGCCGTTCCCGCTTCGGCGCCGACCACCAGCACCAGCCAGTTGTTGCCGGACCAGGCGGCGTGCGCGGTTTTCATGACGGCATACGCATCCGCCAGCGCGGCGCGATGGCCCGGCAACACCAGGACACGCAGACTCGCCGTACTGGCCAGGCTATGGCCGCGCGGCGCGGCGTCGCCGCCGTTCAGCAACAGCCATTCCGGCGCCTCGGCGCGGGCGCGCCAGTCATCGGCGATGTCGAGCAGATTCTGCTCCGACCAGCCGGCCAGCACTTTCGGACCATCCTGCGCCGCCAGCAATACCAGTCCCTCGGTCGCCTGCCGCACCACCGCCAGCAAGCCGCGGCTGGCGGCATCGACCAGACCGAGGCGCGGCATCACGCCGAGCAGTCCGGCGACATTGTTCGGCGGGCGCATCTCGTCCATCACCATCACTCGGTGGCCGCGGCGACCCAGGCTCAGCGCCAGCGCGG
>JAGUXX010000048.1 GCA_020061585.1 Betaproteobacteria bacterium | reverse complement strand
GAAGCGCGATCTCGGCATCAAGGACAGCGGCAGCCTGATTCCCGGCCACGGCGGCATCCTCGACCGGGTCGACAGCCTGACCTTCACCGCGCCGCTGTTCTTTCATTACCTGTATTACCTGCATTACTGATGACGCGTTTGCTGCGTCTGGCCTTCTTCGCGCTGATCGCGCGCCCCATCGCGCTGATCGTGCTCGGCCTCAACGTGCGCCACCGCGAACGCCTGCCGAAGCAGGGTCCGGCAATCATCGCCGCCAACCACAACAGCCATCTCGACACGCTGGTGCTGCTGTCGTTGTTTCCGCTTGCCTTGCTGCCCAGGTTGCGACCGGTGGCGGCGGCCGATTACTTCACCGTCAATCCGCTGCTGGCCTGGTTTTCGCTGAACGTGATCGGCATCCTGCCGATCCAGCGCGCCACCAAGGGCGGCGCCGACCCGCTGAAACCCTGTGAACAGGCGCTGCAACGCGGTGAACTGCTGGTGTTGTTTCCGGAGGGCAGTCGCGGTGAGCCGGAAGTGATGGGACGCTTCAAGCGCGGCATCGCGGTGCTTGCCGCCAGGCATCCGGAAGTGCCGGTGACGCCGATCTTCCTGCATGGCCTGGGCAAGGCCTTGCCCAAGGACGATCCGCTACTGGTGCCGTTCTTCTGCGATGTGTTCGTCGGCGAAGCGCTGCATGGCGACTCGGATCAGGCCGCCTTCATGGCGACGCTGGAAGCACGGATGCGGACACTTGCGGGGGAATTGCCGCGTGTCAGGGATGAGAATTGACTTGTACGTGATTCCCTTACGTGAGCGTGCCAATGATTTTTGCCGCCCGCCCGGCAAGAATGGCCCGCCATGAATACCGACAACTTTTTTCTTGATCCTTCCCAGGACACCGAAGTCGCTTGGGCTCGCCGTAAAGAAACCATCCTGGTGACGCTGAAAATGTTCAGGATGACTCTGGACGCGGTGCGGCGGCATTCGGAGTGGATCGAAACCCGGCACGGCATTACCGCCGTCGAGCTCTGGGTCTTGTGGGAACTCGCGCAAACGCCTGGATTACGTGCCGTCGATCTGGCCAAGACCATGGCCTTGCCGCGGCCTAACGCCGAGAGCTTGCTGGAAGGTCTGATCCAGCGCGGCCTGGTCAGGCAAGCGCCGGATCAGGAATCGGGCAGCCCGGGACAATTTTTCGCCACTTTCGATGGTCAGCGTATCGCCGACGCCTCGCCCCAGTATGGACAAGGGGTGCTCAAGGCGGCGATGAGCAACTTGCCCGAGGCTTCGCTGATCAAACTGGCCGAGGCCATGATCGATCTGGTGCAGCACCTGCCGTTTCGCGAGCAGAGCGCGGCTTTGCAACCGATGGCGGACCTGTTGCGCCCGGGCGGGCAGGCGCCAATCGGCCAAACGCAACCCCAATCGCTTTAAGGAACGCTCGTTATGGATACACAGATCAATCTTTTTCTGACCGCGCTGCAAACCTTCTGGGACCAGATCGCCATCTTCATGCCCAAATTGTTGGCGGTGCTGGTGATGGTCCTGGCCGGCTGGATCTTGGCGCGGATATTGCGCGCCGGCGTCAAACGCGGCCTGGACGCCGTCGGTTTCGGGCGCATCGCCGAACGTTCCGGGCTCGAAGCCCTGGTCAAGCAAGGCGGGGTCGATCTGTCGCTGGCCGGCATCATCGCCGGCACCACTTATTGGCTGGTGCTGCTGGTGGTGGCGGTTTCCGCCGCGAGTAGTCTGGGGCTCGATTCGCTGGCCAGCCTGGCCAACAAACTGGTGCTGTTCCTGCCCAAGATCGTGGTCGCGGTGCTGATCATGGTGTTCGGCACGCTGTTCGCGCGGGTAGTGAATCGCATCGTTTTCGCCTGGCTGAACAATGCCAAATTCCCCGGCGCGCTGACCGTCAGCACCGGCAGCGAGTACGCCGTGCAGATTTTCGCGCTGTTCCTGGCGCTGGAGCAGGTCGAAATCGGCACGACCTTGTTGACCGTGGCGTTCACCATCGTATTCGGCGGCCTGGTGTTGGCGCTGGCGCTGGCATTCGGCTTCGGCGGCCGCGAATGGGCGGCGGAACGCATCAAGGATTGGTCGCGCAAGTCATAGCGCAAGATTGACGGCGCCGGTTGTTCGCGTGCCGACGCGGCAACCGGGAATCTAGGATAATGCCGTCATGAAGCTCAAATTCACCAAAATGCAGGGCGCCGGCAACGACTTTGTCGTGCTCGATGGCGTCAACCAGGCGCTCGACCTGACCTCCGAGCAATATCGGGCGTTGGCCGATCGTCATTTCGGTGTCGGTTGCGACCAGATACTGCTGGTGCAGCCCGCCACGCGACCGGACTGCGATTTCCGTTATCGCATCTTCAACGCCGATGGCGGCGAAGTTCAACAATGCGGCAACGGCGCGCGCTGCTTCGCGCGTTTCGTGTATGACCAAGGCCTGACCGCGAAGCGGGAAATCCGTGTCGAGACGGCATCCGGCATCATCGCGCCGAAGCTGGAAGACGATGGCCGGGTCACTGTCGACATGGGGCCGCCGCGTTTCGAACCGAGCGAAATCCCGTTTCTGGCGCCGACTCGCGCGTTGACCTATGCGTTGGAGGTGGCGGGTCGCGACCTGGAAATTTCCGCGCTTTCCATGGGCAACCCGCATGCCGTTTGGCGGGTGGATGAGGTCGAAAACGCGCCGGTCGCGGAACTGGGGCCGCTGATCGAACATCATCCGCGCTTTCCGCAACGGGTGAATGTCGGCTTCATGCAGATCGTCAGCCGCGAGCGAATCAGACTCCGGGTGTTCGAACGCGGCAGCGGCGAGACCCTGGCCTGCGGCACCGGCGCCTGCGCGGCGGTGGTCGCCGGCATCACGCTTGGCCGCTTGGCGGAGCGGGTCGTGGTCGAGACGCGCGGCGGCGAACTCGGCATCGCCTGGGCGGGCGGCGACCAGGCGGTATTTCTGACCGGTCCGGCGGTCAGCGTGTTTCACGGCGAGATGGAAATTTAAACTGCTGCGTAAATCGGCACATATAGGCGAACCATGAACCTTACCCCTGAACAGATCAGCGACTTTCTGAAACTCAACCCCGACTATTTCGTCGATCACCCGGAAATGCTGACCGAGATCAGCGTGCCGCATCCGTACAGCCAACAGGCGATTTCGCTTGGCGAGCGGCAGGTGTTGGCGTTGCGCGACAAATCGCGCGGGCTGGAATTGAAGCTGCGTGAATTCATCCAGTTCGCCGAGGAGAACGACGCGATCGGCGACAAACTGCACAAGGTCGCGTTGGATTTGATGCATGCGCGCAGCCTCGAAGCGGTGTTCCAGTCGCTCAACATGAATCTGTCCGAGAGTTTCTCGATCCCGCACAACGCGATCCGCGTCTGGGCCGACCGCGCGCCGGAGATGCCCGAGTTCGCCCCGGTCAGCGCCGATATCAAAGTGCTGATGACCGGCCTGACGCAGCCGCGATGCGGTCCCGATGCGCCGGACGAGGTGCGCGCCTGGTTCGGCACGGTGGGGGCGAATCAGAAGTCTTTTGCCATTGCGCCATTGCGCGAGGAAAACCTGAACGGCTTGCTGGTGCTGTCGTCGGAGGATGTCAAGCGGTTCTATCCGGAGATGGGCACGCTGTATTTGACCTGGCTGGCGGAACTGAGCGGCGCGGCGATCTCGCGCTTTCTCTGATCCGGCTGCGCGCCATGCGGGCGGAAGGGCCGTTGTCGCGCGCCATCGTCGAGTTTCTGGCGTCGCTGGCGGCGCGCCACTACAGCCCGGCCACCGTCGATACCTACGGTTTCGATCTACGCCATTTGCATGAGCGGGTCGGCGAGGTTGCGCCGCAAAGCCTGGCTTCGCAGGATATCCGCCGCGCCCTGGCCGGATTGCACAGCCAGGGCCTGCAAGCCAAGACCCTGGCCCGCACCTTGTCGGCCTGGCGCAGTTTCTTCAATTATCTGGCGCGGCAAAATGTGTTGCAGGCGAATCCCTGTCTGGGCTTGCGGCCGCCGAGGAGCGACAAGAAATTGCCCAACGCGCCCGGCGTCGATGCCGTGGCGCATCTGCTGGCGGACTTGCCGGCGGGGGAGGCGGACGATGTGTGGCGGCTGCGCGATCGGGCGATGTTCGAACTGATGTATTCCTCCGGCTTGCGGCGTGCCGAATTGATCGGACTGGATATTGCGGGTCTCGATTTGTCCGCCGGGGAAGTCACGGTGACCGGCAAGGGATCGCGGATGCGGGTGGTGCCGGTGGGCAAGCCGGCGTTGGAGGCGGTGCGGAACTGGCTGGCGCAGCGGCCCAACGTGGCGCGCGCCGATACCCAGGCGCTGTTTGTCGGCGCGCGCGGCGCGCGGATTTCCGCCACGGTGCTGGCGCTGGCGTTGAAACAGATGGCAGTGCGGCAGGGCATCACCGCGCACATGCATCCGCATGCGTTGCGCCACGCCTTCGCCAGCCATGTGTTGCAATCTTCCGGCGATCTGCGCGCGGTACAGGAAATGCTGGGCCATGCCAGCTTGTCCACCACGCAGATCTATACCCATCTGGATTTCCAGCATCTTGCGCAGGTCTACGATCAGGCGCATCCCCGGGCGAAGAAGAAGCCGGATTAATCCCGGCGCGAGCGCTCACTCGTCGGCCGGCAGCCACTCCTGCGACAAACCCAGATCGGCCAGCACGCCCTTGTCGTCGGCGTATTCCTCGCGCACCTTGAGTATCTCCGGCAAGGCCTTGCGGAAGGCGATCATCAGGTCCGGGTCGAAGTGCTTGCCTTCTTCCGCGGCCATGATCGCCAATGACTCATCGAGGCTGAAGGGTTTCTTGTATGGACGCGCGGAAGTCAGCGCGTCGAACACGTCGGCGATGGCGACGATGCGGCCTTCGAGCGGAATCTCCTCGCCCTTCAGACCGCGCGGATAGCCCGCGCCGTCCCAGCGTTCATGGTGGGTCAGGGCGATGGTCTGCGCGGTTTCCAGCAACTCGTTGTCGTGCTGACCGATGATCTCGGCGCCGATGCTCGGGTGCAGCCGCATGTCGCGCAGCTCATCCGCGTCGAGGCGGCCTGGCTTGAGCAGCACGGCGTCGCGGATGCCGATCTTGCCGACATCGTGCATCGGCGCGGTGCTGAAGATGATGCGCACGGCCTTGGGGCCAAGGCCATGGGCTTCGGCGATCAGGCGGGCGTAGTGGGCGACGCGCAGGATGTGGTTGCCGGTTTCGTCGTCGCGATATTCGGCGGCGCGGCCGAGTCGGCAGATCACCTGCTGGCGCGACATGCCCAGTTCGCGGGTGCGTTGCATGACCATGCGCTCCAGTTCGCGGGACTGGTCGTACAGCGCCAGGTGAGTGCGCACGCGGGCCAGCACCACCGGCGGGCTGACCGGCTTGGTGATGTAGTCCACCGCGCCAGTTTCCAGGCCGATGCGCTCGTCTTCCACCGAACACATGGCGGTGACGAAGATGATCGGAATCTTGCGCCGGTCGGGGTTGGCCTTGATGCGTCGGCACAGTTCCAGACCGGACAGCCCCGGCATCATGATGTCGAGCAACACCAGGTCGGGCGGCTCGTCGGAATAGATCACCCGCAGCGCCTTTTCGCCGCTGAGGGCCGCGCGGACGTGGTATTGCTCGCGCAGTATCGCGCTCAGGATGTCGATGTTTTCCGGTACGTCGTCCACCACCAGAATGGTCTGACGTTGCAGCAGATTGCTCATGGCGTTTCTCCGGGCATTCCCGATTCAAGTGTGTCGGCCAGCGTTTGCAGACGCTCGATGGCGGTTTCAAATTCGTAATGGCTGACGGCGCGCGCCAGGGCTTCCAGTTCTTCGGCGGACAGGTGGGCGGCCAGCGCCGGTTTCAGACGCTCCAGTTCGTCGCCCGACTCGGCGTCGTCGTGCCGCAAGCGCGCCAGCAGCCGGGGCAGTTCGAGTTTCAGATCGGGCGCTTCGGCAGCGCCGTCGGCTACCGGCAGCGCCGTCGGCTGCTGTTCGATCCAGTCCAGCACCGCCGCCAATTCCCGTTCCAGCCGTTCCAGGCTGGCGTCCAACTGGCCGGCCTCGGCGTTGCCGGCCAGCGCGTATTCCAGTTCGCGCGCCTGCTCCGCCAGCGTGCCGGCGCCCAAGTTGCCGGCCAGGCCTTTCAGCGTGTGCGCCAGACGTCGGGCATCCTGGCGCTGACCAGCGGCCAGCGCGGCGCGGATCTGTCGAGGCGCATCGGCCTGACCAAGGCGGAAGCGATCCCGCAAGCGGTGGTACATGGCGGTGTTGCCGCCCAGTCGCCGCAGCGCGCCGGCTTGGTCGATCAGCGCGCCGGGCATCGGGGAAGGCATGGAAGCGGAACTCGGCACGGCGATAGACGGCGCTTCGAGCCCGATCCAGGTGACCAGCTTGCGGTACAGCTCGGCGACATCCACCGGCTTGGCGATATGGTCGTCCATGCCCGCCGCCAGACAGCGTTCGCGGTCGCCCAGCAACACGCTGGCGGTCATCGCGATGATCGGCAGGTGCGGCTGATCCGGCCGCAACGGCAGTTCGCGGATGCGGCGGGCGGCCTCGAAGCCGTCCATCACCGGCATCTGGCAATCCATCAGAATCGCGTCGTAGGTGTTGGCGGCGGCGCGCTCGACCGCCTCGCCGCCATGCACGGCGGTATCCACCCGCAAACCGGCGGCTTGCAGGATTTCCTCGGCCAGCTCCAGGTTGATCTCGTTATCCTCCACCAGCAGCACCCGGCGACCATGCAGGCTGATCGGCGGATGTCCGGCGCCGCGGCCGACGATGGCCAGTGCAACGCCGCGTCCCAGCGGCAGGCTGAAGTGAAAGCGGCTGCCGTGCCCGGCTTCGCTGTCCACGCCGATGTCGCCGTCCATCAATTCGACCAGCCGTTTGCAGATCGTCAGGCCCAGCCCGGTGCCGCCGTATTTGCGGGTGGTGGAGCTGTCCGCCTGACTGAACGGCGCGAACAAGCCGCGCTGCTGCGCTTCGCTCATGCCGATGCCGGTATCGCTCACTTCAAAGCCCACCATCAGGTTTTCGCCGACCGCTTCCAGCAGCCGTACCCGCACCGTCACTTCGCCGCGTTCGGTGAACTTGAGCGCGTTGCCGACCAGATTGAGCAGGATCTGGCCCAGCCGCAGCGGGTCGCCGCGCAGGCTGTCCGGTATCTCCGGCGCTACCTCGATACGCAGCGGCAAGCCCTTGTCGGCGGCCTTCTGGGCGCTCAGGTCGGTCAACTGGCGCAGCACTTCCGCGAGGCTGAAATCGATCCGTTCGATGCGCAGCATGCCGGCCTCGATCTTGGAGAAATCGAGGATGTCGTTGACGATGTTGAGCAAGGCGCGGGTGGCGCTTTCCACCTTTTCCAGATAGTTGCGCTGGCGCGGCGTCAACTCGGTCTGCAGGGCCAGTTGGGTCATGCCGACGATGGCGTTCATCGGCGTGCGGATTTCGTGGCTCATGTTGGCCAGGAAATCCGCCTTGGCGGAGGCGGCGGCCTCGGCGGCGGCGCGCGCCTGCTGGGCCGCGCGTTCGGCTTCCTTGAGCGGGGTGATGTCGACGATCAGTCCGATCAGTCCGCCGGGGCTGCCGTCATGGTTGCGGAAACCGGTCACCGAATACAGCGTGTCGCGCGGGCGGCCGTCGGCGTAAACCATGCTCACCTCGCGCTCGACGCTGCCGGCCTTGGCGATGACCGCCTCGTCCTCACGCTGGTAGGTCAGCCGTTCGGCCTCCGGCAGGTAATCGAGATCGAGCACGCGTTTGCCGACGAAATCCGCCTGACGTGTGCCGAAGACTTGTTCGTAAGCCTTGTTGCAGCCGAGGAAGCGGCTGTCCGCGCCCTTGTAGAAAATCGGGTTGGGAATGGTGTCGAGCAGCGCGTGCAGCAGCGCGAACTGACGCTCCAGCTCCTCCGCCATGACCCGCCTGGCGTTGATGTCGAGGATGGTGGCGAGCAGGGAAGCCACCTGCCCGTCCTCGGCATGGATGGCGGTGAGCTGGATGTCGGCCCAGCGCTGGCTGCCATCCGGACGCATGAAACGGGTTTCGGTGCGAAACATCGAATGCCGCCCGGCGACCAGATCGGTGTAGGCCAGGCGTATGCGTTCGCGCTCGTCCGGCGCGACCAGATCAAGGGCGCTGCCGGCCAGCAAGGCTT
>JAGUXX010000052.1 GCA_020061585.1 Betaproteobacteria bacterium | reverse complement strand
TTCCGATCTGTTCGACGTGCTGGTGGTCGGCGGTGGGCCGGCCGGCGCGGCGGCGGCGATCTACGCGGCGCGCAAGGGCATCCGCACCGGCATCCTGGCCGAGCGTTTCGGCGGCCAGGTGATGGATACCATGGCCATCGAGAACCTGATTTCCGTGCCGCAAACCGATGGCCCCAAGCTCGGTCGGGCGCTGGAAGAGCATGTCAAGGAATACGACGTGGACATCATGAATCTGCAACGCGTCGAAGCGTTGATTCCGGGTGATGCCGGCGGCCTGCATGAAGTGCGTCTGGCCAATGGCGCGGTGATGAAGGCCAAGAGCATCATCCTCGCCACCGGCGCCCGCTGGCGCGAACTCAACGTGCCGGGCGAGCAGGAATATCGCGGCAAGGGCGTGGCCTACTGCCCGCACTGCGATGGTCCGCTGTTCAAGGGCAAACATGTCGCGGTGGTCGGCGGCGGCAATTCCGGCGTCGAAGCGGCGATCGATCTGGCCGGCATCGTCGGCCATGTGACGCTGCTGGAATTCGGCGACACGCTGCGCGCCGACGCGGTGTTGCAGAACAAGCTGTACAGCCTGGCCAACGTCACGGTGATCAAGAGCGCGCAAACCACGCAAGTCACCGGGGCCGAAGGCAAGGTCAATGGTTTGACCTACACCGACCGCACCACCGGCCAGAGCCAGCATGTGGCGCTGGAAGGCGTGTTCGTGCAGATCGGCCTGCTGCCGAATACCGATTTCCTCAAGGGCGTGGTCAACCTGTCGCGCTTCGGCGAGATCGAAGTCGACGCCAAGGGCCAGACCAACCTGCCCGGCATCCTCGCCGCCGGCGACTGCACCACGGTGCCGTACAAGCAGATCATCATCGCCATGAGCGAAGGCGCCAAAGCCAGCCTGTCGGCCTTCGACTACCTGATCCGCAGTTCGGCGCCGGCCTGAGCCTTTATCAAGTTGTCACCCCGGCGCAGGCCGGGGTCCAGGTGGCGGCGCTACGTCGGTCACCGCCTGGTTCAGAACAGCAGATTCAGCATCACCATCATCACCCCGAGGAACAGCGCGGTCATGATGCCGCCGGCGCGCATGAAGTCGGACACCCGGTAGCCGCCCGGCCCCATGATCAAGGCGTTGACCTGGTGGGTCGGCAGGAAGAACGAGTTCGAGGTGGCCAGCGCCACGGTCAGCGCGAACACCGCCGGATTGGCGCCGGCGCCGATGGCGATGTTCACCGCCAATGGCACCAGCAGCACGGTGGCGCCGACGTTGGACATCACCAGCGTGAAGGCGGTGGCCAGCACCGCCACCGACAGCTGCAGCACCCAGATCGGCACGCCGCCGAGCAGCAACAGGGTCTGTTCGGCGATCCAGGCGGCGGTGCCGCTGGTTTCCACGGCGAAACCGAGCGGAATCAGGCTGGCCAGCAGGAACACCGACTTCCAGCTCACCGCCTGGTAGGCCTCTTCGATGCGCAGCACGCCGGACAGAATCATGCCGATCGCGCCGGTGAACAGCGCAACCGACAGCATCACGTCGGTAAACAGCACCATGAACAAGGCGATGCCGAAAAATGCCAGCGCCGGCGCGACCTTGTTCGGACGCAGCTCCTCGTGCGGATACTCGGTGGTGACGATGACGAAATCGCGATTGCCTTCAAGCTGCGCCAGCGCCGCCCAGGTGGTATGCACCACCAGCGCATCGCCGGCCTGCAGCGGCAGGTCGCGGATGCCGTCGCCCTCGCGCAGCGTCGCGCCCTGGCGATGCAGCGCCAGCATCGCCAGGCCGTAGGTCTTGCGCATCCAGACATCGCGCGCGCTCTTGCCGATCAGCGCCGAACCGGGCGGTATCACCACTTCGGCGATGCCGGCCTTGGTCGGCGTCAACGCCTCGGTGAAGGTGGTCAGCTCATCGCGCAGAACCAGACCTTTTTCCGCGACCAGTTGGTGCAGATTGGCCGGCGCGGCGAGGATGCCGAACACCGTGCCGGCTTCGATGCCGGTATCGCGATCCAGTCCGCCGGGACCGACGCGCAGGTCGTCGCTGCCGCGCGCCACGGCGATCACCCGCACCCGCGCGGCGCGTTCCATGTCATCCAGCTTGGCGCCGATCAGCGGGCAACCGGCGGGCGCCACCACTTCGAACAAACCGTATTCCAGACCGTACAGATTCTGGAAATAGTCCATGGCGTTGGCGGCGTGCGTGACATCCTGTTCGTCCCGCGCCGGCAGCACGAAGCGCCCGGCCAGCACGAAATAGACGATGCCGGTCAACAACAGCGCGACGCCGATCGGCGTTACCGAAAACATCGACCAGGTTTCCATTTGCTGCGCCGCCGGCAGCGCCTTGTTGGAGGTCAGGATCAGATCATTGAGCAGAATCAGCGGACTGGAACCAACCATGGTCATGGTGCCGCCGAGTATCGCGCAGAAGCCCATCGGCATCAGCAGACGCGACATCGGCAGGCCGGTGCGCGCCGATATCCGGCTGACCACCGGCAGGAACAGCGCCGCCGCGCCGACATTCTGCATGAAGCTGGAAATGAAGCCGACGGTGCCGGATATCGCCGGAATGACGCGCGCCTCGGTGCGTCCGGCCAGTTTCAGGATGGTCACCGCGACGCGGCCCATCAGCCCGGTCTTGTCCAGCCCGGCGCCGATGATCATCACCGCCACGATCGACATTACCGCGTTGCTGGAGAAGCCGGAGAACAACTCCGACATCGGCACCAGCGGCGCGGCCATGCCGAGTTGCGCGCTGAAGGCGCTGAGCAGGCCGATCAGGACCATGACGCTGACCGCCGCCACATCGACGCCGACGATCTCGAACGCGAACAGATACACGGTCAGCAGCAGGATGGCGCACACCAGGGCGATTTCCGGACTCGGCACGACGCCGGCGGTGAACAGCGCGAACAGGGCGAACACGATCGCGGCGACGATTTTCTTTACGGGCAGGGTGGACATGGCAAGGCGGCAGGTTGAAATGACCGCGTATTTTCGCCCAGAACCAGCGTAATTGTACGCGTAGCGGAGATACGACACCGGAGCATGCCGATATATCTGCAAATCCTGATCGGTTGCAATAATAATAGGAACGGTTATCATTGCCGCGTTTGTCGGAGCCGGCGCGGAGCAGTTCATTGCCGGACCGAACGCATCCCCGCAGCGTAAGCCAGCCATATAGCCAGCCAACGTGTTCAAGAATCATTGGTTGGAGTAGCCGTTTGAATCCCCCGAATCCATCGACGCCGGTTGCCGCAACAGCGAGTCAGGCCCCGGTCGGGGTCGTTGAGTCGGAGCGTCTGTTCCAGGGCGGCCAGGAAGTGGTGATCCGTCATGCCGGTACCGAGTACCGCTTGCGCATCACCCGGCAGAACAAGCTGATTCTGACCAAATGAACCTGGCCTATGAAAAGTCCGGTGATTGGCGCGCGCTTGGCGCGGTCGCCGGCTTGCACGTGCTGGCGATCTTCGCGTTGCTCAACGTCGAGTCGGTGGCCCAGTCGGTAGGCTTGCGGCAGCCGTTGATGGTCAGCCTGCTGACGCCGAGCGAGCCGCCGCCGCCCAAGGTGGTTCCGCCGCCGCCGCCGCCCAGACAGCTAACGCCACC
>JAGUXX010000189.1 GCA_020061585.1 Betaproteobacteria bacterium | reverse complement strand
CCGCCAGCGGCGGGCGTGCTGCGGCCTCGACCGCAGGCAGTGCCCGGTCGGCCTATCAAGCGGGTTCCGCAGCAGCCGGTGGTGGTTTCAAGGGGGCCGCTGCCGGTGTGGGCAACGTCGCCAAGACCGGTGCGCAGGCTGTCGGTCAAAAGGCCGCCGCCGGGATGCGCTCGCTCAAGGAGCGTGCGGCATCTGCTTTCCGTTCCGACGAAGCGGCATCTGCATCCGGTGGCGCTTCCGCAACCAGCCAATCCACCGCCAACGAAGCCAATTCCGGCACGGCCGACCAGCAACAGGCGCAGCCTGCCTGGGCCAAGCGCCTGCATCGCCGCCAGCAGATCGGCCATGCCGCCACGACCGCTGCCCACACGCTGCGCGGGGGCGACGGCGGCGGTTCGAGCAGCGGCCCGAGTTTGCACAGTTCCGACGATTGAAGCGATTCATAAGGAGAACAAACCATGCGATTCAAACGACCGCAGGTGCGCTATGCCGATACGCCGCAGCCTGCCACGCCCTACCAATCCGCCGCTCAGGTGTGGGACGAGCGCATCGGCTCGGCCCGCGTGCAGGCAAAGAACTGGCGGCTGATGGCTTTCGGCTGCCTGGTGCTTGCGCTGTTGATGGCCGGCGGCCTGGTCTGGCGCTCGGCGCAGTCCATCGTTACGCCCTACGTGGTGGAGGTGGATCAGGCTGGCCAGGTTCGGGCCATCGGCGAGGCCGCCACGCCGTACCGGCCGAACGATGCTCAGATCGCCTATCACCTCGCGCACTTCGTCGTGCTGGTTCGTTCATTGTCCATCGATCCCATCGTCGTGCGGCAGAACTGGCTCGATGCCTACGACTACACCACCGATCGCGGCGCGGGCGTGCTCAACGAGTATGCGCGCACCCATGACCCGTTCGCCCGCGTCGGCAAGGAGTCGGTCACGGTGCAGATCACCAGCGTCGTGCGCGCCAGCGATGCGTCTTTCAACGTGCGTTGGACCGAGCAGCGCTTCGTCAATGGTGCGCCGGCTGGTACCGAGCGCTGGAACGCCGTGATTTCCACCATCCTGCAAACCCCGCGCACCGAGCAGCGGCTGCGCAAAAACCCATTGGGCATCTACGTCAACGGACTGTCGTGGAGCCGCGAACTCGATGCCGCCGAAGGAGCCAAGCCATGAACCCGTCTTTCCGCTTTTACGCATTTGTGTTGACGCTTGCAGCGTCAGTGCTGTCGCTGCAGGGCTGCGCCACGAGAGGCACGCCGCCGCCAATCATCTCGCTCGATGAGCCAGTGCAGACCCAGCCGCTACCCGAACTGCCCAAGCCGGTGGAAGTGGTCGAGATGCCGAAGGTGCTGCCGATGCCGGCGCAGATGAAACCTCTGCCCGAGAGCATCGAGACCAAGACGGCACCTGAACCCGCTGATGAAAAGCTGCGGGTCTCGCGTGCCAACGCCGAGGCGCGCATTGCGCCCACGCGCGAGGGCTACGTCAACGCCATTCAGGTCTGGCCCTTCACCGATGGCGCGCTGTACCAGGTCTATGCGGCACCGGGACGGGTGACGGTGATCTCTCTCCAACCCGGCGAGGAGCTGGTCACGGTTGCCGCCGGCGACACGGTGCGCTGGATCGTTGGCGACACCTCCAGCGGCGCCGGTGATGCGCTGCACGTCAGCGTGCTGGTCAAGCCGATCCGCTCGGGTCTCAAGACCAATCTGGTCGTCACCACCAGTCGGCGCACCTACCTGATAGAGCTGACCTCGACCGAACGCGCCTGGATGGCATCGGTGTCGTGGGAATACCCGAGGGATCGGATGCTGGCCCTGCAACGCCAGGCACAGGCCGCGCAGGCGACCGCCCCAGTTGATACCGGCCTGTCGTTGGAGAAGATTCGCTTCCGCTATGCCATCAGCGGCAGCACGCCGCCGTGGAAACCGCTACGCGCCTTCGATGACGGTGAGAAGGTGTATATCCAGTTCCCACCGGGCATCGCCCAAGGCGAGCTGCCGCCGCTGTTCGTGATCGGCGCGCAGGGCGACGGGCAACTGGTGAACTACCGTTTCCGCACACCGTACTACATCGTTGATCGGCTGTTCGGCGCGGCCGAGCTGCGCCTGGGCGGTGGAAAGGGAAGCGAGGGGGGCGAAGTGGTGCGCATCGAGCGCACGGATGGCGTGGCGCGGGGGAACTGAACATGAGCCAGGACGACACTCCCGACCTTGCCACGCCACAGGCGGGCAAGGTAGCCCCTGAGGCGGTGGCGCTACGCGCCCAGCCGCGCCCGGTGACGCGCTTGAATAGGCGCACGTTGGCGGTCTTGGCCGGCGGCCTCGCCGTCGCGGTGTTGGGCGCAACCATGTGGTCGCTGCAACCGCGCAAGCGCAGTGCAAGCGAACAGGCTGAGCTTTACAACGTGGATCGCGTGTCGCGCTCGGAAGGTCTGGACCAGCTTCCGACCGATTACTCCAAGCTGCCGCGGGTCTTGCCTCCCCAAGTACCCGCGCTGGGGCCGCCGTTGCCGGGCGACTTGGGGCCAGCCATCGTGAAGTCGCAGCAGCCTGTAGCACCCACCTACACGCCGCCCGGCCACGTTCCAGCAAATGCCGAGCACGACGCACAGCGCAAGGAAGCGGAGGCCGCAGCGGGCGCATCGGTGTTCTTCCGTTCGAGCAACCAGCGCGCCGCTGCCGCGCCGACGCAGGTGGCCACAGCCAGTCCGGCGCCCGGCCTTGCGGGCTTCGATCCCATGGCTGTCGGGCCAACTTCAACAGCAGCGCAGCCGGCCGATCCGACCGCCGTGCAGAACCGGCAGGACCAGAAAGAGGCGTTCCTGAAAGCCGGTTCCACGGAAACCCGTAATTCCGGGAATCTGAAAATGCCAGCTTCGCCGTACCAGGTCATGGCCGGCACGGTAATCGCGGGCGCGCTGGTTACGGGCATCAAATCCGATCTGCCCGGCGACGTGATCGCCACCGTGACAGAGCCGGTCTATGACACGGCCACCGGCAAGTTTGTACTGATTCCGCAGGGTTCGCGCATCCTCGGCCGCTACAACAGCCAGGTGAGCTATGGGCAGAGCCGGGTACAGGTGGTATGGAACCGGATCATCCTGCCCGACACGTCTTCGCTGATGCTGGACAACCTGGCGGGTGCCGACCCGGCTGGCAACTCTGGTCTGGAGGATGGTGTCGATTGGCATTGGGATCGCATCTTCGCGGGTGCTGCGCTGACGACGCTGCTTGGTGTCGGTGCAGAGCTGGCTGCACCGGAGAACCGCCAGAACGGCGACCGCGTCATCAATGCCGGGCGCAACAGCTTGCAAGACAGCGTGAACCAGGTCGGCCAAGAGATGACCCGACGCAACCTCAACATCCAGCCCACATTGACGGAGCGGCCTGGCCTGCCGGTCCGCATCATCGTCAATCGGGATCTGGTGCTTCGGCCCTATCAGCCGCTGTTTTTCAACCGGGGGACTTCACGATGAGCACTACGCGCAAGCTGCGGCTGGGGCCGCTGCCCAAGACCGAGAGCATCAAGCTGACCTTCACGTGCCCGACCAGCCTCAAGGCAGACCTTGACCGCTACGCCGCGTTGCATGCGCAGGCCTACGGGGAAGCTGTTGATCCGATGGCACTAATCCCGTACATGCTGGATGCCTTCATGGCAGGGGATCGGGGCTTCAGGAAAGGGGGGCGTGCAAGTAGTCAAGCAACTGGTGCAGCCTCACGGTAAACTGTGCATACCAGTCACAAAGAGGAAGCATTGGAGCGAGAAGACCGATAGTTCAATCAGCCTGACGTATCAACAGATTCAGAAGACAGAGCGAACCGTCCGATTGCTGGGTGAGATTCCCACTAACAACAAGCACCGTACCCTAACCAACGCACAACAAACCAAGGAGGTAACTATGAAGAAAACAACCTTCAAACTTAATTTCGTGGCAAGTTGGGCTGTGGCACTGTCGGTCTTCGTTGGCGCTGGAGGTGCACAGTACATCTGTGCTCGATCCAATGCTTCTTCGAGTTGATGCCAAGGGGCCAAGGCCGCGTACAAGGCATTTCGCCCGGCCAAGAACGCGCAGCCCACGAGCTGCACGTTCTTGTTTGGGGTGGGAACTTTGCATAGATGGTGATCGGCGAGCGAAGTCTTGCCGTGCACAATCTATTCGCTGTGGCGCTCCTGGGTTTGCTACCGCGATGCTCCTATGTGGCTCCCAGCCCGCAAATCAGTAGTGGGCCGAAGTCACCGGAAAATCCCCTAAACTGTTGCTGTATACAGACTTTTAACACTATGTCCGCCATCAAGAAATGCTTGACAGCGGACATTTTTTATG
>JAGUXX010000055.1 GCA_020061585.1 Betaproteobacteria bacterium | reverse complement strand
TTTCAGCACCCGCGCCACGTCGTTCATGCCGCGCTCGCTGGTTTCCACCAGTTTGTTGATGCCTTCCGCCAGTTGCAGGAAGAAACCTTCCTTGCCGGACGGGTTCAGCCGGTGACTGAAGTCCCCCGCCGCCGCCGCCGAGACCAGGTTCGCCACTTCCTTTTCGACCGCGACTTCGGCGGTACGATCTCCCCATTGCACAACGGATCCCAAACGCTCGCCACCGGCATCGAACACCGGGTTGGCGATCATCGTCATGGTGCGCCCGCCGATCATCAGCGTGCTGTGATAGACACTGTCGAGATTGGTCAGCATGTCGGCCTGACGAGCTGGATTCTGGTGAAAGGTATCGATATTCAAACCGATCAGCCGATCAGCATCGAACCGCGGCAACTGCGCGCGGATGTCCGCCTGCGCGTGCCGGAACATCGCCACAACGGCTTTGTTGGCGTAAATGATGTTGCGCGCGGTATCGGCCATCATGACGTTGGCCTCGACGTTGTCGAGCGCGCTACGGATACGCAAATTTTCCCGCGCCTGCTCACTGATCCGGGTCAGATCCTGCTGTAGCTTGTCACGCATGCGCTTGAAACTATCCGCGACCTGGCCGACCTCATCTTGCCGGTTCACCGCCACATCGACAGCGGTATTGCCGGCCGCAATGGCGTCGATGCCGTCCGCCAGCGACCGCAAAGGTCGCACGATGGCGCGCAGCAACAGCCAAGCGAAGATCAGCGCCAGGCCGGTGCCGAGCAATCCGATGCTCCAGGTGAATTGATGGCGCGTTGCAAAATCGGCCATGGCCTGGTTGTATTCGGCGCGGGCAAAGGATAACTGGATGGTCAGCAGCGTGCCCAGATGGTTGCTGATCGGATCGATTGCGGCATATAGCGGGCCAATGTGGTCTTGCAACAAACCTGGGACATGGCCGCTCTTGCCGATCAGGGCGTTCTGCACTTGCTCGGTTTCCGCATCGGCGGCAGCGAACAATGGCCGCGCCTGCTCCACCAGCAGTTGATCGTCGGCGCTGGTGACGCCGGCGGTATACATCTCCCAGGAATCCTTGATCGTCTGGCGCGCCTCGCGCAGCGAATCGCTGGCCTGTTCGGCGGTGAATAGGCCGGCATTGGCCTTGTTGGTCGCGTCGATGATGTATACCGCATAGGCATCGGCGACATTTTTCAGATGGCTGAACGGCAGTACGCGACCGTTGACCACCGTCTCCAGATTCTGATTGGACTGCTTCATGCCCTGGATGCCGGTGGAACCGACCACGACGATGACCGCGATCACCAACGCGAAGATGGCAATCAGACGGGTCTTGATCGTGAGATTGGCAAACCATGTAGTCATTGTTATTCGCTCCTCGGCAGGGGGATTGCGCGATCAGTCCGCGGCGGACTCGACCAGCGACATTTCCTGGCTGGTCATCAGCCGCTCGATATCGACCACGATGATCATGCGCTCCTCGACCGTACCCAGGCCGAGGATGTAGCGGGTATCCAGAATCGACCCGAACTCCGGCGCCGGCCGTAGATTGTCGGCGCTGAGCTGGATGACGTCGGAGACGCCGTCGACGACGATGCCCATCACCCGCTTGCCGATGTTCAGGATGATCACCACCGTGAACTGGTCGTAGCTCAGGTTGCCCAGGTTGAATTTGATGCGCAGATCGACGATGGGCACGATGACGCCGCGCAAATTGATGACCCCCTTGATGAAAGGCGGCGCATTGGCGATCTTGGTGACGGTGTCGTAGCCGCGAATTTCCTGCACTTTGAGGATGTCGATGCCATATTCCTCTTGTCCCAGGGTGAAGGTGAGATATTCACCGGAAGCGGCAACACCGCTGGTTTCAGGGTAATCCATGGTTCATCTCCTGTGGCGGCGAATCGCGCGGTTCATTTGATCGCCGATAGTTCAGGCGGCCAGGCGCCGCTTGGACTGGCTGAGTCCCATGCGGGTCACCGCCGAGACATCGATAATCATCGCCACCCGACCATCACCCATGATCGTCGCGCCGGACAGACCGGGCACCTTGCGGTAATTGGCTTCCAGGCTCTTGATCACCACCTGTTGCTGGCCGAGCAGTTCATCGACGAACAAGGCGGCCTTGCCCTCTTCCGCCTCGACCACCACCAGCAAGCCCTTGGTGATGTCCTCCACACCCTCCAGGCCAAAAGCTTCGGCCAGGGAAATGAACGGCAGGTATTCTCCGCGGATATGCACCATGCGGCTGTCGCCAGCCAGCGTGCGGACGTCCTCCAGCCGGGGTTGCAGCGACTCGATGACGGTGGTGATCGGCACGATGAAGGTTTCACCGCCGACACCGACCGACATGCCATCGAGGATGGCCAAGGTCAGCGGCAGGCGGATCACGGTGCGCGTGCCGAAGCCGGGCGAGGACTCCAGTTCGACACGCCCGCCCATGCCCTCGATATTGCGTTTCACCACATCCATGCCGACACCGCGACCGGAAACGTCGGTGACCACATCGGCGGTGGAAAAGCCGGGCGCGAAGATGAGCTGCCAGACCTCGTAATCGCTCATGCCGTCGTTGACCGGCAAACCCTTTTCCTTGGCCTTCTCCAGAATGCGCGCGCGATTCAAGCCGCCGCCGTCGTCGATCACTTCGATCACCACATTGCCGCCCTGGTGGCTGGCCTTCAGGGTCAGCGTGCCTTTCGGATTCTTGCCGGCGGCGATGCGTTGTTCCGGCGTTTCGATGCCATGGTCGAGGCTGTTGCGCACCAGGTGCGTCATCGGATCGGTGATCTTCTCGATCAGGCCCTTGTCGAGCTCGGTGTTGTCGCCGATGGTCTTCATCTCGACCTGCTTGTTCAGCTTGCCGGCCAGGTCACGCACCACGCGCGGGAAGCGCGAGAACACCATGCTCATCGGCAGCATGCGGATCGACATCACCGATTCCTGCATGTCACGCGTATTGCGCGACAGCAGTTCAATACCGGCCAGGATGCGCTCGGCCAGCACCGGATCGAGATTGCCGGCGGCCTCGGCCAGCATGGCCTGGGTGATCACCAGTTCGCCAACCAGATTGATCAGTTGGTCAACCTTTTCCACCGCCACCCGGATGCTGGTATCGGTGTTGGCGGCGCTAACGGTCTTGTCGTTGTCGCGCCGCCCGGACTTGGCCGTCTCGATTGTCGGATTGTCGGCCAGACGCCTGCCGACCGCTTCCGCCTTGGCCGCCGCCTCCAGGATAGCCGCCGCCTTGCCGGAAAAAGGTTCAGGCGCGCTGCTTTTCAAGGCGAATTCGGCGCCGGGTGCGTCATCGAACAAACCCAGCCCCCCGGGCGCATCGACGTAAATCCCGTAACCGACACCTTCTATCGCCGCCGGACTGTCACCCGGCGCGACCTGGGGCGGCTCCGCTGAGGGCGCGCCCGGCGCGTCGTCGAACAGGCCGAAACCGGCATCGTCCTGGCTGCCGCTGGTCGAAGCGCTGGCCGGTTCGGGAATATCGACAAAGAACCCGTAGCTTTCATCCACGGCGGCGGGTTCCGCCGGCAGATCATCAAAAAAGCCATAGCCCTGATCTTCCGGCTCGGGACGTATCGATATGTCCTCCGGCGCGCTGTAAAACGCCAGTGCGTCTTTCAGATCGGCGTCGTCCACCTGCGTGGTCAGGACGATATCGAGCCGAGCATCCTGACCATCCGGACGATGCTTGATCTCGACGGCGGCGACATCGCGCAGCGCTTCGAGCAGGTTATCCACCGACTCGGGAACATTGGCGATTTTGGCCGACAAACCACATTCAAGCCGAATCCGTCGAACCGCGGCCGGCACGACTGTTTCAACGGATTTAGCGATTTCCACGGCAGCCGGCGGCGGCGCCGCTTCGCCGCTCGCCAGTTGCTTGAGTCGCGCGCAGATGCCGGCGATTGCATCGCCATCCGCATCCGGCCCGCCCTGATGATGCTCAAGTTGCGCGCGCAGCACGTCGCCGGCAACCAGAAAAGCGTCCACCATCTCCGCCTTGAGCGCCAGTTCCTGCTTGCGCAGCCGGTCCAGCAACGACTCCAGCACATGCGTCACCTCGGCCATGTCGTTGAAACCGAAGGTGCCGCTGCCTCCCTTGATCGAATGGGCGGCGCGAAACACGGCATTCAGATCTTCCAGCGAAGGCTGATCGACATCGAGGTTCAGGAGCAGACTCTCCATACTCGCCAAGTGCTCCGAGGTTTCCTCGAAGAACACCTGGTAGAACTGACTCATGTCGATGCTCATGGCGATTTCCGTGAATTCAGGTGCAAGAGGCGAGAATCATGGGGCAAGGGGTCGCCCGCCCCCTGAAGCGGCTTTCCCAACGATCAACCAATGACCTTCTTGACGACTTCCAAGAGCTTCTGGGGATCGAACGGCTTGACCAGCCAACCGGTTGCGCCCGCCGCCTTGCCGGAGGCTTTCATGGCGTCGCTGGACTCGGTGGTCAGCATCAGGATCGGCTTGTTGCGATAGTCCGGCAAGCCGCGCAGCGACTTGATCAGCGTCAGCCCATCCATCTTCGGCATGTTCTGGTCGGTCAACACCAGATCCGCGACCTTGGCTTTCGCCTTGCTGAGACCATCCTCGCCGTCCACCGCCTCGACAACCTCGTAACCCGCGCTTTTCAGCGTGAACGCGACCATCTGTCGAATTGACGCGGAGTCATCGACGGTCAATACCACTTTGCCCATAGTGCTTCCTCTCTGGTTCAGAACAACTCGATGTCACCCGAGCTCATGCTTTTCTGCTTCACGGGATGGTTGCCTTGTGCCGCTTGTTGCGCGCTTTCCCGCAGCGCTGAACGCGCCTGAAGCAGCGCATCGCTCAATTGACCGGATTGTCGTATCCGACCGGATATGCCCTCGATCATTTGCGTGACGATGTTGATGCGCTGCTGAGCATGCTCGATCAACTGGTTGCCCATATCCTGGAATTGCAGCGCGGTCACCGCCGCGTTGACCTCGACCGCGACCTTTTCCGCGCTTTCATCGATACGCCGCGCCGACTGACTCATGCCCTGATTGATCTCCCCGATACGGGTCATGGTGCTTTGCACACGCTGCTTGGACTGCAGCGCGAAGTTCATGTCCATCGAGGCGACCGAATAGATCGATTCATGCGCCTTGACCAATGAACCATGCACGCCATCCATATGCCCGCGTATCTGTTGCGAAAACTGGTTGGTGCGTTGCGACAGGGCGCGAACCTCATCCGCCACCACGGCGAAACCCCGCCCCGCCTCGCCGGCCCGGGCCGCCTCGATGGCGGCATTGAGGGCCAACAGATTGGTCTGTTTGGCGATGGATTCGATTTCGCTCAGGATGGCGATGATGGCGTTCACTTCATGGTCGATGGCTTCCATGGTTTCCACCAGGCCCATCGCAATCCTGCTGGTATTGACGGTATTGTCGACGAAGGCTTCCATGGTCGTCGAGGTATTCAGGACAAACTCCGAAAAACTCACACCCTCGGCGCCATGTTCATGTGACGACATCGCCGAGACGATGGAGATCGCCAGATCGCGTTGCGACTGAATGTGCGCATTCATGTCTCCGAACCGGCGTACCAGTTCATCGATCGCATGGCGCAGCAACTCCTTGACCCGTTCCATGTCCTGGATACCGAGTTGAACTTGCGCCTTTTCCTCACGTTCCAGATCCGCCATCAAGCCGTTCAATTCACCCCGCAACGGCGCTTCCGCGTCGACCGGGGCGACTTGACCGCCTCCGTTGCGCAATCCAATCAACAACACCAGCCCAGCCAGCGCAATCACGGCCAGCACGCCCCAGACCGGATCGGCAAACCAGACAGTCAGCCCAACCAACAGAGCCGAAATACAGATCAGGGCGACGAATTTTGCTGAACTCAATTATTTCCCCGGAGTGGATTCATTCAGTGCGACAGCCCGTTTTATCGGCCAGACAGAGGGGAAACTTTAGTCGACTTTCGACGAAAAAAAGCCGGCCCAGGCCGGCTTTGAAAGGCTGAAAGAAGAAACGATCAGGCGCTGACCGTCGCCAGCATTTTTTGCAGTTCGCCGGACTGGTAAAGATCACGCGTGATATCGGCGCCGCCGATGAATTCACCGTTGATGAACACCAGCGGTATGGTCGGCCAGCTGGCGTATTCCTTGATGCCCTCGCGAATTTCGTGTTCGACCAGCAGGTTCACCGAGAACAGATCGGTCACCCCGCAAGCGCTCAGGATATTGGCGGTATTGGCGGAGTAGCCGCATTGCGGAAATTGCGGTGTACCCTTCATGTACAGCACGACGGGATGGCTGGTAACTTGCTCGTGGATGAGTTTCTGGATGTCCATTGCGACCTCTTAGTTGACTAAATCTGTCGGGAATTATAAAGGCCGCCGCCAAATCGTCAAGCTGATAATTGCGGCATCGGCGGACCGAGTCAAGGCACCGGATCGTGGCCGCCGGGATGCCAGGGATGGCAACGCGAAATCCGCCGGATAGCCAGCCAGCTCCCCTTGAAAGCGCCATGCTTTTCCACCGCCTCGCGGGCGAAATGCGAACAGGTCGGCGTAAAGCGGCATTGGTTGCCCATGAAGGGCGACAGAACCAGTTGATAAAAACGAATCAGGCCTATCAGCAGATATTGCAACGGGTTCATGAGCGGTTTCAGTCGAAAGTTCAACGCGCATAACGGTGCGCGATGCGCTCCGCCTTTTTCAGTTCGTCGGGCGTGTTGATATTGAGAAAGGCGTAGGGATCGTCGCCGAAGTAAATCGTCTCACTGGCAAAACGCGCCTGCCATTCCTGGACTTTGCGCCCCCCTTCGACGACATAGCGCTCCAGGTCGGCAATCAACTCGCGATGTACCAGCATGACCGCAAAATGCGTGCCGGTCTCGTCGGCGGCGCGCGCCAGCCTGACCCCGCCGGCGATGGCGTGGTCATGCAGTTGCATGACCAGATCCAGCGGCAAGAACGGCGTATCGCACGGCACGCCGAGCAACCACTCATGCTGCGCGGTGCGAGCGGCGGACAACAGACCAGCCAGCGGCCCGGGATGGTCGGGCAGATAGTCGGGCACCACGGTATGACCGATCGCCGCATAGCGGCTCAGGTTGCGGTTGGCATTGACCAGCACCTCCGCCGCGTGTCCGGCCAGACGCTCGGCGACCCAGGCCGCCAGCGGCCGCTTGGCGAGCTGTATCAAGCCCTTGTCTTCGCCCTGAAAGCGGCGCGCCAGACCGCCGGCGAGAATGACCGCGCTGACCGGACGGGGTTCAATGCGCACCGGCATCCTCGCGTTCGAGACGATAGATCTGCGACTTGTAGCGCGGCCTGACGCCCTCCCAGATCACGCTGTAACCCGGCGTTGCCTCGGTCTGCCCTGTCTTCCCGGCCGAACGCGCCGCCTGGATCAGGATCCATGGGCAATCCGCCCGCTCTGACACCCGGCTCAGATGCAGACTCAGCATGGTCCGCATCGCCGGGTCGACCTGGGTGTTCAGACAGGCGTCCGCCGGCAGATGCCGCGACATGTCCGCGATCATCGGGCGATAAGCCCAACCGGCCTCTATCCAGGGCCGATACAGGGCGACCAGCAAGGTCCAGACCAGGATCATGCCGGTCGCCCAGACCAGAATCGGACGCTTCTTGGCGCGCGGAAACAGCGGTATGGCGAGCAGCCAGATCAGCGTCGCGGCCACCGCCACGAGCACACTGGCGGCGTCCACCGCGCCGGCGGAGTAAGTCGGCGTCAGGCGCGCCATACGGCTGGCCAGCTTGACCGGATAGGCCCATTCGATGGCCGCGAAGTAAACCCAGATGGCGAGCACCAGAACCACGAAAAACAGCGCGCCGAACCAGTAGAACGCTTGCGCCGCGCCGCGCCGCAGGTTTTCCAGAGCATAGGCGGAAAGCAGCGCCAGCGGCAGCAGAACCGGCAACAGCGCGCCATCCCGCGACCAGGCCGGGACCAGCGCCGCGCCCAACAGCACCACCACCGCGAACAACGGAACATGCAGTTCGGTCGCGCGCGGCAGCCGCCGATGCGCATGCCAGATCGCCGCCATCGCCAACGGCCAGAGCGGCCAGGCGAACCAGGGCAATTCGGAAAACGCTCGGGCGGGGGTGTTGATCGAACTGAATTGGCTGACGCCATGCCACCGCCACCAGGCCTGCCAATGATCGGCGCCCCACAGATAAACCAGCCCCACACCGATCAGCCCGGCCGCCAGCAGCAAACCGCGCCAAACGGTTTGACGCCGCGCCACATCGCGCTGACCGGGAAACCACAGCGGCAGCAGCAGGATCGCCAAACCAGCGAACAAGTCCGGAAGACCACGCAAACCCAGCAGCAACAGCGTCAGCCCGATGCCGATCGCCAGCATGCCGCCTCGCGGCTGGCGCTTGGCGGCTGTCACGCCATAGAGCAGGATCGCCCAGGCCGCCAACAGCGCGGCGTCCGGCAACAAGGCATGGGCGCGCAGCATCAGCCCGAAGCCGCCGACCAGCGCGATCGCCGCCGCCGAACCGTAGCCGGCGCCATACAGCGCGCGCGCCGCGAAACTGGTGAACAACAAGGCAATGCCGGTAAACAAGCCGCTGATCAGCCGCGCGCCGTCCTGAACATCGCCGCCGGCCAAATGCAGTTTGACGGCGATGCCGGCGAACAACGTATACAACGGCGCCGGTGTCGCCCAGACCGAAACCTGACCAGCGAGCCAGTCCAGAATCGGCGCCAGCGCCAAGGCCTCTTCGGCGCGCCAGGCATCGCGCCCGGTCAAGCCGTAAAACGCCCAGAACCCCAGCAGCAGGAGCAACCAGAAGTTGTTCGCGGGTGATGTCGGCGTCATGGCTTGGTGGCGGAAGCGGATTGGCGGTGAGCGGACAGGGCAATCAACCCCATGTTAAGCAAGCGCCAACAAAAAAGGCAGCCAGCGGCTGCCTTTTTTGTTGGCGCGGAAGAATCACTTCTTGCCGATGCCGTATTTCTGGCGGAACTTCTCGACGCGGCCGGCCGTATCGACGATTTTCTGCTTGCCCGTATAGAACGGATGGCAAGCCGAACAAACTTCAACGTGCAACGGCTTGTTCATCGTGGAACGGGTGGTGAAGCTATTGCCGCAACCGCACGTCACGACAATTTCATTGTACTCGGGGTGGATGCCTGCTTTCATATCGCGCTGCCTGGGTCGGAACCTGGAAAGCGCGGGATTATCCACAAAAACCCCCGATCAGGCAAACGATTAACCTATTTCCGCCAACAGCCGCTCGACGACCACGCCTGACTGGCGACCGTAGGCCTCGCCGAACAGATTGAAATGATTCAGCAAATGGTAAAGCTGATAGAGATGCTTGCGCGTCGCGTAACCCGGATCCAGCGGCCAGGCAGCGGCATAGGCGGCATGGAACGCCGCGGAAAAACCGCCGAACAGTTCCGTCATGGCAATATCCGTCTCGCGATCGCCATAGTAGACCGCCGGATCGAACACCACCGGCTCCCCCGCGCAACTGCCGACATTGCCGCCCCACAGATCGCCATGCAACAGACTCGGCGGCGGCGCATAACCGGGAAAGAACTCGGCCAGCCGATCGAGCAATCGCTGCCCGCCATCGAGCAACCCCGCCGACGCGCCATTGCGCGCCGCCAATTCGAGTTGCGGGCGCAAACGCTGATCGCGAAAAAACTCGACCCAATCCCGCGTCAGCGGATTGCGCTGCGGCGTTGCGCCGATGGTGTTGTCGCGCCGCCAGCCAAAACCCCGCCAAGTGGTTGCATGCAAGCGCGCAAGCTGTTCGCCGAGTCGCGCTTGCGTCAGCCCGGCGACACGATCCAGATCCAGCCATTCCATGACCAGAAAGCTGTTCCCCCGCGCCTCGCCAAACGTCAACGGCAGCGGAACCCGAATCGCCCGCGCCGCGCGCAACTCGGCCAAGCCATCAAACTCCGC
>JAGUXX010000324.1 GCA_020061585.1 Betaproteobacteria bacterium | reverse complement strand
TTCCTGATGGTCGACGAAGCGCATTCGCTCGGTGTCATGGGCGAAACCGGTGGCGGCATCCGCGAACATTTCGGCATGCGGGGTCGCGACGTCGATATCTGGATGGGCACGCTGAGCAAGACGCTGGCCTCCTCGGGGGGCTACATCGCCGGCGAACGCGCGCTGGTGGAACACCTCAAGTATGCCGCGCCGGGCTTTCTCTACAGCGTCGGCATCGCGCCGCCAGTAGCGGCGGCGGCGCTGGAAGCGCTGCGCATCTTCAAGGTCGAACCGGAACGGGTATCGCGGCTGCAGGCACGCGGCAAGCTGTTCCTGGAAACCGCGCGCGCGCGCGGTATCAATATCGGCGGCAGTGCCGGCTACTCGGTGATTCCGGCGATCATCAAGAGTTCGCTGAAGGCGGCGAAGTATTCCAACGCGCTGTTTCAGCGCGGCATCAACGTGCAACCCATCACCTATCCGGCGGTCGAGGAGGGCGCCGCGAGACTGCGTTTCTTCTTGAGCAGCAGCCATACAGAGGAACAAGTGATGGCTGCGGTGACCGCGCTGGCGGAGGTATCCGGTCGGTGACTCCGGCCTGCGTAGCGAGTATGGTCATACCGCCGCCGATAGACCTTGCGGTTTACCGGGTATCGCGCCACGCCGCCGAGCGTGTCTCGTTGATCGATCTGCTGCGCCGCGCATTCGACCGCGATCCACATATCAATTGGCTGGTCCGCCAGGATCACCGCCGCGAAACCGCGCTGGCTGAACTGTTTGTCCTGCTGGTCAACGAGATGGGCGGCGAATTGCACGCCACCGCCGATCGCCAGGCCGCGGCGCTGTGGTTTCCGCCCGGCGGCGGTCCGCACTGGGGCGCGCAATCCCGCTTCTTTCTGCGCTTGCTGAACCTCGCCGGCCCGCTGCGGGCGGTGGCGCGCGGCATCGATCTGAAACGTCTGGATCGATGCCATCCGGCGCGACCGCATTTCCATCTGCAATTGCTGGGCGTCGCGCCGGAATGTCGGGGCCAGGGGCACGGCAGCGCTCTGGTCGAGCAATTGCGGGCGCTGGCGCGGGCCGCGAATCAGCCGGTCTACCTGGAAACCAGCCGGCGAGAGAATGTCGCCTTCTATTCCCGTCGGGGATTCGAGGTGGCGGCGGAAACCCGCTTATCGGAAGGTTTGTGTTTGTGGTCGTTGGTGAGCCGGTCGTGAGGTCCCTCGCGGCCCGCAGGTCGGTTCGCCAATTCTTGTTTCTGCAAGGACCGCTGTCGCTGTTTTTCAGCGAGATCGCCGCCGGTCTGCAAAGTTTCGGGCATGGCATACACAACATCCAGTTCAACTTTGGCGACCGCCTGTTCTGGCGCCATCCCGGCGCGCTGCGCTATCGCGGCCGGCTCGCCGACTGGCCGGCGTACATCGAAGCCTTCTACGACCGACATGCGATCAGCGACATCGTGCTGCTCGGCGAGCAACGCGCCTATCATCGCGTCGCGATCGCCGCCGCGCAGCGGCGCGGCATTCAGGTCACGGTGACCGATTTCGGCTATCTGCGACCGGACTGGATCACCCTGGAACGTGACGGCATGTCCGGCCATTCCCGCTTTCCCCGCACCCCGGAGGCGCTGCGTGAACTGGCGGCCAGCGCGCCGAGAGCCGAGCTGAAAGCGGTGTATCAAGACAGCTTCTGGAACATGGCCCGAGGCGACATGCTGTACCACTTGAGCAATTTCTTTCTGGGCTGGCTGTTCCCGCGTTTCCACAATGACAAACTGGAAAACCCGGTGCTGTTCTATCTCGGCACCGGTCTGCGCCTGGCGTTCGCGGCACGCAACAACCGTCATGCCGAGGCCAGTCTGAAGCGCATGCTTGCGCAACGCTCGCGCTATTTCGTCTATCCGCTGCAAATGGCCAACGATTTCCAGTTGCGCGCCTATTCCGATTTTCCCGATCAACACACGGCGATCGAACAGGTCATCACTTCGTTCGCCGCCCATGCGCCGACGGATGCGCACCTGCTGGTCAAGATTCATCCCTGGGACCCGGGTCTGATCAACTGGCGTCGCCAGGTTCAGCGTCACGCCAGGCGTCTCGCGGTGAACGAGCGGGTGCATTATGTCGATGGCGGCAGCCTTTACACCATGTCGCAACATGCGCGCGGCATGGTCACCATCAACAGTACCTCGGGATTGAGCGCGCTGATTCAGCATTGCCCGTTGATCACTCTGGGACAGGCGATATTCGACATGCCCGGGCTGACCTTCCAGCATGGGCTGGATCGGTTCTGGACTGAAGCCCAGCCCCCCGATGTCGACCTGCTCGACGATTACCTGGCCGCCCTGGCGGCCAGCATCCAGATTCGCGGCGTGTTCTACGCGCGTCCGGGTCTGGACGCGGCGGTGGCCGAAGCGGTGCGACGGCTGGACGAGAACCTGATCAATCGCATCCTCCCGGAGCGGCTGCGCACATGAACCGGGCGGCCGAATTGCGACATGTGCTGATCACCGGCGCCAGTGGCGCCATCGGCCGCGCTCTGGCGTTGGCTTATGCCGTGCCGGGCTGCGTGCTCAGTCTGACGGCGCGCGACGCGGCGCGCTTGCGGGAAACGGTGGAGCTGTGTCGGCAACGCGGCGCTGAGGTTTTCAGCGCGGAACTGGATGTCGCCGATACGGCGACGCTGATGCGCTGGATCGTGGAACGGGACCAACACTTGCCGGTCGACCTGGCGATCGCCAATGCCGGCATGACCAGCAGCATCGGTGAGGACGGCGCGGCGGAACCCTGGGCGCGCGTCGAACAACTGTTTCAGGTCAATCTGGTCGGCGCGGCGGCCAGCGTCCATCCGCTGTTGACGCGTATGACGCAACGCGGCCGCGGGCAAATCGCCTTGATGAGTTCGCTCGGCGCTTATGTCGGCATGCCGATTTCGCCGGCCTATAACGCCAGCAAGGCGGCGCTCAAGGTTTACGGCGCCGGACTGCGTGGCTGGCTGGCGCCGCGCGGTGTGCGGCTGAGCGTGATCTGCCCCGGTTTCGTCGCCTCGGCGATGAGCGACGCCTATCCCGGTCCGCGGCCATTCCTGCTGTCCGCCGAGCGGGCGGCGCGAATCATCCGCAACGGGCTGGCCGCGAATCGCGCGGTGATCGCCTTCCCGCTGCCACTGGCGCTGACCATGCGCTGGCTGGCGTTACTGCCTACCGACTGGAGCCTGGCCTTGCAACGGCTGTTCAAATACTGAGGCTCGGGCGACATGCTTGTATTTTGTTGGCATGCGCGCCGGGGTTATTCTTCGCGTCTCGAAATTCTGCTCGCTGATGCGCAACCCGCGCCAGTGGCGCAAACTCGCGATTAACTTGAACCAAGATCGAGCCATGACCATGACCCCCCAACAGTTAGCCCAGGAAGTCGAGACGCTGTTCAGCCTGCCGGATGTGGCAATCAAGTTGAACGATCTGATCGACAAGCCCGACACGACGATCCAGGATCTGGTCGAGGTTGTGCAGCTCGATGCCGGCATCGCGGCCACCATGCTGCGCCTCGCCAACAGCGCCTGGTATGGGCTGCCATCGCGGGTCGATACCATTTCGCGGGCGATTACCCTGATCGGCCAGAAGGCGCTGCGTGACCTGGTCATGTCCACTTCGGTGATCACCACGTTCAAGGGCATTTCTTCGGAATTCGTCGATATGCGTGATTTCTGGGACAACAGCGTCACTTGTGGCGTGGTTACGCGCAATCTGGCGCAGTTGTCCGGCATGCGCGCAACCGAACGGCTGTTTCTTGCCGGTCTGTTGCACAAGATCGGCCGTTTGGTGTTCTATGCCAGCCGTCCGGTGCAGTATCGCCAGGTTTTGCAGGACAGCAAGAATGGCGAGGCGGCGATCATTGCCGCCGAGGAAACGGTGTTCGGCTTCAACTATGCGCAACTCGGCGCCTGCCTGCTGCAAGCCTGGCGCCTGCCGTCGGCGCTCGACGAGGTGGTCGAATACCAGCTCGACCCCCTGAGCGCGCCGAATCAGTCGAAAGAAGCCGCCATCGTGCATGTCGCGGCCGATATCGCTTATCACATGGCGCCGGATATCAAGGCACGTTACCAATTGGGCGAATACCACCTGACTTTCCGCGAAAGCGCCTGGGAGTCTCTCGATCTAGAGCGCAATGTGCTTGCCGAAGTCATGCAAAATTCATTGATCCAGTCCTTTGAATTGCTCGAAATCATCAATCCGCGCGCACCGGTGATTCTCTAAACCACTCGGGATGAGACCGTGGACAGGCGGCTTGGGTGACTATTGGGCTTGGTCTTGTCTGGCGTAACCCGCTAAAATCCACAGCAATCAACGAGGTGGAGATGTTCATGAATTATCTGTTCAACAAGACGGTTTTGCCGATCACGCTGGTTGTCATCATGATTGTTTGGGCCTGGGTCAGCTTTTTTTCGGTGGCGCTCAGTTCGCTGTTTTGATTGCCATACGCCCACAAAAAAGCCCCGCTGTTGCGGGGCTTTTTTGTGGGCGTATGGCAATCAGGAAGACAGCGCGGCTTTCAGTTTTTGCAGGGCTTTGGCCTCGATCTGCCGCACACGTTCCGCTGAGATGCTGTAGATCGCCGCCAGATCGTGCAAGGTGGCCGGATTTTCTTCATTCAGCCAGCGAGCTTCGATGATGTGGCGGCTACGCGCGTCCAGACTGCCCAGCGCGTCTCCCAATCCGACACTGGCCAGTTTTTCGCGTTCCGCGATTTCCATATGCTGGGTGGGTTCGGCATTCGGCGCGGCCAGATAGGCGATCGGCGCGAATACGTCGTCGTCATCGTCGTTGGAGGCGTCCAGCGCCATATCCTGACCATATAGCCGGGTTTCCATTTCCCGCACGTCGGATTGCTGAACATTGAGCGTATTGGCCATCGCCTCGACTTCGTCGGACGACAACGTGCCGCTGCCGGTTTTCATGCTGCGCAGATTGAAGAACAATTTGCGCTGCGCCTTGGTGGTGGCGACTTTGACCAGACGCCAATTCTTCAGCACAAATTCATGGATTTCCGCCTTGATCCAGTGCACGGCAAATGACACCAAGCGGACGCCGCGATCCGGATCGTAACGTTTCACCGCTTTCATCAGGCCGATATTGCCTTCCTGAATCAGATCGGCGTGCGGCAAGCCATAGCCCAAGTAGCCGCGCGCGATGGCGACGACCAAGCGCAAGTGCGACAGAATCAACTGGCGGGCGGCTTCCAGATCTTCTTCATCGCGGAAGCGCACCGCCAATTCATGTTCCTGTTCGGCGCTCAACAACGGAAAACGGTTGACTGCCTGGATATAGTTTTCCAGGCTGCCCAGTACATTGGGAACGGGAAAATCGAGTGTGGCAGCGGTCATCGGTAGACTCCTCAAATCAGTCGATACAATATTAGCACTCTCTGACAGAGAGTGCTAAACAGAGGAAGTTCCCGTTTCCGGTTCAGATGCTGGCGAATTGCCGCAGCGCCTGATTCACCGAGAAATAGGCGCCGAGCCAGCCCAGCAAGGTGCTGAGCCCCAGAAGCGGCAGGAGTTCCGTCGGACTCAGGCCGCTAAGCTGGAAGGAGGCGCCGTAGGCGGCGGCGACCTGGGCGACGCTGTGCTCGATGAAGTAAGCGCCGAGCAGGATGATCAGCCATCCGGTGATGCCGCCGACCAGACCCTGTATGCCGCCGTAATACAGAAACGGACGGCGGATGAAGCGGTCGGTGGCGCCGATCAGCTGTGCGACTTCGATTTCGTCCTTTTGCGCGTAAATCTGCAAACGAATAGTGTTGGCGGTAATCGCCGCCAGGGCCAGTCCGAGCAGGATGGCGAGCAGGAACACCAGATTTTTGCCGAGATCCATCAGCGCCGTAAGTCGTTTGATCCAGTCGCTGTCCATGACGATTCGCTGCGTGGCATCCATGCTTTCGAGTCGGCTGGACAGGGCGTCGAGCGCCGCCGGACTATTGTCGCGCGGGGTGATGACCAGGGTGTCGGGCAAGGGATTTTCCGCCAACCCGGCGGTGATGTCGGATAGCCCGGCGGCTTCCAGTTTCTTGATGCCTTCGGCTTTGCTGATGAACTCGACCCGGGCGATATCGTCTTGTTTGGCGAGACTGGCGGCGATGGCCTGGCTGTCGCGCTCGGGGGTGTCCGGTTTGATGAACACGGTCAATTCGACTTGCGGCTTGACGCCGCCCGCCGCGCGGTCAAGGTTGCTGAGCAAGACGTACAGGCTGGTCGGCATGGCCACCGCGACACCGATCACCAGTATCGTGAACAGCGTCGCCAGCGGCGCGTCGCGGAACCGTTGGGCGGCGATCTTCAGGCTGTGCAGGTGATGCGTGAGCCAGGCTTTCATGTCGCCACCAGCTTGCCGTAGGCCAGATGCACCGAGCGACCGCCATAGCGGCGAATCAACTCCTGGTCGTGGGTGGAAATGACCAGCGTGACGCCGACCTCGTTGAACGCGCGGAACATGTCCATGATGTCGCGCGCATAGGCATCGTCGAGGTTGGCGGTCGGCTCGTCGGCCAGCACCAGCGCCGGTCGGCTGACGATGGCGCGGGCTATGCACAGGCGTTGCTGCTCGCCGCCGGACAACGTGATCGGCCGGGTTTTTTCCTTCCTCAGCAAGCCGACCTTGTCCAGCGCGGCGCGCACCCGCTTGGCCGCGTCGGAGCCGGTCATGCCCTGGATGTGCAGCGGCAACAGCACGTTGTCGAATACGCTGCGGTCGTAGAGCAGTTTGTGATCCTGGAAGATCAGGCCGATGTTGCGGCGGAAGAACGGCAAAGCCGGGCGCTTCATGCGACCGACGTTCTGGCCGTTGACCACGATATTGCCGGTGGTCGGGCGTTCGATGGCGGCGATCAGTTTGAGCAGCGTGCTTTTGCCGGCGCCGGAATGGCCGGTGAGGAACACCAGTTCGCCTTGCTGGATGGTCAGGTTGAGGCTGGTCAAGGCCTCGTGGCCGCCAGGGTAGCGTTTGGTTACGTCGGACAGCTCGATCATGCGCGGGTCAAGCGAACAGCGCGTCGACGAACTCGGCAACCTGGAACGGCTGCAGATCTTCGAGCCCTTCACCAATGCCGATGAAGCGCACCGGTACCGGTTGTTTCTTGGCCAGCGCGGCAATCACGCCGCCTTTGGCGGTGCCGTCGAGCTTGGTCATGACCAGACCGGTAAGGCCCAACGCCGCGTCGAAGGCCTGGACCTGGGCCAGCGCGTTCTGACCGATGTTGGCGTCGAGCACCAGCAGAACCTCGTGCGGCGCGCTGGAGTCGGCCTTCTGGATCACCCGCTTGACCTTGCGAATTTCGTCCATCAGGTTCAGTTGCGTTGGCAGTCGGCCGGCGGTATCGGCCAATACCACGTCGATGCCGCGCGCCTTGGCGGACTGGATGGCGTCAAAAATGACCGCCGCCGGGTCGCCGCCGGTCGAGGCGATCACTTCGACATTGTTGCGTTTGCCCCATTCGGCCAACTGCTCGCGCGCCGCCGCGCGAAAGGTGTCGCCGGCGGCCAGCAGCACGCTCTTGCCTTCGGCCTGGAAACGGCAGGCCAGCTTGCCGATGGTGGTGGTCTTGCCGGCGCCATTGATGCCGGCCAGCATGATCACGAACGGCTTCGCGCGGCTGATGTCGAGCGGTTTTTCGAGGGGCGCCAGCAATTCCGCCAGTTCGGTCTTCAGCGCCGACTTGAGTTGTTCCGCTTCGGTCAGTTTTTGTTTCTTGACGCGGGCGCGCAAGCGGTCGGTCAGGTGTTGCGTGGCTTCGACCCCGACGTCAGCCGACAGCAGCACGGTTTCCAGTTCCTCGAACAGGGCTTCGTCGATTTTCGCGCCGACGCCGAACAAGCCGGATATCTGCCCGGTCAACGCGCCGCGGGTGCGTGACAGCCCCTGCTTGAGGCGTTGCGCCCAGGACAGGCGTGGCGCTTCCGTCGGGGCGGATTCGACCGGGGGCGGGGGCGGCGTGGTGGCATCAACCGCGTCAGGAACAGGGTTGGACTTGCCGGATTTGAAGAAACCAAACACAGGAATATGAAGTCAGAGGCTGCGTTGTAAGCCCATAAATTCTATCATGCGAGCCCTTTCCCCCATGACTCATGCAGATCCGATGCAACATACTTCAAAGATATTCAGGTGGTTGGCGACGCTGACTGTCGCGCTGGCGACAGTGGTTTCGGCGCGGGCGGAGATTGTCGAGCAGACGCTGTCGAATGGCCTGAAGGTGGTGGTCAAGGTCGATCGCCGCGCGCCGGTGGTGGTGTCTCAGGTCTGGTATCGCGCCGGCAGCATGGATGAGAGTTACGGCACGACCGGGGTCGCGCATGTGCTGGAACATATGATGTTCAAGGGCACCCATGACGTGCCGGCGGGCGAATTTTCGAAACGCATCGCCGCCGCCGGCGGGCGCGAGAACGCCTTTACCTCGCGCGATCACACGGCCTATTTTCAGACGCTGCAGAAGGACAGGCTGGAACTGGCGCTGAAGCTGGAAGCTGATCGGATGTCCAATCTGCTGCTGTCGGCCGACGAATTCGCCAAGGAAATCAATGTGGTCAAAGAGGAGCGCCGCATGCGCACCGAGGACAACGCCCAGGCCAAACTGTATGAGGCGCTGATGGCGGCGGCCTATCAGACGCATCCCTATCGGCACCCGGTGATCGGCTGGATGGCTGATCTGGAAAGCATGACGGTGGAAGACGCGCGGCGTTGGTATGAAACCTGGTACAGCCCGAACAATGCCACGCTGGTGGTGGCTGGCGATGTCGACGCGGAGCGGGTGATGGCCTGGGCGGGGCAGTATTTCGGGGTGATTCCGGCGCGCGACCTGCCGCCGCGCAAACCACTGATCGAGACCGAGCAGATCGGCATGAAACAGCTCTCCGTCAAGGCGCCGGCCAAGATGCCGCTGGTGGCGCTGGTCTGGCAAGCGCCGCGGCTGAACGATCCGGCCGCCGACTGGGAGCCGTATGCGCTGGAAATTCTGGCCGGTGTTCTCGATGGACATGCTTCGGCGCGGTTGAATCAATCGCTGGTGCGCGACCAGCGAATCGCCACCGAAGCCAGCGCCGGTTATGACGCGATCGCCCGTGGGCCGAGCTTGTTCTCGGTGGATGCCGCGCCGGTGGAAGGGCAATCCATCGCCGTGGTGCAGGCCGCCTTGAAACAGGAGATTGCGCGCCTGATCGACGCCGGCGTCAGCGAATCAGAGCTGAATCGGGTCAAGGCGCAGGTGTTGGCGAGTCAGGTCTATCAGCAGGATTCGCTGTTCTATCAGGCCATGCAGATTGGCGAGTGGACCACGGCGGGCCTGAATTATCGTGATCGCGACACACGCTTCGCCAAACTGCGCGGCGTCAGCGCCGAGCAGGTGCGTGAGGTGGCAAAGAAGTATCTGGTTGATGACCGGCTCACGGTCGGGGTGCTGGATCCGCTGCCGATGCCCGAGGGCAAGCCGGCATTTCAACGCAATCTGATCGGAGGCGGCCATGGTCGCTAAATCGCTGCTGGCGCTCTGCGCGCTGTGTTTGACGCTGTCGGCCGCCTGGGCGGGTTTGCCGATACAGCATTGGCAAACGTCGCAGGGCGCGCGCGTGCTGTTCGTGGCCAGCCACGACCTGCCGATGCTGGATATCAGCGTCGATTTTTCCGCCGGCAGCGCTCGCGATCGGGTCGAGCAGTCCGGCCTGGCAAATCTGACGCGGCACCTCATGGGGCTGGGCGCGGGCATTCATGATGAACGTGAAATCGCGGAAAAGCTGGCCGATGTCGGGGCGGTGCTGGCGGGGCGTTTCGATGCCGATCGTGCCGGTTTCTCGCTGCGTACCCTGAGCGGCGAAGCCGAACGCGAGCCGGCCATCGGAATTCTGACAGCGATTCTGTCGCAGCCGCGTTTCGATGCCCAAGTACTGGAACGGGAAAAGGCGCGGGTCGTCGCCGCGTTGCGGGAGGCGGCGACCAAGCCGGCCAGCATCGGCGCCAAGGCGTTTCAGGCGGCAATCTATGGCGATCATCCCTATGCCTTGAACGATGGCGGAGAGGTGGACGCCATACAGGGCCTGACCCCGGATGACCTGAGCAATTTCCACCGCGTCCATTACCGCGCCGGCAACATGTCGATCGCCATCATGGGCGATGTCAGCCGGGCGCTGGCCGAGGCGATCGCCGAGCGGCTGGCGGCGGATTTGCCGGTCGGCGAAGCGCCGCCGCCGCCGCGGCCGGTTCAGGTGCAAGCGCGCGGCACGGAAATGATCATTCCGCACCATGCTTCGCAAAGCCATCTGTTCATGGGCATGCCCGGACTGCTGCGCGAAGATCCGGATTACTTTCCGCTGCTGGTCGGCAACTACATCCTTGGCGGCGGCGGATTCGATTCACGCCTGACCGACGCGGTACGGCAGAAAAAAGGTCTGGCGTACAGCGTTTACAGTTACTTCATGCCGATGCGCGAGCTGGGTCCGTTTCAGATTGGTTTGCAGACCCGACGTGACGCAACCGACGAAGCGGTACGGACGGTGCGCGAAGAATTGGCGCGCTATCTGGCGGAAGGGCCGAGCGAAGCCGAGTTGGCGCAAGCCAAGAACAACCTGATCGGCGGCTTCCCGCTGCGCATCGACAGCAACAAGAAAATGCTCGAACATCTGGCGATGATCAACTTCTATCGCTTGCCGCTGGATTGGCTGGATACCTATTCCGGTCAGGTCGCGGCGGTGACGCGGGAGGAAATAACGCGCGCGTTTCAGGCGCGCATCCTTCCCGATGCGCTGACGACGGTGATCGTCGGCGGTCAGTCTGATCCTGAAACACCGGCCGGGCCGAGTGCCGACTAGACCTCGCCAAGGCAATGTGGTGCGTATCATCGGCGGCGAATATCGCAGCCGGGTGTTGCATTTTCCGGAAGCGAGCGGTTTGCGGCCGACACCCGACCGGGTGCGTGAAACGCTGTTCAACTGGCTGGGGCAGCGCCTGCATGGATTGGCTTGTCTGGATGCTTTCGCCGGCAGCGGCGCGCTGGGATTCGAGGCGGCCTCGCGCGGCGCCGAGCGGGTGGTCATGCTGGAGCGCGACGGTAAGGCGCGGGATGCGCTGCGGCGCAATGCCGGCCTATTGAAAACGCGCAATCTGGATATATTTCAGATCGACGCGATGGCCTATCTTGCCTCGCCCGGCGAATTTTTCGATGTGATTTTTCTGGACCCGCCTTTCGATGGCAATTTGTTGCTGCCGGCGTTGCAAAGCGCGGCGACACGATTGCGTCCGGGCGGTAAAATCTACGCTGAATCTCCCGTTGCGATCAGCCCCGATGGCTTTACCGTTGTTCGCCAAGGCCGAGCCGGCCTGGCGCATTTTTGCTTGCTGGAGGCGCGGGTTTGACCGCGATGGCCGTTATGAGCGCAGCTCGTCGAGTGGTTGTTTACCCAGGCACGTTCGACCCAATGACCCGCGGGCACGAGGACATCGTTCGCCGCGCGTTGCGGTTGTTCGATGAAGTGATCGTCGCGGTGGCGGACAACGCGCCGAAACAGCCCTGCTTCAGCCTGGCCGAGCGGGTTGATCTGGCGAGTCAGGTGCTGGCTGACTTGCCGGGGGTAAGCGTGCGTTCGTTCGACGGTTTGCTGATCGATTTTGTCCGCGACGTGGGCGCGCGCATGGTGTTGCGCGGCTTGCGCGCGTTGTCCGATTTTGAATACGAGTTTCAGCTCGCCGGCATGAATCGGCGTCTGAATCCGGATATGGAGACGGTTTTTCTCACGCCGGCGGAACAGCACATGTTCGTTTCCGCCAGCATGGTGCGCGAGATCGCCCGTTTGCAAGGCGATGTGTCGCCATTTGTGCATCCCTTGGTGGTGGAGCGTTTGACTGACAAGTTTTCCGCCTAATTTGCTCAACAGAACTGAAAAAGGAAAATCCCATGGCTTTGATGATTACCGATGAATGCATCAATTGTGATGTGTGTGAACCGGAGTGCCCGAACGATGCCATTTCGCAAGGCGAGGATATCTACATCATTGATCCGAACAAGTGCACCGAATGCGTCGGTCACTTCGATACGCCGCAATGCCGCGAAGTCTGTCCGGTCGATTGCATTCCGTTGAATCCGAATTATGTCGAGGACCAGGATCAGTTGATGGCGAAATACCAGAAATTGACGGCGGCCAAGTAGCCTCCACGGCGCCAACGAAAAAGCGCGGACAAGCCGCGCTTTTTCGTTGGCCGAAACTGGCGGCCTGTCAGGCGTCAGGCCGCCAGCCGCTCCGGCTTGAGTTTGACCGGAACCAGAGCGGCGCGGATGGCATTCGAAAGCACGGTCAATTCGCCATGCTGGCGGGTTACTTCGCTGTGCATCTGGTCCAGTTCGCCGATGCGATCGTCGAGCGTGTCGGCCGCCTTGTGGATGCGTTTGACGCTTTCCAGGCGGCGGCGGAGCTGCATTTGATGTTCGCGCACCTGCGCTTCCATTGGTGACATCACCGCTTTCAGCCAGTTTTCGACGTCCTTGTTCAGAATTTCGTACATCTGCACCACCCGGCTGGCCAGGGTTTCGAAAAAGCGCGAGGTCAGGGTGTATTGCTCGGTGGTCAGGAAGGTGTAGAACGTGTTGAACTGCTGATCGTAAGCTTCTTCAAGACGTTGAATCTCTTTCCGGTAACGCAGCATCGAGAACGGCGGAATGCTGATCAGATTGATGCCATGTTCCAGATTGAGCTTGCGATACATGGCTTCCATCATCTTGTTGATTTCATCGATCTGGGTGTTGGCGCCTTCCAGATGCAGGTCGACGCTCTTGAAGAAATTGGTCATGGCATCGCGTATGCCTTTGGTGAAGCGGCTCTTGACCATGTCCTCCCGCGCGCCGCGGACTTCGTCGCGCAGCACGTCCATGCCGATCTGCGAGAACAGTTTGATGCTCTGCTGCGAATACACCGAGCGCAGCGCCTGAAACTGCTGCAAGCCGCGCTCGAAGGTTTCCTTGTCAGCGGTGATCTTGGTCATGATGTGGCCCACCACATCCTGATTCTTGCCCTGCAAGCCCTTGAGTTCGTTGAGTTGCTCCTCGATGCCGCGTTGTCTGCCCTCGACCAGCGCCAGGCTGTTGTCGAGCAGATCGCCGAGTTCCGCCTCGGTCTGGTCGCGCACGATGGATTGTTTGGAGGAGATCAGTTCTTCGGATAGGGCTTTTTCCAGCAAAGCGAGCCGGCTGCGTTTCAGCAATGCTTCATCACCGCTGATCTTGGCCAGCAGGCCTTTTTGGGCGGAGACCGGGAAAATCTGGCTCTCGTCGATGCCAAGCAATTCGGCGCAGGATTTCACCTGGCTGGAAATTTCCGCGTTGATCTGATCTTCGGTCTTCAGGTCATCCCATAAGCCGTCGATCTTGTTCAGCGCCACCAGGCGACCGCGGTTCTTGCCGCGCGCATAGATGTGGCTACGCCAGACTTCGATGTCCGACTTGGTGACGCCGGTATCGGCGGCCAGCACAAACAGCACCGCGTGGGCGTTCGGCAACAAGTTGAAGGTCAGTTCCGGTTCGACGCCGATCGCATTCAGTCCGGGGGTGTCGTAAACCACCAAGCCTTTTTCCAGGAAGGGATGCGGGAAGTTGATGATCGCGTGGCGCCAGGCTGGGATGGTTACCGTGCCGTCGCCGTTATCGGTCATGCTGGCTGTCGGATCGTCGGCGATATACAGACCCAGGCGAGTGGCTTCCTCGATGCTGACCGACTTGACTCGGCAGACTTCCTGCATCGCCCGCGCGACGTTGTCGGCGGAGGAAGTGTCCATCGGGACGTTGGTCCATTCGTCCTGATAGCCTTTGTATTCAGAAATCGTGGCGTTCGAGCCGCGGGTTTCGATCGGCAGCAGTTCGATCATCGCCGGCTTGGCGGGGTCATAGAGCAATTCGGTCGGGCACATCGTGGTGCGACCGGCGGTGGACGGCAACAGACGCTGCTTCAGGTCGGACAGAAAAATGGCGTTGATCAGTTCAGATTTGCCGCGCGAAAACTCCGCGACGAAGGCGACATGCAACTTATCTTCGGCCAACCTGTCGATCAGTTGCTGCAGGCGCAGATCGCGCTGCGAGTCGTTCAGATCTTCCTTGCCCAGCCAGGCGCGATAGTCGCCAATGCGGCGCGAGAGTTCCATACGCCATTGGCTGTATGCCTCGAAGTCGTTGACGAGAGATGCGTTGTTCATCGGTATGCCTCCAGCAGTGGCCGAGTTGGTTGTGTCTGGCACTATATTGCTGGCGGGACTCTAGCATAAAAGCCGACTGCCAAAGGGGGCGGAAGCGGTGCGGAAGGTCCGCCCGCCTGCCTTAACGGTGTTGGCAGCGCGGGCAAAAGAAACTCGAACGACCGCTCTGTCGAATGTGTCGCAGCGGCGATGCGCAAACCCGGCAAGGCGCCGCGCCGCGGCCATAAACAAAATAGCCTTGCTGGAAATAGCCCGGGTTGCCGTGACCATCGACAAAATCACGCAGACTGCTGCCGCCGGCGGCGATCGCTTGCGTCAGTGTCATGCGCACGGCGTCGACCAGACGAGCGCAGCGCGGGCGTGACAGCTTGCCGGCCGCCAGGCGCGGGTCGATGCCGGCATGAAACAGTGCCTCGTTGGCGTAGATGTTGCCGATCCCGACAATCAGTCGGGCATCCATGAGCAATTGCTTGATGGCGATCTGCTTGCCTTGGCAGAGCGCATGCAGGCTGGCCGCGTTGAATGCTTCGGCCAAGGGTTCCACCCCCAGATGGGCGATCAGCGGGTGCTGCTCGGGTTGCTCGCACCAGAGCAAAGCGCCGAATCGGCGCGGATCGCGATAGCGCAAGACGCGTCCACCATCGAGCAGCAAGTCGAAATGATCGTGTTTCAGTGGTGTAACGGCGGCTTGCGTCAGGCGCAGACTGCCGGACATGCCGAGATGCATGATCAGCCAGCCTCGGTCGAGACGGACCAGCAGATATTTTCCGCGCCGGGTCAGTTGGTGGATGCGTTGATCGCGGGTCAGTTCGTCGATATTGGCCGGTACCGGCCAGCGCAAGCGTGCTTCCCTGACGCGAGCGCCGCGTAGCATGTGCCCTTGCAGGTGCGGCGTCAGGCCTCGGCAAACGGTTTCGACTTCGGGCAACTCGGGCATGGTCGGATTCCTGTGAACTGAGTGAACGGCGATTCGATCGGGTGCTGCGGCACACCGGCAACTTCCAAGCGCGATAACGGTCTTGCATAATGCCCTGAACATTTCCGGATATGCATCATGTCTCTTCCCACATTGGTCAAAACAGCTTGTCTGGCGATGCTGACCGCATCGCTGTCCGCGTGCGCCCAGACCAGCGTCGTTCCGCCGCGCGTTCCCGTCGCCGAGTCGCCGCTGCCGATTTTGCCTTTGCCGATTTTGCCGGCGCGGCCTGCTCAGGAATTGACTTCCCAAGTGCTGTATCAATTTTTGCTGGCGGAAATCGCCGGGCAGCGTGGCGAACTGAAGCTGTCCGCCGAAGCCTATGCCGATCTCGCCAGAAAGACCCGCGATGCCCGAGTCGCCAAACGCGCTACCGAGGTTTCGCTGTATGCGCGAATGTCGCCGCTGGCGTTGAAGAATGCGCAATTATGGCAAGAGCTGGAACCCGATTCCGCCAAGGCGTTGCAGACCTTGTCGTCATTGCTGGTCGGCAGCGGTCGGATGAGCGAGGCAAGACCGCATTTTCAGGCCTGGATCAAGGGGGGAAATAGCGGCGAGGCGTTCATGCAGTTGCATGGTCTGCTGGCGCGCCAGAAGGACAAGCAGGCGGTGTTCGATCTGATCGCCGATCTGGCGGCCGATTACCCCGGTGTGGCGGAGGCGCGTTTCGCCGTGGCGCAGGCGGCCTGGCAGGCCGGCAAGGGGGAACGATCGTTGTATGAACTGGACGAGGCCATGCGCCTGAAGCCGGGGTGGACGGCGGCGCCATTGTTCAAGGCGCAGGTGTTGTTGCAGATGCGTGACGAAGCGTCCGCCATCGGATTTTTCAAGGATTATCTCGCCGCCTCGCCGGGGACGCGTGATGTCCGGCTGGCGTATGCCAAGCAGTTGGCGCGCTCGGGGCATTTCGGCGAATCGCGCGAGCAGTTCGAATGGCTGGCGCGCGAGATGCCGGACAACCCGGAAAATCATCTGTCCATCGGTTTGATCGCCATGCAGACCAATGATTTCGACAGCGCCGAGGCCAGTCTCGCGAAAGCCCTGGAGCTGGGCCACCCGGAAGATGGCAGCGTGCGCTTCCATCTTGGGCAGCTTGCCGAAGCGCGCGGTCGCCCGGAACAGGCGCTGATCTGGTATCAATCGGTCAGCAGTGGTCGCCAGCGCCTGGATGCCCAGTTGCGCGCCGCCGTGGTGATGAGCAAGCAGGGCAATGTCGCGCAGGCGCTTGAGTGGCTGGCCGGCCTGACGCCGGAGGACGATGCCGCGCGGATTCGGGTGGTGCAGACCGAGGCGCAGATCATGCGTGAGGCGAAGGACAACCGCGGCGTGCTGGCGGTACTCAGCAAGGCCCTGGAAAAAATGCCGGATGCCGCCGATCTGCTGTATGACCGGGCCATGGCGGCGGAAAAACTGGGTCAACTGGATATGCTGGAAAGCGACCTGCGGCGTTTGATTCAGCTCAAGCCGGACTTCGCGCACGCCTACAATGCCCTGGGTTACACCCTGGCGGATCGCACGTCACGCATCGACGAGGCGATCGAGTTGCTCGACAAGGCCATCCAGCTTGAACCAGATGATCCCTTCATTCAGGACAGCATGGGCTGGGCGCTGTTCAAATCCAAACGCTATGCCGAAGCGGTAGAGATGTTGCGCCGCGCGCATGCCGCGCGGCCGGATCCCGAAATCGCCGCGCACCTTGGCGAAGCGTTGTGGATGAAAGGCGACAAGGAGGAGGCGCGGCGTATTTGGCAAGGTTCGCTGGATGCGCATCCCGACAATGAAAGTCTGCGCGAAACCGTTACGCGCTTGCAGCCTTGAGGTCTGATCCGCGGCGCGGCGCGTTCCTGGCGATATGTCTGTCGTCGCTGCTGGGGCTGTCGGGATGCGCCAATTGGCCGGGTTTCAACTCCGAGTCGCGGACGCTGAAAATCGCAATTGATGCCACACCTGTCGCGTTCCGGCTGGAGGGCCGGGTGTCGGTGAATGCCGGTGAGGAATCTTTTTCCGGGGGGCTGGTCTGGCGACGTGATACCCGGGATGAGGAATTGCTGCTGCGCACGCCTTTGGGGCAGGGCGTGGCGGAGTTGCGCGGCGGACCCCTGGGCATGGCGCTGGAAAACGCCGAAGGGCGACGCTATTTTGCGGCGGACGCCGATACGCTGGTGCGTGAGGCCTTGGGGCTGGAATTGCCATTGCGCGGGCTGGCCTGGTGGGTGGTCGGCCAGCCGCGGCCGGATGCCGAGTACCGCGCGCTGCCGGATGCCGATGGCCGGCTGGGAGAACTGGCGCAGGATGGTTGGCGAATATTCTTCAGTCGCTATGCAATGCATTCCGGACGCTGGTTGCCGGGCAAGCTGAGCGCGCGGCGGGGTGACGATCTGGAGGTTCGCGTCGTGATCGATGCCTGGGAGCTGCCATGAGTTATCCGGCGCCGGCCAAGCTGAATCTGTTTTTGCATGTGGTCGGTCGACGTGCCGATGGTTATCATTTGCTGCAGACGGTGTTTCGATTTCTCGATTTCGGCGACAGTTTGAATATTACGTCGCGTCATGATGGCGAAATCCGCTTGCTGCAGCCGCTGGCCGGGGTGCCGGAACAGCAAGACCTGTGTTGGCGCGCGGCGAAATTGTTGCAACAGCGCACCGGCTGCCGATTGGGCGCGGATATTGAACTGATCAAGCGTCTGCCGCTGGGCGGCGGCCTGGGCGGGGGGAGTTCCGATGCCGCCAGCGTGTTGCTGGTGTTGAATCGGCTCTGGGGCCTGGATTTGCCACGCGGGGAATTGCAGCATTTGGCCTTGGCGCTGGGGGCGGATGTGCCGGTTTTCGTGTTCGGCCGCAGCGCGTTCGCGGAAGGGGTTGGGGAGTTGTTGACCCCCTGGACGCCATCTCCCGCCAGTTATGTGGTGCTTACGCCGCCGGTGCATGTATCCACGCCAGCTATTTTCGCCCATTCGGGATTGACACGTAACACGCCGTCGATCAGAATCGCGGCCCTCTTTGATGGCTTTGGGCGCAATGATCTTGAACCCTTGGCCAGAACGTTATATCCCGAGGTGGCCGAGTATCTCGATTGGTTGAATGGTCAGGTCGGTTGCTTGGGGGATGCGCGTATGACCGGTTCGGGAGCCTGTATTTTTGCGGGGTTTTCGAGTCGCGCCGAGGCGGAGCGGGTTTTCGCCATGCGGCCCGGCCATATGCAAGGTTTTGTTGCGGATGGAGTTGATCAGCATCCCCTGTACGGGTTCGCGGATTGATGTCGATTCGGCAAGTAATTGGGGAGTCGCCAAGTGGTAAGGCACCGGATTTTGATTCCGGCATTCGTAGGTTCGATCCCTACCTCCCCAGCCAGACAAGTCCGTCTTGAGGGCGGACACGACAAGCGTGCAGCCTTGGGGTGCACGCTTTTTGTTTTGTGATGTGATTTGTTAACTGTTCGCGCGTCGAATTGGCGCGCTTGGGCTGGAACTGGCCTGGGGGGCGAAGTGGCATATGACAGCTTGATGGTGTTCACCGGCAATGCCCATCCCAAGCTTGCCGAGGATGTGGCGCGCCACCTCAATTTGCGATTGGGGCGGGCGACGGTGGGGCGGTTTTCCGATGGGGAAGTCAACGTCGAGATCATGGAGAACGTTCGCGGCAAGGATGTGTTCGTGCTGCAATCCACCTGTGAGCCGACCAACGACAGTCTGATGGAGATTATGTTGATGGTCGATGCGCTGCGCCGTGCTTCCGCCGGCCGCATCACCGCCGCCATTCCCTATTTCGGTTACGCCCGTCAGGATCGCCGGGTGCGTTCGGCGCGGGTGCCGATCACCGCGCGCGTGGTGGCCGACATGCTGACCGTGGTCGGGGTCAAGCGGGTGCTGACCATGGACCTGCACTCGGACCAGATTCAGGGTTTCTTCGACATCCCGGTCGACAATATTTATTCCACGCCGATTTTGATGGGCGATATCTGGAAGCAGAACTACGAGAATCTGATGGTGGTTTCGCCCGATGTCGGCGGTGTGGTGCGCGCGCGCGCGGTGGCCAAGCGCTTGGAATGCGAACTGGCGATCATCGATAAACGCCGCCCCAAGCCGAATGTCGCCAAGGTGATGAACATCATCGGCGATGTCAAGGATCGCACCTGCATGATCATGGATGACATGGTCGATACCGCCAATACCCTTTGCGAAGCCGCCAACGCGCTGAAAGTCAATGGCGCCAAGCGCGTCATCGCCTATTGCACGCATGCCGTGTTGTCCGGCAGCGCGGTGGAACGGGTGAACAATTCCGCGCTCGATGAACTGGTCGTTACCGACACCATCCCGTTGCGCGAGGACGCGCGCGCCTCGAATCGTATTCGTCAGCTTTCGGTCGCCAATCTGATGGCCGAAACCATACGTCGCATCAGCGATGAAGATTCCGTGAGTTCGCTGTTCAGCGAATAAACCATTTCAAGTCGGGCCGCCTGGTCGCGGGGGCCCTTTTCAAACCGCAAGGAGCAAGACATGCAAATCGAAATCAATGCAGTAAAGCGTGATGCGCAGGGCACCGGAGCGAGCCGCCGCCTGCGTCGCGCCGGTCGGGTGCCCGGTATCGTCTATGGCAATGGCGTAACGCCCCAGGCCGTCGATCTGAACCACAAGGATCTGTATTTCGGCCTGAAGAACGAGGCTTTTCATTCGTCCGTGCTGAGCCTCAACCTGGATGGCGTCAAGGAGCCCGTGCTGCTGCGCGATTTCCAGATGCACCCGTACAAGCCGCTGGTGCTGCACATCGACTTTCAGCGTGTCGATGCCACGCAGAAGATCCACATGAGAGTGCCGCTGCACTTCGTCAATGCCGAAATCGCGCCTGGCGTGAAGCTGTCGGGTGGCGTTGTCAGCCATCTGATCACCGATGCGGAAGTGCAATGTCTGCCCGGCGCTCTGCCGGAGTTCATCGTGGTTGATTTGGCCAAACTGGAAGCCGGCCAGACCATACACCTGTCCGATCTGCCGCTGCCGGCGGGCGTCGAATTCGCGTCTCTGGTGCGTGGCGAAGACCAGGGTGTGGCCAATATTCTGGCCATCCGTGGCGGCGCCGCGGCTGGCGAAGCCGAGCCCGCCGCCTGATCGCTGTTCTGACTCCGGTGCATGACCAGTCTGATGCAGGTCAAGCCTCGCCTGATCGTCGGACTGGGTAATCCCGGCGCCGAGTACGCTGAAACCCGGCATAACGCCGGGTTTTGGTTTTGTCAGCGTCTGGCGGCCCACTTGGGTGTCAGTCTGTCGCGCGAGTCACGTTTTCACGGCATCGCCGGTCTGGCGCGCGGTCAGGGTGTCTGGTTGCTGTTGCCGCAGACCTTCATGAATCGCTCCGGCCAGTCGGTCGGCGCGTTGGCGCGCTTTCACAAGGTGACGCCAGGCGAAATTCTGGTCGTGCATGACGAACTGGATATTCCGCCCGGGCAGTTGCGCCTCAAGTTCGGCGGTGGCGTCGGCGGACACAATGGCCTGAAAGATATCTCCGCCCATCTCGGTACGCAGGACTACTGGCGTTTGCGGGTCGGCATCGGCCATCCCGGCGTCCGCGACGAAGTGGTGAATTATGTGCTGAAGCCGCCGCGCCAAGAAGAGCGGCGCGACATCGATGACGCCATCGAACGCGGCATCGAAACCTGGCCGTTGCTGGAAAAGGCGGACTGGAATGCCGCGATGAAATTGGCCAATACCAAGCCGATGGCATCTGGGGCAACCCTGAAAACTAGCAAGGAAACTTCAGCATGAGTCTGAAATGCGGCATCGTCGGACTGCCCAACGTCGGCAAGTCCACTCTGTTCAATGCGCTGACCAAGGCCGGCATTGCGGCGGAGAACTATCCCTTCTGCACCATTGAACCCAATGTCGGCGTAGTCGAAGTGCCCGATCCGCGCATGGCGCAACTGGCGGCCATCGTCAAGCCGCAGCGGATGGTGCCGGCGATCGTCGAATTCGTCGATATCGCCGGGCTGGTGGCCGGAGCAAGCAAGGGCGAAGGCCTGGGCAACCAGTTTCTGGCGAATATTCGCGAGACCGACGCCATCGTCAATGTGGTGCGCTGCTTCGAGGATGACAATGTCATTCACGTCGCGGGACGCATCGACCCGCTATCCGACATCGAGGTGATCCTCACCGAGTTGGCGCTGGCTGACCTGGCGACGGTGGAAAAGGCGCATCATCGTGACAGCAAGAAGGCGCGCGCCGGCGACAAGGATGCGATCAAGCTGCTCGCCATCTACGACAAGCTGATGCCGCACCTGAACGAAGCCCGCCCGGCGCGTAGCCTGGGGCTAAGCGCGGAAGAGCGGGCGCTGCTCGCGCCACTGTGTTTGATGACCATCAAGCCGGCGATGTATGTGGCGAATGTTGCGGAGGACGGCTTCGAAAATAATCCGCATCTGGATCGTCTGAAGAAATTGGCCGAAGCCGAAGGCGCGCCGGTGGTCGCCGTTTGCGCAGCCATCGAGGCGGAAATCGCCAGCCTGGATGAAGCCGACCGGCTCGAGTTTCTTGAGTCGATGGGCCTGCATGAACCGGGCCTGGATCGGCTGATTCGCGCCGGCTACGACCTGCTAGGACTGCAGACTTATTTCACCGCCGGGGTCAAGGAAGTGCGTGCCTGGACCATCCACAAAGGCGACACCGCGCCGCAGGCGGCCGGCGTGATCCATACCGATTTCGAACGGGGTTTCATCCGCGCTCAAACCATCGCCTTCGAGGATTTCATTGCCTACGGTGGCGAACAGGGCGCGAAAGAGGCGGGCAAGATGCGTTCGGAGGGCAAGGAATATATCGTCAAAGATGGTGATGTTCTGAATTTCCTGTTCAATGTCTGATTGACAAGGTGCATTGCGGCCCTGATAATGCCGCGCTTTCCCGGTGGGGTTCCCGAGCGGTCAAAGGGATCAGACTGTAAATCTGACGGCACTGCCTTCGAAGGTTCGAATCCTTCCCCCACC
>JAGUXX010000213.1 GCA_020061585.1 Betaproteobacteria bacterium | reverse complement strand
GGATTGCTGCGGCCAGTCGCCTGCACCACGGGTGGCTACGGCCTGTTCGATGACGCCGCCTTGCAGCGACTGTGCTTCGTGCGGGCCGCCTTCGAGGCGGGCATCGGCCTCGGCGCATTGGCGCGGCTGTGCCGGGCGCTGGATGCGGCGAACTGCGATGAAACTGCCGCGCAGCTTGCTGTGCTGCGTCAGTTCGTCGAACGCCGGCGCGAAGCGTTGGCCAATCTGGAAGTGCAGTTGGCCGCCATGCCGACCGCGCCGGCACAGCATGCGGAGAGTTTGCCATGAACAGCCCCGAGCGCATGCCGGCCGAGACGCACAAACCGTTCACCGGCTACCTGTGGGGCACGCTGGCCGTGCTGACTTGCCCCTGCCACCTGTCCATCCTCGCTGCCGTGCTGGCCGGCACAACCGCCGGTGCATTCCTTGTCGAGTATTGGGTCATCACGGCGCTCGGTTTGACCGGCCTGTTTCTTCTGTCACTGGCGCGGGCGTTGCGGGCATTCAGGGAAAGATCATGAGCGCTTCCCGGCCGGATGGATGGACTACGGCGGAGGGCCCAAGCGTTCGAGCGCGGGCAAGGCTTTCTGTTCGCAAAGCCGATGCCGGCGGCGGCATTCGCCGTCTTCGTCAGTCAATGGAGGGGTGCCACCATGAATGCAAATGATCCGACCGCCACCAGTTGCTGCGTGTGCTGCAAGGAAATTCCGCTCGATGCCGCCTTCACACCGGAAGGCGCGGAGTACGTCGAGCACTTCTGCGGGCTGGAGTGTTATCAACGTTTCCAGGCGCGGGCCAGCACTGCGACCGAAACGAGCGGCGAACCGAACGCTTGCGGTTCGCCGCCGTCAAATTGAGACAAACCACGCTTTCGCTACGTCGCCTCATGTCGGCATCAAATTCGGCTGAGTAGCTTCTCGCCATCTGGACGTAGCTCGCCCTTGGGTGAAATATGCCGATACAGGGTCTGCCGCGTGATGCCAAGTTCCTGGCACAGGTCGCCGACCTTGGTCTCTGACTGCCCCATTGCCGCCATCGCCAGCCGCAGCTTGGCGGCGGTCATCTTGAACGGCCGGCCGCCTTTCCGGCCGCGTGCCCGTGCTGAGGCCAGGCCCGCCACGGTGCGCTCGGCGATCAACTCGCGCTCGAACTCGGCCAGCGCGGCGAAGATACCGAAGACCAGCTTGCCGGCGGCGGTCGTGGTGTCAATGGCCGCGCCGTGCCCGGTCAGCACCTTGAGGCCGATGCCGCGTCCGGTCAGGTCATGGACGGTATTGATCAGATGGCGCAGGTCGCGCCCGAGCCGATCCAGTTTCCAAACGACCAACGTGTCGCCTGGCCGTAGTGCCTTCAGACAGCTCGCCAGACCGGGACGATCCTCGCGTTTTCCGGACGCTTGGTCTTCATAGAGATGCGCCGGATCAACACCGGCCGCGACCAGCGCATCGCGCTGCAAGTCCGTCGCCTGGGAGCCATCCGCCTTCGATACTCGCATGTAGCCAATCAGCATCTTGTACCTGTCACATATACGTTCGATTATGTGACAGTTTGCATCGGGAAGCTCTGCACGTCAAAATTTGTCACTTAACCCGTCATTCTGTCTAAGGCATGCAAAGGGTAGGCTAGGCTCATAATGTGACAGAAATTCCGGGGGGATGCCTTCCTTCGCGAAGGTGGCGCGCAACTGTTCCAAGGAAGCGGGGTCGCGCCGACCATAGGAAGCCAACGCGAACAGCGAGCGTGCCGTCTCGGGGTTGTGTCGTGCTTCAATGATGGCCTCATCAATGGCCTGGATTGCACGCTGCCAGTGATCGACGGGTTCGGGCTTCGGCGCTTTCGCCGGCAGGCCACTGGTGAACCCGGTTTGGGGCTCGGACCAGAATAGCTTTGCGTGCTCGCCTGGCGGGCTTATATCCCTCACCTCAATCAAGCTGATTGCCGTTGCCGCCGCCTCCAGCATCTGCAACCGTACTGCCGGGTTCAGGGTTTCATACGGTCGCCACAGACTTTGCCCAGCACGCAGCGGATGCCCGCAGCATTCCCAGATTTGGCGGAGATACCCCGCGTAGGTGCCGCACGTCGAAAGCGGGGTGTTCAGCTCATCGAGCAGCGTGCGTAGCAGCCTAAACCACAATCCGGCGTGGATGCGTCGGCGCGGCAACTCCACGTGGCCGGTCGTCAGTGCCTGCCAGGTACGCTGGTCCATCGCCGCAATCGCGTCGCTGGCAGTGCGCGGTTCGGCGTCGGCGTTCTCCCAGCCGAGAAACCGCCCTGGCACGCCCCAATAGGATTCCAGCCAGCAGCCATGCAGTGGGCAGCTCAGCATCAGGGGCAGCTTCCACGCGAGCAGTACGGCTTGGTTCTCCGGATCGTTCAGGCAGAGCGGACAGGCGCGGTGTATCGGTTGGGTGGGCAGCCAGGCACGCCAGCTCGTGATGGATCGCGTCTTACGGCGGAGTCTCGGCAGCAGTACCGAGAGCTGGAACGCATAGGTTTCCAATGCGGCTGGAATCTGATCATCAAGGCTGTCCAGTAGCCAAGGCACCCAGCCGGCGAAACTCATGCAGCGCAGCCGATCCAGCTCGATACCGCTCCGCTGG
>JAGUXX010000230.1 GCA_020061585.1 Betaproteobacteria bacterium | reverse complement strand
GCAGGCCGTGCAGCAAGCTCTCCGGCATGGCGGCCACCACGATCGGTCGGCCGGGCGGCGTGAGATCCCAGGTCAGCTGCCAGGCGTCGGCGCGATCGGCTTCCGCCAGACTGGACGCCAACTGGCTGGCGAGCCAGGCGTGCATTTCCGCCCGGCCTAACCAGACCGGCGGCGCGGCGGCGAGAAACAGCCGCACATGATGATGTGACAAGGTGACGCGCAAGCGGCCGCCAGGCAGATGTTGGGCGAGCAAGTCGTCGAGCGACGCCAGCGGATCGCCGCTGGCGAAGGCGGCCTCGACCCGCGCCTTGCCGCCCGCCGGCGCCAACACCCAGCGGCCCGGCAGCATGGCCAGTCGATGGGCGGGGATGAGGTTATCGAACATCGTGTTCGCTCACGCCACGAAAGTGACCCGGTTGATTTCTTCCAGCGTCGTCTCGCCGCGCCGCACCATGTCCAGCGCCGCATCGCGCAGGTTCTGCACGCCGGCGCGGGCGGCGGCTTCCTTGACCTGGCGGATCGAGGCGCGGGTGACGATCAGCTCGCGGATTTCGTCATTCAGCACCATCATCTCGGCGATCGCGTGACGCCCCTTGAAGCCGCTGCCGCGACACTGGCCGCAGCCCTTGCCGGCGCGAAACGCGTAACCGGCGGCGCGCTCCGGGGCCAGCCCGGAATCGGCCAGCAGTTGGGCGCTCGGCGTGACCGCTTCGGCGCAATGCGGACAATTCACCCGCACCAGACGCTGCGCCAGGATGCCGTTCAAGGCGGAAACGAAGCTGTACGGATCGACACCCATGTGCATGAACCGGCCGATCACGTCGAACACGTTGTTGGCGTGCACGGTGGTGAACACCAGATGCCCGGTAAGCGCCGATTGCACGGCGATCTGCGCGGTTTCCGGGTCGCGTATCTCGCCCACCATGATCTTGTCCGGGTCGTGGCGCAGGATCGAGCGCAGGCCGCGGGCGAAGGTCAGACCCTTCTTCTCGTTGACCGGAATCTGCAGGATGCCGGCCAACTGATATTCCACCGGATCCTCGATGGTGATGATCTTGTCCTGGCCGGTGTTGATCTCGGAAATCGCGGCGTACAGCGTGGTGGTCTTGCCGCTGCCGGTCGGCCCGGTGACCAGAAACATGCCGTAGGGCTCGCGCGACAGTCGACGGATGCCGGCCAGCAGATCGCCGTGATAGCCCAGGCGTTCCAGCGAAATCACCTTCAGTTCGTTGGCCAGTTGCTGGCGGTCGAGGATGCGCAGCACCGCGTCTTCGCCGAAGATGCCGGGCATGATCGATACCCGCAGATCGATTTCACGACCGCGCATCTGCACCTTGAAGCGGCCGTCCTGGGGGATGTGGCGCTCGGCGATGTCGAGTTCGGCCATCACCTTGACCCGCGAGATCACATGTTCGGCCATCTCGCGTCCGGGCGATTGCGCCACCGTGTTGAGCACGCCGTCGATCCGGTACTTGATGGTCAGGCCGGCGGCGTCGTTTTCCAGATGGATATCCGACGCGCCGCTGGACACCGCGTCGTACAGGGTCGAATGCACCAGCTTGATCACCGGCGAGGCGTCGGCGCCGATGGCCTGCAGCGAAATTTCCTCGACCTGTTCGCGGACCCGGCCGGAATCGCTGGCGGCATGCACACCGTCCATCGCCTTCAGATTGACTTCCAGCCGGTGCAGCCAGGCCAGCAGATCCTCGCGCAACACCAGGGCGCTGACAAAAGCGACGCTGATGCGGCGTTCCGCCCAGTCGATCAGCGCCGGTTGCAGCGGATCGGCGAACACCAGCCAGAGCTTGCCGTCGGCGTCGCGGCAGGCCGCGCACTCGCGTTCCAGTGCGAGGTTGAACGGCAGCAGATCGAATGCCGGCGTCATGTCGCGCAGCGCGTTCATGTCCAGCACCGGGTAGGCGAACGCATTGCCAAGTTCGGCGAGAAACGCCGCCGCCGGCAAGCCAAGCTGTTCCTGCAAGGCCTGCAAGGCCTGCTTGTCGTCGGTGTTGCGCGTGGCGTCGGCCAGCATGGCGGCGGTAATCAGCGACTGCGGCCTCATTCCAGGCTCCCGGCCAGTTCGAATATCGGCATGTACAACAACACCACGATGATGCCTATGGTCAGGCCGATGATGATCATCAACAGCGGCTCGATCAAGCGGGTAAACCAGTCGACGCCGCGCGCCAGTTCTTCATCATGGAAGGCGGCGATCGATTCCATCATCTCCCCCATGCGGCCGCTTTTCTCGCCCACCCGCAACATGCGCAACGCCACCGGGGTGGCGAGACCGGCGACATCCATCGCCTCGGAAATCGGCTTGCCCTCGCGGATGCCGCGCGCGGCGCTGGCCAGACGCACGCGCAGCTCCGGATGCAACAAGCCTTCCGCCATCCGCAACGCGGTGAGGATCGGAATGCCGCCGGCCAGCAGCATGCCGACGGTGCGGTAAAACCGCGTCAACTGGAACACCCGCAGACGTTCGCCGAGACCCGGCAGCCGCCACAGCCGACGCGAGATGGCGGCGCGCGCCAGCGGCCGGCGCAGGACATGGATCAAGCCGGCGCCGAACAGCAAAAAGCCCAGCCCGGCTTCCAGCGCGTGGCCCTGAATCAGTTCGCCCCATTGCATCAGCCAGCGCGAGGCCAGCGGCAGACGTTCCAGATTGCCTTCATAAATCGACGCGAAACGCGGCACCACCCAGCCCAGCAGGAACAGCGCCACGGCGCTGCCCAATAGCAGCAGCAACACCGGATATACGGCGGCGGCGGCAACCTTCTTGCGCAGCACTTCCAGTTGTTGCTGATAGGCGATGTAGCGGGTCAAGGCTTCCGGCAGGTTGCTGGTTCTCTCGGAGGCGCGCACCGTCGCCACATACAACGCCGGGAACGATTCCGGATAGTGCGCGATCGCGGCGGCCAGCGATTCGCCCTGATACAGATGTTCGAGCACCTGGGTCAGAATGCGACGCGGCTCGTTGCGGGTTTCCTTCTCGGCCAGGGTCTGCAACGCATCGACCAGCGACAGGCCGCTGCCGAGCAAGGACAGCAACTCGCGGGAAAACAGGCTGATCGGAAACCGATAACGCCGGCTGAACAATGACCCGCCATGCCGCAGCCCGGACCCCGCCGGCTTCACCGACAACACCGTCAAGCCTTGCCGACGCGCCTGATCGGCGGCGTCCTCGGCATGCGTCGCATCCAGATTGAGCGACACGCGACCGTTGCCGGACAAGGCCGAAATGACGAACTGCATGGCGCGGTGGCTTACCAGTTGCCGATATCCGCGGCTTCGCCGGCGCCGCCGGGTTGGCCATCCTTGCCGAGCGAAAACAGATCGATTTCGCCATGCTCGCCGGGTTGCTTGTACTGGTAGGGCTGACCCCATGGATCGTTGGGCACTTCCTTGCGCAGGTAAGGTCCCTGCCAACGCTCCTCGCCGGCCGGTTGGCTGTTCAGCGCCGCCAGACCCTGGTCGCTGTCCGGATAGCGACCGACATCCAGCCGATACTGGTCCAGCGCATCTTCCAGCGCCTTGATCTGCGCCCGCGTCACCTTGACCTCGGATTTGCCGACCTGGGCGAAATAACGCGGCGCGACATAGCCGACCAGCAGGCCGATGATGACCAGCACGACCAGCAGTTCCAGCAAGGTAAAACCGGCGGCTGGGCGGCGAAAGTATTGATACGGCGACATGGCATTCGATCGGTATCGGAAGTGGCGCAATATTAACCTTGAAACGTTGTTGGCCGCTGTTCGAGGCCGGATTCTCGAACTTGGGGAGAAGTGCTCCAAAGACAAGTCATACAAATTATGTTTTTTTCTTATTTCTTACTAAGATAGCGGCCGTGCTCACTTTGTTGACGACCATGTCTCGCTGCCGTCCACTGTTCTTGCTGTTGCCCGCCCTGCTGCTGAGCGTCGCGGTTGATGCCCATGATTTGTGGGTCGAACGCGACGGCGCGCTGCACACACTGGTTTATGGCCACGAGCGATCCACGCACGCAGGGGCGAAACGCCTGGAATACCGGCCGGAAACCGTGCTGCAAGCGCAATGCTTCGATGACGCCGGACGGCTGAGCGCCGCCGAGCGGGGCAGCGGCTTTCCCGCCACGCTGAACGGCGACTGCGCCGCCAGCGTGTTTCTGCTGTCCAGCGGCTACTGGAGCAAAACTCCATACGGAACCAAGAATCTGCCGAAAACCGAGGCCGGCGTGGTGCTGGACAGTTGGCGGTCGGTGGAGGCCGTGAAACGTATCGACCGATGGAGCCCGGCGCTCGGACGCGCCTTGACCCAGGCGCTGGAAATCGTCCCGAAGAATAACCCGCTGCAACTGAAAGCCGGCGACAAGCTGCGGCTGCGCGTCACCTTCCAGGGCCAGCCGGTGGCCGGCGCGACGGTCGCCTACTTCGGCAAGCCGCGCGGCGTCAGCGCGGCGGATGGGGCGCTGAACATCCGGCTGAATCAAGCGGGCTTTCAGCATATCGAGGCCAGCCTGGAACAGCCGCTGGCCGACGGCAAGGCCGACAAAACCATCCACGCCGCGGCCTTGCAGTTCGAAACACCATGAGCATCGCAATTCGCATGCTGTTGATCGCGACGCTGGCGAGCGCCTGGCCGGCCTTGGCGCATGACCTGCAATACACCGTGGTCGGCGGCCAGGCGGTGGTCATCAAGCTGTTCTACGCCGACGACACGCCATTTACCTTCGAGGCCTACGAGATCTACCGCGACGGCGAACAACTGCCCTATCAGGTCGGCCGCAGTGACAGCCAGGGGCGCATCGCCTTCTTGCCCGACCGGGCGGCGGACTGGCGGATCAAGGCCTTCTCGGAAGACGGCCATGGCCTGGATTTCAAACTCAGCACCGATGCCGCCGCCCAACTCGCCGGCTCGGACAAACCCGCGTTCGAGCGCTACAGCCGCATCTTCATCGGCCTCGGCTTCATTCTCGGGTTGTTCGGTTTGTTGAATCTCTATCTGAAAAGGCAGCAGAAATCATGAAATCCAGCTTATCCGTCGCCCTGACCCTGGCTTTGACCAGCGCCGTCGTTCACGCGCACCACGGCGTCGCCACGCTCGGCGCGGTCGGTCTGGAAGGCCCCGGCGCGCCGGTGGAAACCTCCAGTTCCGCGACCTTGCCCAAGGGCAGTTGGCTGGGTTACCTCAAAGTGGATCACGCCAAATCCAAGACCTACGACCCGTCTACCGCCGCCGGGGATCAGGAAGGCGACTACAACCAATACTGGATGGCGGGTATCGGTTATGGCTTCACCCCGTGGTTCTCCGCCTATGCTTTCCAGCCGTACAACATCAAGAAAGACGAATACGGCGACACCCATTCACGCGGCTTCACCGACCTCTCATTGATGGGCGTGATCGGCTTCAAATATGACGATCGCTTGATGCTGGTGCCGGCCGACGAAAGCCTGGATGACCTGATGGACTGGCATTTCACGCTGTACGGTGGCCTCTCGCTGCCCAGCGGCGACGCCAACCATCGGCTCGATGACGGCAGCATCGATCCGGGCAAGTCGCTCGGCTTCGGCAAGTCCAGCTTCAGCTATGGTCTGACCGCCACCAAGCAACTGACCGACGACGCCACGGCGGTGTTCGAGGCCGGGCAGATTCGCTTCCAGAAATACCACTACGACGATGATCCGATCGGCGGCAATCCAACTGGCATCAAAGTCAAATTCGGCACCGAAACCCGCCTCAACGCCGCCCTCGCCTATCGCCTGATGACCCACCCGGAAACCCGCTTCCGCCTCGACGGCAACGCCGAACTCAACTTCCTCAGACTCGGTCGCGATGTCGAGGATGGCGTCGGCGCGGCGGCGACCGGCGGCGACATGCTCTACGGCGTGCTCGGCGCGCGCCTGTACAAGGACAACATGAGCCTGGGCCTGGCGCTGAAGAAACCGATCTGGACCGACCTCAACGAGGAAAGCCAGCAGCAGGGCGCCGAGGGCAAGGAAAAATATCGCTTCATCGCCACCTTCTCGGCTTTGTTCTGAAAAGCTGTTGAAAACGTGAAAAACTTCAAAAAATCCGTCATACCGGCGCAGGCCGGTATCCAGCAAACCGTTGACATGACTGACCACGTCGCACTGGACCCCGGCCTGCGCCGGGGTGACGGTGTGAATTTCAACATGCTCATCATCTGCCCCGCCTGATGCACATCCCCGACGGCTTCATTTCGCCGCAGACCTATCTGCCGGCCTACGCGGCGGCAGTCGGGTTATGGGCGTACGCCGCGCGGCGGGTGAAACGCGAGCTGGATGCCGACACGCTGCCGTTTCTCGCCGCCTATACCGCGTTGTCCTTCGTGCTGATGATGGTCGCCCTGCCCCTGCCCGGCGGCACCACCGCGCATGCCGCCGGCATTGGCCTGCTGGCGGTCAGCTTCGGTGGCTGGATGGCGTTTCTCGCCGTGTCGCTGGTGCTGGCCATGCAGGCGCTGCTGTTCGGCGATGGCGGCGTTACCGCGCTGCCGATCAACGCCCTGGCGATGGGTTTGGTCGGCGGCTTCGCGGCACTGACGGCCTGGAAAACATTCGGCCGCTGGAATCAGACGCTGGCGCTGTTTTTCGCCGGCTGGTTGTCCATCGCCCTGCCGGCGCTGCTGGTGGCGCTGGTCTTGGGCGTGCAACCGTTGATCGCCCACGATGCACAGGGCGCGCCGTTGTTCTTCCCGTTCGGACTGTCGGTCACCCTGCCCGCCGTGGTGTTGCCGCACTTGCTGGTCGGACTCGCCGAAGGCGTGCTGACCGTGCTCGGTTATCGCTATCTGACGCGCCTGCGCGCCCGCCTAGCCTGATACCCTCGGGACATGCAACGCGATCGTGTTCACCTGGGTCTGTACCTCGCCGCCATTTTGGCGGCAACCTTGATCCATGATCCGCTGTGGCTGGCATCCGGACTGCTTGCGCTGCTGCTGATCGCCGGCCGGCAAGCCGGCCGTCTGCTGCGCCGCGCGGTGTTGACCGTGCTGGCGTTCAACACGCTGATCAGCCTGAGTTATCTCGGCATGGCCTGGTGGCAGGACATTTCGCCCTGGCTGACGCTGTTGCGCCTCAACCTGCGCGTGCTGCTGCTGACCTGCCTGACCTTCCTGTTCATCGCCCGCACCAACCTGTTCCAGGCGCTGAGTTTCTCGAAAAACCTGACCTACGTCCTCGGCCTGGCCTACAGCCAGAGCCTGACCTTCCGCCGCGCGCATGACGACTTCCGCCTGGCCCTGGCCAGCCGTTCGCTGCGCCGCCCCGGCCTGCTCGACCGCTACCGCGCCAGCGCCGCCGCCGTGTCCTGGTTCATCGAAAAATCGCTGCATGCCGCCACGCAATCCGCGCAAGCCTTGCGTTCACGCGGTTTCTTCCATGACTGAACCTTGAAACAGCAGTTGACCGCTCCTTGACCCTCGTGAGGCCTCATGCTGACTGATGTTTTGCGCTCCGATGACGCTCACCCATTGAGTGAGCCCGCTACCCGCCCGCTGTCGGGGTGGAGAAACCGTCTGGCTGCGTTGCTCCGCCTCGCCATGCCTCGGCATGACTCGTTGTCGCGCACCCGCAAGGGGTATGCCGGATTCGTACGCGCTGAAGCGCTACGACTCCGCTACCTTGCCAGTCGGCTTCTCCACCCCGCCCTCGGACGGGTTCAACTGCTGTTTCAAGGCTGAAATGCGCTACCGCGTCATCCATCCCGACCCGGCGCCGGCGTCGGATAGCGAGCCGATGCTGGAAGTCATCGGCGTCGGCCATCGCTACGGCGCGGTCGAAGTGCTGCGCGACATCAGCTTCGCCATCCGCCCCGGCGAGAAGGTCGTGCTGCTGGGCTGCAACGGCAGCGGCAAATCGACGCTGCTGAAAATCCTCAACGGCCTGATCGCGCCCGGCAGCGGACAGTTTCGCTATCAAACCGAGGAAATCACCCCGACCCGCCTGAAGTCACCAGACCTGCACCGTCGCTTTCGCGGCGAAGTCGCGCTGCTGTTCCAGAACCCGGACGCGATGCTGTTCAACCCCAGCGTGTTCGACGAAATCGCTTTCGGACCACGTCAGATGGGGCTCGACGATGTTGCGCAACGCGTGCGCCATTGGGCCGATCAGGTCGGCGTCGGCGCGCATCTGCAACGTCCGCCGTTCACCTTGTCCGGCGGCGAAAAGCAGAAAGTCTGCCTGGCCGCGCTGCTGGCGCTGGAACCGAAAGTATTGCTGCTCGACGAACCGACCGCCGCGCTCGACCCGCGTTCCACCGGCTGGCTGGTGGATTTTCTCGGCGGACTGAACATCACCACCGTGACCACCACCCACAACCTCAGCCTGGCGCCGGAACTGGGCAAACGCGGCCTGGTGTTGGGCGAGGACCACAGCCTGATCCACGACGGCCCGATCCAGGCCTTGCTGGCCGACATGGAAAAACTCGCCGCCGCCAATCTGGTGCATACCCATCGCCACCGCCACGGCAACCTCGAACACCGGCATACGCATGTGCATGATTGGCAGTAGCGGGTTCAAGGTTCAAGGTTCAAGGTTCAAGGTTCAAGGTTCAAGGTTCAAGGTTCAAGGTTCAAGCGGCATGGGGTCATGCCGGAATCCAGTTCAATCATCTAATCAACGTTAAGGGCCTGATTAGATTGTGCAACCTGGATTCCGGCTTTCGCCGGAATGACGCGTTCTCGGGTAGAACATATTTGTCGCAAGGAAACCCGGCTCGACGCTTCGACCCTTGATTTCCCCAGCCTTGACAGCAACTATCCGAAAACACCTGTTTCAAGAGGAATCCCGCCATGTCCGCCTATTCTGTCGATGTCAACGCCAGCGACTTTCAGCAACAAGTCATCGAAGCCTCGCATGCCGCGCCGGTGGTCGTCGATTTCTGGGCGCCCTGGTGCGGTCCCTGCCGGTCGCTCAAGCCGATCCTGGAAAAACTGGCGGAGGAGTTTCAGGGCAAGTTCATCCTCGCCAAAGTCAACTCCGACGAAAACCAGGAATTGTCGACGCAGTTCGGGGTGCGCGGCATACCCAGCGTCAAGGCAGTGGTGGGCGGCCAGGTGGTGTACGAATTCTCCGGCGCGCTGCCGGAATCGGAAGTCCGCGCATTTCTGGCCCGCCTGATCCCCTCGCCCGCCGACGCGTTGCGCCGCGAGGCCGCGCAACTGCGCGCCGCCGGCGATCCGGCCGGCGCCTTGCAGAAACTGGCTGAAGCCTCGCAACTGGATATGGGCAATCAGGCGGTGCGCATCGACGCCGCCGGCATCCTGCTGGAACTCGGCCAGACCGATGAAGCCGCGCGACTGCTGGACAGCCTCGACGCCGACGCGCAAGCCGGCGATGCCGTCCAGCAACTGCGCATCAAGCTCGGCTTCGCGCAAAATGCCGGCGGCGATGTGGATGCCTTGCGCGCCCGTGTCGCCGCTCAGCCGGACGACTTGCCGGCGCGCTACGAACTGGCCAACGCGCTGATCGCCAACCATGCGCCGCAAGCCGGACTCGACGAATTGCTGACCATCGTCAACCGCGACAAGACCTGGAACGACGGCGCGGCCCGCAAGCAGATGCTGGCGGTGTTCAATCTGCTCGGCGCGGATCCCTTGGTCGCGCTGTATCGACGCAAACTGGCGAGCGCGCTGAACTGAGCGGAAAGGGTGAAGGGTGAAGGGGGATTATTCCGGCGCCTGCCAGCCCAGTTCGCGATGGATCGCCAGATGGCGGGGCGTCCAGGAATGCGGGGTCTTGGCGACGAAGTGATGTCGCGCGACGTGGTAACTCGGGTCGAAGCCGAAGAAGTTGCGCTGCATCTGTCGCAGTTCCTCGGCGCGGTACGCCGCCAGCGGTTTGACGGCTTCATCATCCTGTCGCCGCCGACGTTTGGCGGCCAGTTGTTCGGCGAAATCGACGCTGTTGGCCAGGCTCGCGGCGCGCTGGGCAAGTTCCCCCTCGAACTCGCTCGGCGCGTCACCAAAACTCGCATCGACAAAGCCGATCGCCGCCGCTTCCGCCGCCCCCAGCGGCAAGCGCCGGCGCATGATGTCCTTCGCCGCCGCCGCGCCCACCCGTCTGGGCAGCAAATAACTCCAGTATTCCGAGCCGTACAGGTTGCCCATGTTCTTGTAGTGCGGATTCAGCACCACGCCGCGCCGCGCCCAGACGATATCGGCGGCCAGGGCCAGAAACGCGCCGCCGGCGCCGGCATTGCCGCGCAAGGCGCTGACCGTGAGTTGGTCGGGCGTTTCGATGATCGCCCGGCACAGGTCGTCCATGGCGTTGATGTTGCGCCAGGATTCATCCGGCGCGCTGGCCGCCGCTTCGATGCGGTTGAGGTCCAGCCCGTTGCTGAAGAAGTCCGTGCCGCCTTGCAGCACGATGACCTTGGTCGGCCGCCGGGTGGCCGCCTGATAGGCGGCCAACAGACGCTCGCAGGCGGCGGTTCCCATCGCGCCATTGTAGAAATCGAAGCCGACATAGCCGACCTCGCCGACTTCGCGGTAAGTGATCTCGCGGTAAGTGATTTCCTCCACGCTCGGCGCCAGTTCCGGCAATGCCGCCGCCTCCGCAAACGCCAGCGCAACCGGCAACTTGATGGCATCGACACGTTTGACATGACCGATCCATACCGCGCCATCCGGCGTCGCCCGCACCACGCCTTCAGCGGCGCGGCCGAGCAGTGCGCCAGGCACACCGGTCGCGGGATAGGACCGCGCGTTGAACAGATGACAGGGCTGATCGAACAGTTGATCGCGCACCCCGGGAAAGCCATCCGCGCTACGGATTTTTGCCAGCACGCGTTCAACGCTATCGCGCGACCAGTCGATGGCGCGCTGACTCTGGCGCAGTGTCGGATGCATAGGCTGCAGGCTCTGCGCTTGCGGCTGCCAGCGTCCAGCCTGGTAATCCGGCAAGCGATCCAGCGCTTCGAACACCGCGCGCAGCGCCGCTTCGGTGACTTCGTTGCGGTACAGACTGGACTTCATCGCCGGTCGCATCGAAAAGCTGGCCGACGCCCACACCGGCCCGGCATCCATTTCCGCCTCGGCCCGCAGCAGCGTCACGCCCCACTCCGTTGCGCCGTTCAGAATCGCCCAGTCCAGCGCCGACGGGCCGCGGTCACCCTTGATGCCGGGATGCAGGATCAGGCAGACATGCGCTTGCCAGATGGTTCGCGGAATCGCCCGACGCAGATAGGGCGCCAGGATCAGATGCGGCCGGAACAAGGCGACAGCTTCTTCGGTGACCGCGTCGTTGATATCGAATTCGACGGATAACTGATGTCCGCGCGCGGTCAGTTCGACGAACAGACGCTGGGTCAGACTGTTGAAGGCATGAGTCAGAAACAGGATGCGCATGTTGTTTTGATCAAGGATGGCCGGAGACGCGGGCGTGAAGACAGCTCAACAAACAAAACCGCCCAGCCGGTTTAGTATCACGCCAAAACCCTCACCGCCCAACCATGACCGCCAATACCGCCCCCGCCCTGCTGCGCGCCCTTGAACAAATCGACCGCATCGTGCTCGGCAAAAGCAATCAGGTGCGCCTGTGCCTGGCCTGCCTGCTGGCGCGCGGGCATCTGCTGATCGAAGATGTGCCCGGGGTCGGCAAGACCACGCTGGCGCATGCGCTGGCGCGTACCCTGGGGCTGGATTTCCATCGCATCCAGTTCACCAGCGATCTGCTGCCGGCCGATGTGCTGGGCGCGGCGATCTACGACAAGGACAGCGGCAGCTTCAGCTTTCACCCGGGCCCGATCTTCGCCCAGGTGATCCTCGCCGACGAGATCAACCGCGCCAGCCCGAAAGCGCAAAGCGCGCTGCTGGAAGCGATGGAAGAAGGCCAGGTCAGCATCGAGGGCGAAACGCGGCCGCTGCCGACGCCGTTCTTCGTCATCGCCACGCAGAACCCCAGCGACCAGGTCGGCGCCTTCCCATTGCCGGAATCACAGCTCGATCGCTTCCTGCTGCGCATCCGCCTGGGCTTTCCCGATCATGCGGCGGAACGCGCCTTGCTGCGCGGCGAGGACCGGCGCGACCTGCTGGCGGCGTTGACGCCGGCGATCAGCGCCGCCGAATTCGTCGAGCAGCAGAAACTGGCGCAGCGCGTGCATGTATCCGATGCGCTGCTGGACTACCTGCAAGCCCTGATCGCCGCCAGCCGCTCGGACACCCGCTTCATCGCCGGACTGTCGCCACGCGCCGGACTCGGCCTGTTGCGCGCCGCGCAAGCCTGGGCCTATCTGGCCGGACGCGCGTTCGTGCAACCGGAAGATGTGCAGGCGGTGCTGCCGGCGCTGACCCCGCATCGCCTGTTTCCGGCCCTCGGGCTGACACAGCCCGACGCCGATTGGGCGGCGCGCATTTTGCTGGAAATTCCGATACCCTGATGCCCGGGACCGGTTCACACCGGCCCGCCTCACACACCATAACAGGAGACATCACATGCACGACAACGCCGATTTCGACAGTCTGGTTCCGCCTCCCCTGCCCCACACCCGCCGCGGCTTCCTGGTCACCGCGCTGGGCGCCGGCTTCGCGCTGGCTGTGCAACCGGTGATGGCGCAAAACACCATCACCACCACTACCGACGGCCTGCTGGCCGGCGAGATTTCCGTTCCGACGTCCGACGGCGCGATGCCGGCCTACCGCGCGCAACCGGCAACTGGAAGCAACTTCCCGGTGATTCTGGTGGTGCAGGAAATCTTCGGCGTGCATGAACACATCAAGGACATCTGCCGCCGCCTCGCCAAACTCGGCTATCAGGCCATCGCCCCCGAGTTGTACGCGCGCCAGGGCGACCCACGCCAATACAACGCCATTCCCGACATCATCAGCAACATCGTCTCGAAAGTCCCGGACAGCCAGGTCATGCAAGACCTCGACGCCTGCGTCGCCTGGGCCAAGGCCAATGGCGGCGATACCAAACGCCTGGGCATCACCGGCTTCTGCTGGGGCGGCCGCATCACCTGGCTGTATGCCGCGCACAATCCCGGCGTCAAGGCCGGCGTCGCCTGGTATGGCCGGCTGGTCGGCGGCGCCGGCGCGATGACCCCGAAACACCCGGTCGACATCGCCGGCGACCTCAACGGCCCGGTGCTCGGGCTCTACGGCGGCCTCGATCAGGGCATCCCGCTCGACACCGTCGACAAGATGCAGGCCGCGCTGGCCAGCGGCGCCAAACCCGCCAGCCGCGCCTCGAAAATCCACGTCTACGACAACGCCCCGCACGCCTTCAACGCCGATTACCGCCCGAGCTATCGCAAGGAAGAAGCCGACGACGGCTGGCAACGCATGCATAAGTGGTTCAAGCAGCACGGAGTTTGACGGATTCTTGAAACCTGAATCGACCCGGCCCAGCTTACGTTAACCCACTCAAGTCGGGCCGGGTTCCTGTAGCGACATACGCGACATCTCTTCACCAAACAATCGCGCCATGCCGATGCGCAAGCGGGCTTCATCGTCGGCAGCCAGCCGGCCCAATACGCCGCGCACCAAGCGCTGATCCAACGTAAACAGCTTGAAGCGAACCTTGGAAGGCGCCGGCAAACCCGCCATTTCAAGATCGAGGATCGGGCAATCCAGCGGCCACGACGCATTCTCCGCGGAAGTAATCATCGCCAACACGGCATGACCGGCTGGCGCGTTGAAAGCTGCCGCGTCGGATAGCACCAGCGCCGGACGATTCTTGACCGCCTGTCGATCGGTGAACGGGAATGGCACCCGGACCACCTGCCAAGCGGTCAGCGCCGGCTCAGAGTCCAGCATAGGCCGCCTCATCCGCCGCACCCGCCCATTCAGAGAGCGTCCCTTCCAGGCCACGCAGATATTCCAGATCAAGCGGCTCGATCTTTCTCACCCGAACTTCACCTGAAGGCAAAGTTTCCCAGGCAAGTAAATCACCGGGCTTGACCTTCAGCGCGGCGCGAATTTCCTGAGGAATCGTGGTCTGGCCTTTGCTGGTGATTTTGGCGATGGCATTCATGTATTGACTCCAAAGTAAGGACTGCATTACATCCTTACCGTAAGCCATTCCATCAGAATTAACAAGCTGGCTGCTACTGACCCGACGCTGTCGCCCGCAATCGCCGTCGATACGCCGCCACCGCCGGCCAGATCAACGCGACCAACAGGACCAGCGTTACCCCGACCGGCCACCATACCGGTCGATTCCACTTCGCTTGATACTCGGCGCGCGCGGCGGGATCGACGCGGCGGTATTTGAGCAGGTTGTGCGCCATCAGATTGGGCTTGCTGTTCAGCACCCAGCCGTGGCGCAGGCCGAAGCTCTTCGGGTGGAAAGCGTAGATCCACGGCGCATCCTGACGCGCGAGATTGATCATTTGGTCGATCACCGCCTGGCGTTGCGGGCTGTTGTCCATGTCCTTCATGCGCTCGAACAGGCGGTCGAAATCGGGGTTCCGATAATTCGCCGCATTCTCGCCGCCGACGTCCACCTTTTGATTTGGTCCGTAGAGCAGGAACAAGAAGTTTTCCGGATCGGGATAATCGGCGTTCCAGCCCCATTCGAAGATCTGCGCGCTGCCTTTGCGCATCTTGTCCTGGAAGCGGTTGTAGTCGGTGGCGCGGATCACCAGTTGAATATCCAGCTTGGCGAACTGTTTGCGGAACCAGTCCATGCGGCTCTTGGCTTCCGGTCCGCTGGCGGGGGTGTCGAAATACAGGGTCAGCGGCTGGCCGGTTTTGTTGTCGCGGCCGTTGGGATAGCCGGCTTCGGCGAGGAGATTCTTCGCCTCGTCCAGCGCACGCCGCTGCAACTTGCCGTCTTGCCAGCGGAACACCACCGGGTTGATCCCCGCTTCGCCTTCCCGGTGACCGAAAATCCCCGGCGGCAGCGGCCCTTGTCCGGGCAGGCCGCGGCCGTTGAGGAAGATCGAAATGAATTCTTCGTAGTCGATGGCAATCGACAGTGCCTGGCGGAGTTTGCGGTTGCGTTGCGACAAGCCGCCGACCACCGGATCGAGCATGTTGAAGCCCATGTAGCTCAGCGACGGCCGCGCGGCGGTGGCCAACTGGATGCCGCGTTGCCGCATGTCCGGCGTCAGATCCGGCTCGCCGTCGGCGTCCATCCGGATCGCCTGGTCGAAGCTGTCGGAACTGACGCCGGAGGCGTCGTAATAGCCCTGCAAGAACTTGTTCCAGTACGGCACATCCTCTTTTTCCAGTGAGTAGATCACCGTATCCACCAGCGGCAAACGCTGGCCGGCGTCGGCCAGCAGACCGGCTTCGGCATCGCCCGGGTCACCTTCGGCGGGATAGAAATCGTCGCGATAAAACGGGTTCTTCTCCAGGCGCATGACCCGGTTGGGATCGTTCTCCGCCAAATAGAACGCGCCGGTGCCGACCGGTTGCCAGTCGAGGGTGAAGTTGCGCTCGGCCATGCCCGGCTGGCGATAGAAGCGTTCCGCCTCCTCCGGCACCGGCGCGAAGAACGCCATGCCCAGCCAGTAGATGAACTGCGGATACTTGCCGTTGATGCGGATTCGATAAGTGGTCTTGTCGACCACATAGGCGCCGGGAAAATCGAATTTTCCGATGTCGAGGTATTCGTCTTTCGGCTGCGTCTTGGCCGCCTCGCCCAAGGCCTGCGCCAAGTCCTTCAGACCGACGATGTGATCCGCCATCAAGCCCAGAATCGGCGATTGCACGCGCGGATGCGCCAAGCGACGCACCTGATAGACATAGTCGTCGGCGGTCAGCTCGCGGGTGCCGGTTTCGGCGAAATCCTCGAAGCGGTCGATGGCGTCGAGTTCTCGCGACGTGATCGGGATATAGCGCGGCTTGCCTTGCGCATCCTTGGCGAACGCTGGATGCGGCTGATAGCGGATACCCGGCTTGAGGCGGATCTCGTATTCGGAAACGGCGATTTTCGACACCGCCACATCGGCCGGCAGTTCACGGCCTTGCGCATCGAAATAGCGCACCGTCGGCATCGCGGCGGCGGTCTGCGGCTCCAATTGATACGGCCGCTTCAGGTAGTGATATTGCAGCGGCGGCTCGTAGATGTTGCCGAGAAACACATACTCGTTTTCGCTGTAGGAGCGCGCCGGGTCGAGGTGTTTGGGGCGTTCGGAGAACGCTGAATACAAGATCGCCTTGCCGGAATCGGCATCGGCGGCGGGATATGGGCTGTTGACCTGTTGGGTGCAGGCGGCAAGCAGCACGGAGACAGGGAGCAGCCAGACTGGCCGCTTCCAGCCTGAAGCAAAAAAGTAATCACTCAATCGCGCTATCGCCATGTATCGCCCCCATTATCCAGTCAACCTTGCCCACTCCATCAAACGCTTCGGTAGGTGGGTCTGGGTTGAACGGCAAGAAAGCGGCGGCGGAGTGAGCAGCGGGTTCGATTCCGGCATGCCCTTGCGGATCAACTGCCAGGAGCGACTTACTCGAACGGATGCCGCCGCACAATGGTCTCCGAACGATCCGGACCGGTGGAGATGATGTCGGCGGGGACGCCGCACAGTTCTTCCATGCGCTTCAGGTAGGTCTGGGCGTTGGCGGGCAATTCCTCGAAGGTTTTGACGCCGACTGTGCTTTCCTTCCAACCCGGGTGGTCTTCGTAGATCGGTTCGCAATCGGCGAGCATTTCGCTGCCTACCGGCAGGATGTCGCAGACTTCGCCGTCCAGTTTGTAACCGGTGCAGATGCGGATGGTGTCCATGCCGTCGAGCACGTCGAGCTTGGTGACGCACATGCCGGTGAGGCCGTTGATCTGGATCGCGCGTTTCAGCGCGGCGGCGTCGAACCAGCCGCAACGGCGCGGGCGACCGGTGGTGGCGCCGAATTCGTGGCCCTTCTCCGCCAGCCATTTGCCGTCATCGTCGAACAGTTCGGTGGGGAACGGGCCGGAGCCGACGCGGGTGGTGTAGGCCTTGGTGATGCCGAGGATGTAATGCATCGCCGACGGACCCATGCCGGAACCGGTGCAAGCGCCACCGGCGGTGCAGTTGCTGGAGGTGACGAACGGATAGGTGCCGTGGTCGATGTCGAGCAGCGTGCCTTGCGCGCCTTCGAACAGCAGGTTCTCGCCGCGCTTGTTGGCTTCGTAGAGGTTGCGCGGTACGTCGCCGATCATCGGCTTGATGCGCTCGGCCAGTTCCATGGCCTGGTCCAGGGTCTTGTGGAAATCGACGGTATCCCACTTGAAGTAATGCTTGAGCACGTAGTTGTGATAGTCGAGCACTTCGCCCAGCTTGGCGGCGAAGCGTTCGCGGTGCAGCAGGTCCTGCACGCGGATCGCGCGGCGGGCGATCTTGTCTTCGTAGGCGGGGCCGATGCCGCGCCCGGTGGTACCGATCTTGCCGGCGCCCTTGGCGGCTTCGCGCGCTTGATCGAGCGCGATGTGATGCGGCAGGATCAGCGGGCAGGCTTCGGAAATGGTCATCCGGCTGGCGACGTCGATGCCGTTGCGCTCCAGCATTTCGACTTCCTCCATCAGCGCCTCGGGCGACAGCACGACGCCGTTGCCGATGTAACAGCGCACGTTGTCGCGCAGGATGCCGGAGGGAATCAGGTGCAGAACGGTCTTCTTGCCTTCGATCACCAGCGTGTGGCCGGCGTTGTGGCCGCCCTGGAAACGCACCACGCCCTGGGCGCGGTCGGTCAGCCAATCGACGATCTTGCCCTTGCCCTCATCACCCCACTGGGTGCCGATTACGACAACGTTCTTGCTCATGTTCGATCCCTAGAAAAAAAAACCCGTGTAGGTCGGGCTGTGCGCGACGGTTTGCGCCTAGTCCCAAGTTAGCTGATTTTGCCGCTGATTTTGCCGATATGGCGGGTGAGCCTATTGCACGATCCAGTCACTGCCCGATTTCACCAGAATTCGGTCGCAGCCGCTCTCCTGACGATGCGCGGCCGTACCCGGCAGTTCGACGATCACCCGTTCACCGGCGGCGCGCAATTCCGCCACCTTGGCGCGCAACGCCAAGTCATCCAGAGCGGGCGCCAGAATACCGCCGCGCGGCGCGGGTTGCGCCAGGCAATCGAGGATCTGCCGCAGATCCAGCGAAAAACCGGTGGCCGGCCGGCTGCGACCAAACACGCCGCCGGCGCCGTCGTAACGCCCGCCCAGCGCCACCGCGCTGG
>JAGUXX010000007.1 GCA_020061585.1 Betaproteobacteria bacterium | reverse complement strand
CTCGGCGGTCTCCAGGTCGATGCGTGCCAGGGCCAGGGACCACCAGGCCTCGCGCACCTCGCCCGCCGTGCGCAGGCGTACCGCTTCCAGCTGTCTTTCCAGCGCGGCGCCTTCGACTTCGGCCAGAGCGCGTTGGCCGGCCCGCTCGCCCGGTAACCAGAGCGGCATGGCGAGGCCGGCTTCGTATTCCCGGCTGCCCTGGTCGCGATTAAGTTGGTCGGTCTTGTAGGAAACATCGAGGCTGGGCGGCTCCGCCAGCCAGCTATCGGCTGTCTGCCGACGCGCCCCGACAGCATCGCGTCGCGCCCCGGCGGCGCGCGCCTCCGGCTGGCGTGCCCATGCGGCCTCGAAGGCATGTTTGAGGGTTGGCGGGGTTTCCGCTGCCTGAGCAGCGGATATTAGGGTGGCCAATGCCAACAGCCAGGGGGATACACGGATCCCCAAGCGGCACACAATGTTCATTTGAAGCCTCGTCCTGATGCGGCCGCCCACGTCGAGGGCAACCTGGAATAACGCAAATACTTACGTCAAATCCGGCGAGGCAATCGCGACAACGAGGGAATCGAGGGACGCGCCAACCTGCCGGAACTTCAGGCGAGGTCAGCTAGAGGGGGGCGGAACAGGGAGCCAGGCGGCGGCGTGGGCAGGAAGGCCCGATAGGCGACGGCAGCGCGGACTTGCGAAGCCGGAAGCATGGGCGAATCGGCCTCGATGACGGCCTGGGCGAAATGCGCGTGGCAACTCGGGCAATCGCTGTCAAAACTGGCATCGAAATCGCTATTGCTGGGATCGCTGTCCGTTTGGGCAGCGCTGGCCTGATGTTCATGCGCGTGGTGGCCCATATGCTGCTGGGCTGGAGCGTCCGTTTCGTGCAGGCAATAAGCTGCCATCGCCGCAGTGGTCCACTGCAACGGCAGGATAAGCAGGAAAAGGAGGGCTACGAGCTTGCGCATGTCGGGGAAGCTAACACAGCGCGCGCGTGCCGCACAACCTCAAGACCTGGGTGGCTATCAGGGTGGCGGGCATGGCCAGGGCGAACATCAGGGTATTGCATTGCATCGATTTCATGCCCCCCGTGGGTTGGGAAAGTCGCGCATTCAGACTACCTCAGCGGACAGGTTGCAGCGCGGTAATCGTTAAGGCGCCGTCCAGGCGTTCCACCACGAAACGGATGCGGTCGCCGGGTTTGACCTGTTCAAGCCAGGCGGGATCCGTAACCCGGAACATCAAGGCCAAGGCGGGCATGTCCGGATTGTCCAGGTTGGCCAGTTGGGCCAGGCGGACATTGCTGACGGTGATCTTGCCGATATTTGGGTTGATTCTCTTCACGGTGCCGTCGGTCCAGACCCTGTCCTTGGCTTGTTCGGCAGGCATGACGTGACCGTTGTCGTCGGCGGCCAACGCCGGAAGTTGGAGCGCCAGGAAGAGGCTCGCAATGAGGGTGAGCGTGGTGGATTTCATGCCGTTCTCCATTCAGTTCAATCATAAGTTTGGGTATTACCATGGTCCATGGCGGAGAAATTTCCGCCATATTGGAAGCGGGGGTTACCCGTTTCGCTGTGCATTTGCTGACTCGGCGACTGGGGGGCTAACGCAGAGGAACAGCCAGAATCAACTCAGCACGCGCATGCCGCACAACCGTGACCGAAGCGGTCAGCGCCAGAGTTGCCATCACGCCCGCCACCAGCAAATCGGGCCAGGCCGAGCCGGTGCCGAACACACCCAGGGCGGCAATGGCCACCGCCACGTTGCCGATGGCGTCGTTGCGGCTGCACAGCCAGACCGAGCGCATGTTGGCGTCGCCGTTGCGCCAAGCGTAAAGCATGATCGCCACGCCGACATTGACCGCCAACGCCAGCAGAGCCACCAATCCCATGGTCATCGGCTCGGGCGGGATGCCCTGCGCGGCGACCCAGGCGGTTTTGGCCAGCACCAGGACGCCATAGGCGCCCATGGTGACGCCCTTGACCCAGGCCGCGCGGGCTCGCCAGACCAGCCCCATCGACAACACCGCGAGGGACAGGCCGTAATTGGCGGCGTCCCCCGCGAAATCGACCGCGTCGGCCAACAGGGACACCGACCCGGATTGCAGGCCGCCGACGATTTCCACGAAGAACATCACGGCATTGAGGATCAGCGCCACCCACAGTGCACGCCGATAGCGCGGCGACACGGCGGTATTGGAGGGTCCACAACTTCCGGTGCAGGAGCAACCTGGCATGGCCATGTATTTCGGTGATGAGATGGCCGCATTGGAAACCCTGGAGCCGCTCCGGGGTCAAGAGGGTAAAGTGATGTTCTTGATTTGGAGTGAGCCATGCGCATCGGTGATCTGGCGAAAGCCACCGGGGTGGATATAGAGACCATCCGCTATTACGAGAAGGCCGGGCTGCTGCCTGAACCCGGGCGCGAGGCCAACGGCTACCGGACCTACCGGCAGGAGCATCTGGAGCGGCTGGCCTTCATCCGCCATTGCCGGGCATTGGATATGCCGCTGGAATCCATCCGGCGCCTGCTGGATTTCGTCGCCCACCCCGAGGCGGAATGCGGCGACATCAACCGGCTGATCGACGCGCAACTGGCTCGTGTGCAGGCGCGTCTCAACAGCTTGCGCGCACTGGAGAGCCAACTTGTTGCGCTGCGGGCTCAATGCGGAGAAAACCACAGTGCACAGGAATGCGGCATCCTGCATGAACTGGTAGCGGCGGCGCATGGGGAGGCTTGTGCATGCCACTCAACTGATTGATGGCTTTGATAGATGCACGCTTCGCAAACCTTGGCTTTTCCACATCTTCCGGACGCCATCAATCCAGTTTTCTCTCTCAACTTACTTTTCACTACCCAATGCTGAAAACAAAATAGCTTAAATATTGATCAGCCTAAGTATTTGAATATAAAGGAATGTGCCTTCCGGACTTCGTGACTTGAACGTCCGGAAGAAACAGAGAAGAGAGCGAGAAAAACCGCAAAAACGGGGGAAAACAGGGTGCTGGCGGGGTGTCGAAGTCCGGAAGCCATAAGCGAAAAACCCCGCCAACACTGGCGTGCGGCGGGGTCGGTCGTTTTTGCAAGATACTGATTTTACTGCGTTTAATGGTGGAGCAGCTGCGAATCGAATCGTCGTCCGCAAACACTAGATCGCCAACTATCAAAATGAATCGGAAGAACGGCCACTTATGGTCACCTTACATCAGCTCAAGCAGTGGTTCTGCTGCCTGCGCAAGCCTCTCAGAACGGTCGCTTTTTACAATATCGACCTTTTCTTTCCACAGAGCAGTCATCCGTCCCCGCTTCGGTAGATCGTCAGAATTGGTTTGGGATTTCGGTTGTCTTGCTCCGATGCCGAATGTTGTATGCCGTTTCAGATTTCCGAATCAGAATCAGCTTTCTGCTTCGGCATTCCGATCAACGCGTCAGATTAACCAGCGTGCCCACATAGTCGGGTAACACCCCGCCAGGATGACTTCCGAGCCACATCGTGGCGAATGCACGGGCTTTCTGCATGCGGTCCTCCGCCAGGCCGAAGAGCGATATGCGCGGCAAATTCAAAGCTTGGCCTTTCTGGGAAAGGACCATGTGGATCAGCGTCCATCCGGCGGCGAGTTCCAGGTGCTTGTCCATCCCCAGACCGTTTTCATATAGGTAGGCAATCAAGCGCGCGGCATCGGCATTCCGGCGACCGGCGGCTTTGTCCAGCCAGGACATGGCTTCTCGGTAGTCTCGCTTGTCTTCCACCAGCATCCGACCAACGTAGTAGGCGCCGACGGGATCGTTATCTTGGGCCGCCGCTCTGAACCAGCGTCTGGCCTCCCCGATTTCCTTCCGGCGATAGTGGTCGAGGCCGATGCGGACGCAGGCCTGGGGGATGCGCTGCTTGGCGACAGCCTGCCGCATATACATCATCGCGGCGTTTTCGTTTCGTTCTACGCCACGGCCAAGCAGGTAGAGCAGCCCGAGGTTGTACGTGGCGAGCGGGTCCGACCTGGAAGCTGCATGGAAGTAGCGCGCGGCCAGTGCGGGATTCTTGGCTAGTCCGTATTGGCCTCGATCCAGAAAGACGCCGATGCTGTTCTGGGCCTGGGGGTTGCCCTGCCGGGCCAGCGTCATGAGTCGCGGCAGTGCTTGAGCGTCCCCGCGCACGAGCTTTCCGTATTCGACATCGGCTCGGGCGTCCTGGTAGCCACCCGTCAGGAAACCCGTGAAGCCCGATAGCCCCTGTTCTGCTTGGCCACTTTGGTCTGCGACTGACTGGGTGGCAAGGAGGGCCAGAAGCAGGCCCGCATGGAGATGTGTGGACATAGCGACTTCTTTTCTTGAAATACAAACACATGCAACGGTATCATTATTAAATGTTTACATGCCGTTCGCGCTCCTTGCTGGTCGTTATGGCGGCCTCTGCCCATGCTTGGCCGGCGCTTGCCGATATGGATGCGTGCATCAACCAGGCCGCGCAGCGGTATCGGGTTGATGAGCGCCTGATCCACGCCATCATCCAGGTGGAATCCAGCGGCAATCCGACAGCGTTGAACCGTAACGCCAATGGCAGCGAAGACATCGGCCTCATGCAGATCAACTCATCGTGGTTGCCCGTGCTGGGCCGCTACGGCATCCAGCATCACCAGCTCTATGACCCCTGCACCAATGTTCACGTCGGGGCCTGGGTGTTGGCCGGGAATATTGCCCGGTATGGCTCCACCTGGCGGGCCGTGGGCGCCTACAACGCGCGGTCACACGTAAAGCGGAAGGGCTATGTTGCCAAGGTCTGGCACCGATATAGGACGATCAAGGAAGCGGAATCGTGAGGTTGATTGGCAATTTGTTGGGGGGTTCTGTCGCGTTGTTGTTGGCGTTGTGGTTGAGCTGGGTCTTCGTGACACCGGTCGATTGCGAGCGAGTACGCCGTGGCGCTGCTCCGATGCGGGCCTTGTTTGACACACTGTCCTGGGGGGTACGCCATTGGGCAAGCCCGGAGGACAGGATGGATTTCATCGCGACCGGGATGGAATGGGATTTGAAGTCGCAGCGTTTCCTCGCGAAACAGTTCTATGGCGATGCGTTGGACTGTGGGCAGGAGAAAGGGCAGGGGCGGGCGCATGGGGCCTGATTTATTCATTTCCACATCCGCAAATGACCGTGAGGCCGTAACCCTCCTCAATGATCTGTTCCATGAAGCGGCGGGGCAGGGCGTGTCGGACATCCATTTCCAGGAGCAGGAGGGCGAGTGCAGGGTACGCTACCGTTTGCCCGGTGGCCTCGTCGACCGCCTCGTTCTGGCGCGCCACACCGCCAGGGTGGTGGACGACAAGATCCGTTCGCGCGCCCAGCTCCCAGCAGGCGAAAGAAAGAGTCCCTTGGACGGCCGCATGCGGCTGCGCTTCACGGATCGGCGGTTGGACGTGCGCGTGGCCATTTCCCCCAATGTCTCTGGCCAGCTCACTGTCTGCCGCTTGCTCGACCAGGCGAACGCGGCACGTCGTTTGCTCGATATCGAGATGACCGTGGCCGTGCGCGCCAGCATCCATCAGATTGTGGAAGAGCCCAACGGCCTGTTTCTGGTGACCGGCCCGACTGGCTCCGGCAAGACCACCACGCTCTACGCCATCATCAACGAATTGAACGACCCCGGGCGCAACATCATCACCATCGAAAACCCGGTGGAGTACCAGGTCGCCGGGATCAGCCAGATCAATATCGACGGCCATGTGGACTTCGCAGGCGCGTTGCGGGCCGTGTTGCGGCAAGACCCGGACATCATCCTCATCGGAGAAATCCGGGATGCGGAGACCGCCCAGATCGCGGTACAGGCGGCCATCACAGGCCACCTTGTGTTGGCATCGCTCCACGCGAACAACGCAGCAATGGCGGTGACGCGGATGATCGACCTCGGGGTCGATCCGGTCACCCTGGCCGCCTCTCTGCGTGGCGTCACGGCGCAACGCCTGGTGCGCAGGATTGCCGGCGCACCGGTTTATCAGGAGCCCAACGAGGCGGAGTTGGCGTGGTTGCGTCAGCATGGAATGCGCTTCCACCAGCCACCGCGCTTTGCCACACCACCTCACCCGATGGCTTATCAAGGCAACGTTCCAGTGATCGAGTTCATCGTGGTGGATGCCGGCGTGCGTCGCGCCGCCACCCAAAATGCTGGCGCACAGGCTATCTATGCGGCGGCCTCCCTGCAGCCTCAATTCGAGACGTTGGCGCAAGCCGGTTCCCGCCTGGCACTGGAGGGGCACACCTCACTCAGCGAAGTTCGGCGCATTACATCGGATGTCGATGTGGTTGCGGCCGGCGAGTCCCGTCTGGGCAACATCCTGGTCTGGCTCGGCGTCGTCAACACGGCCGAGGTCACAGAGGCCATTGCGCATGTGATTCATCAACGCCAGCGGGGGAGGGTGTTGCGGCTGGGCGAAGCGCTGGTCGAACTGGCGTACTGCACCCCTTCTGAACTGTTGAACGGCATGGGGCAGTCACCGGCGGCTCAGGTCGTTGCCGAGACGCTGATGGAAAAGGCGGTTGTGCCGCGCGATGCCGGTCTGGAAGTCATCCAGGATTGGCGTTCGGGGGGCGGTTCGCTGTTCGGCATGATGGTCGAGGCGGGCTTATGCGATTGGGAGGACATCCATGCAGCGACGGGCATTCCTGCTGGGGACTAGCGCCTTGCTGATGCAGGGACGTGCTTTCTCGGCGCCAGCAGCGTCAGTCCTGAGTAAAGCCGAAGGGCCCTATTCGGAAGTGGCGCCGGTCGGCGAGGATGTGCGCCGGTGTATCGCCTTCTTCCAGTTCAATTGCCCGCACTGCCGCGATCTGCATCCCTTGCTCGGGCGCTGGGGCCGCAGTCTGCCGAAGGGCGTGGGCTTTGAATTCTTGCCCGTGGTGACGTCGGATCGTGGACAGATCATGGCTGCACGGGCCTGGTATGTGGCAGTACTGGCTGCACCCTCGCGTCTGGATGCCTTCGCCGAGCGCGCCTACGCGCTGGTGCAGGATGGCCGCATGAGCCTGGATGCCGGTGCAACCTGGGAAGCCGCAGCCCGGCAGGCTGGCATAAGCGATTTCATGCGGGCTTGGGAGCGGGTGCCGGTTGATCGCATCGAGCGCGCGGTAGAGAAGCTGGCTGCCTACCGCGTCCAATCCACGCCATCGCTCGCTATCGCTGGGCGTTATGTCGTTACGCTGGACGCTACCCAGGGCGATGCCGACCTGTTTCTCCGCCTGGCCAGCGGCCTGCTTTCCAAGTCCATCGCTCCCCGTTCTTCCACAACTCCCTGATTCCTGTTTCTGATTCCTGAATGTGCTTTGTCAACATCTGTTGCATTGTCACGTTAAAACATTAACAATAGATGCAACGGTATATAAACGGATTCTTTGTAAATGTTGCTGAGGTGTCTTTCCATGCTCTGTGCCCTGGGGGCGATGCAGGCACAGGCCGATTCGGGTGGGTCAATGCGCTTTGTGCGCCAGGCGTATCAGGCGCCCTCGGACTTCGCTCGGGTGATGCCTTCCGAGGAAACGCTCATTGATGTTTCTCGCGCCCCTCAGCAAATGGCTGCCGGGCGCACGTTCTGGATCAGCGTAGAAAAACCCTCCCGCCCAACCTCGGCGGAGTTGGATGCGCTGCTCAACCCGCCCGCACCGGTGTCAGAAGTGATCGATGAGGCCTGTGCGGAGGGCGTTGCTTCGTTCCCGTTTGGAAGCAGTCGTATTCAGCAGGCCAGCAACCTTGAAGACGTGCTGGATCAGATCAAGCAAACCGACGGCCGCGTCGTGGTCGTTGGGCATACCGACAGCGTGGGTAGCGACGCTTACAACTGCCGGTTGGGCCTGAAGCGAGCACGAGCTGCAGCGGCGTGGTTCGTCGACCATGGCGTGGCGCGTGAACGCATGGACATCGGCAGCCGTGGCAAGCGCGAACCCCTGGGGGAAAACCAATCCGCAGCCGGCCGCGCCCAGAACCGGCGGGCTGCTGTGTCGATTCAGGTCACCCCAGACTCGCCATGAGGGAAATCGATATTCCGCGCTACATCGACTCCCAGCCGCAATTCTTCTGGTGGGAACTGGATGAATTCGCTCTGGCCATCGGGCTCATGGGAGTCGGGATGTTGACCGAGACCCTGACGATCATGTTTTTTGTCATCGTTGTCGTATCCGCCTGGTTGAAGCGGTTCAAGAGCAACAACCTGGACGGCGCAATCGTGCATATCGCCTACAAGGCGGGCCTCACACCACTAAACGCGGTCTACAAGGATGGCTTGGTGCCGGAGTTGTACGCATGAAGCTGTCCGCGATGATGGGTTCCTGGGAGAAGGCGAACCGTTTTTCCCATCTGTTGATGCTGTCGAATGTCGCCCTGGCCATGACGTTGATGGGCGCCGTGTATCTGGCCATCGGCAATCGAGAACGTGTGGTGCTGGTGCCGCCCCACCTGGACACCAAGGTCAGCGTGGACATGTCCACGGCCAGCAGTGAATACCTGAAGAGCTTTGGCCTCTATATCGCCACCCTGGCCGGGAATATCACACCCTACAACGTCGAATTCATCACCGACATCCTGTCGCGTCACCTGGATTCCAGGGTCTATACCGCCGTGCGCACCCGGTTAAAGGCGGTGGCCGACGACCCGGTATTTCGCAGCAGCGGCGGCGCTTCCTGGTTCGAGGCCAAGCGGCTCGATTTCGAGAAGGAGACGTCGCGGGTCTTTGTCGTGGGGCAGCTCAATACCTTGAGTGCGGGTAAATCGAGTGCCGATGTGGCGCCCGTGGTTTACGACCTGAAGATCGAGATGCGTGATGGACGGCTGCTGGTGACAGCACTGGACAGTTACGAGGGGTCGGAGCCGCACACCTTGAAGTGGCGGGCGTCACCCGCCCACGAACAAAAGCCAGCCGAAGCCAAGGGGGAAAAATGAGGATCAGCTATTGTCTGTCACACATCGCTATCGGACTGTCCTTGGCAGGATTTCTGGCGGCCGGGTTCGCGCAGGCGGATGCGCGAGTGGACGATTGCTCAAATCCGCCAGGCGTGACGGCCAAGCCGAATCCTGGCTGCAGGGTCACCAGGCAGGCGCTTGCCAAGGAAGGAAAGCAAGGTCTCAAGCCCGAAGTTGGCAAACCCGTGCCTGGTAAATCTGAACCCGCCATGCTGCCCGGCCTGAGTCTCCTGCCTGGTGAAAAGCGACCCATGATGGCCAACGTGGTGCGGGTGACCAGCCACTACAACGAAGTGCTCTACGTCAGCGCGGGTTTTCCGAATCGCATCTCCACCCCGTTCGCCGCACCGAAGTTGATCGACAACTCCGAGGTGGAATGGCAGGTACAAGGCCAGAGCCTGTACATCTCGCCCAAATCATCAGAGAAGCCGATCGGGATATTTGTCACCGGCGCAGGGGTGAACGATCCCGTGGTGTCGCTCACCTTGATCCCGAGGAACATCCCCGCGCAAACCATCATCCTGCAAATGGATGAAGACCCGTCTTCTGCTGCGGCATCCAGTCAGCCAGGGGAATCCGAAGCCAGCAGCTACACGGATCGTCTGCGCAGCATCCTGCGCCATGTCGTCATCGGCAAGACGCCGGCCGGGTTCTCGGAGGGTCTCCTTCCGGTCGCCGTAGGGCGCATGGACGCGCTGCTCGTGATGCCGGAGAAGCGCTACTCGGGTCAGCACCTGGATGTCTTCAAGTACCGGGTAGAGAACGTCGGCCAGGCGGAGATCGAACTGGCCGAGTCGTCCTTCTACCGTGACGGCGTGCGCGCGGTGTCTATCTACCCCGTCATCAAACTCCAGAAAGGCATGTCCACCTCAGTCTTCGTCCTGTCGGACAAGGCGGCTCTGGCGGAAGCCTCGGCTGAGCCAGCCCTGGCTCGCGATGCGATCGGAGCTGTCCGATGAGCGACGGCGGCAAGTTCAAGGCTTGGTGGGCAGGCCTTTCGCCGGGCAAGCGCAATGTGCTCGGCGTGGCGGTGCTGTTTGGCACGCTAGCAGGTGCAGGCTGGCTGATCAGCCCGAAGGATGCGACGACGCCGGATGGCGCGAAGTCGGATATCAACAGCACCCACCTGGTCATGCCCAACCGCAAGAACATCACCCAGGAAGGCCTGGCCGCCGGCCTGGAAGCGACGGGTAATCGCATGAAGTCGCTGGAGCGCGATCTGGGCGATACCAAGCTCCAGAACGCCGCACTCCTTAAAAAGCTGGAAGGGGACGTCCCCGGTCAGGCAGGGCTGAACCCTGAAGTGGTGCGTGAAGTCGCGGAGTTGCGCCGCGACCTGGAAGCGATGAAAACGGGGAAAGCCGGTCTTCCTGCGCCGGGGCTGCCAACGCCATCACTGGATGCGCCGTTACCTCCGTTGCTTCCAACAGGCTCGGCACATTCAGCACACTTCGATGCGCCCCTGCCGTCTACTTCGGCGGCAGAGCCAGCCAAGGCCCGCTTGCGAGTCGTGGGCGCCACCCCATCGGACACGCCTGCTCAGGCTGCCAGCCAGGAATCCACCCCGATGCCCTACCTGCCGGCCGGCGCGGTGTTCGAGGGGGTGCTGCTCAACGGCATGGATGCACCGACATCGAGCGTCACACAGAAGCAGCCAGTCCCGGCCCTGGTGCGCATCAAGAGCGAATCCCTTATCCCCAACCTGATGAGCATGGGTGATGGGGACATCCGGGAGTGCTTCCTGGTGATCGGCGGGCACGGCGTGCTGGCCACCGAGCGCGCCCAGTTACGCACCGAGACGCTTTCCTGCGTGCGCGAGGATGGCCGGGTGATCGAGGCGGAACTGGAAGGTTATGCGGTTGGCGAGGATGGCAAGGTCGGCATGCGCGGCCGTCTGGTCTCCAAGCAGGGGTCGATGATTGCCAAGAGCCTGGTGTCCGGGTTTCTGGCCGGATTCGGCCAGGCCATCGCCCCGACCCAGGTGCCTCAACTCAACGTCACGCCGGGAAGTTCCGCCCAATACCAGTCGATCGACATGGGCGCGGCGGCTCAGGCCGGCGTCGGCAAGGGTATTTCCGAAGCCTCGAAGATGGTCGCCCAGTTTTATCTCGACATGGCCAAGGAGATGTTTCCGGTCATCGAGGTGGATGCCGGCCGCAAGGTCAGCATCGTGACGCTACGCGGCATTCAACTCTCACCGCGCGGTTTAACTCATGACGCTGCTCGGGATTCCATCGCCGCCAAGGGCGCCAAGAAATGAACCCCATCCGCCTGTTGCCCCTGACCCTCGTTTTGATGCTGGCTGGTTGCGCCAACGTCTTGAACACGGCGAACCACGCTGAATTTGCCTGTCCCGGCATGCCGGACGGCGTGATGTGCAAAAGCCCGTTACAGGTCTACCGCGCTACCGATGACGCCACCCATGACACCACCCCGGACCGTGATTCGCTAACAGCAGCGCCAGTAAAAAGAAACGGGGCCCAGACCTCGCAGGCGGCCTTCGATGATGGCTCCGGCCTGGTCTCCCGCCAGACCGAGAAGGCTGCCAGAGACAAGCCGCCCGCGCTGCCGTTGCCCCTGCATCTCCCCATCGCTCAATCCGCGTCGCCAAATCTGCCGCTCCCCATTCTGGAGCCCGCCAAGGTCATGCGCATCTGGATCGCGCCCTGGGAGGACAGCAAGAAGGATTTGCACTGGCCCAGCTACCTCTTCACAGAAATCCAACCGCGCAAATGGTCGTTCGGCAAAGCGGAGTTCACGGGTTCGCGCCCGGTCATTCCGCACCTGATGGTGACGCCGAGCGCGCAACCCACTCTACATGACCGGCCTGAGTCCGGTCGGGTCGGGTCTGTTCAGCCTGTTTCTTCGCCACAGGCTGTCACCGGCATTCCGGAAGCGGCATTGCCGCAGGCCGGCGATGCCTTGCTGGGCGGTCGTTAGGCGGTCTTTAGCAAACAAATGGCGATTTTTACTTTGTCTCTTGGAGATGTACGCATGAAGTTCAACCAGCAACACATTCAACTGTTCGTTCTTGCCGCGCTGTGTTTGGCCGTCACCGAGCCCGCCCTGGCCGGTGCGGATGCCACTTTCTCGTCGGTATCCACCCTTGTAAAAGACTGGATGGAAGGCTCGCTCGGCAAGCTGTTCGCGTTTGGCGCACTGGGCACTGGCCTGGGGATCACGATCGTCAAACAATCGTTGATGCCGGTGGTGGTGGGCGTCGGTGTGTCGATCGCGACCTACTACGGCCCTGGCGTGCTGAATACCGTCGTTGCCGCCACCCTCTGACAAGCAGCCTCCGTGTTCGGGTTCTTGTCATCGGTTTTGCCTGGCGCCGACTCCGGCGGCCAGGCGCACTCTGCCAGTCAAAACCGCACGCCCTGGCGACGCCTGAGCGTCAGGGGGTGTGACACGGGCTACCAGGTATTTTTCTGCGCCGATGAAGACACCGGCGAGAAATACCTGGGCGCTTGTTTCGCCAGCAAACCCGCCATGATCGGTGGCGATGAAGGCACGGTGGATCGATTCCGCTCGGCATTGGGGATTGCCATGCCGCCGGGGACGTTCATTCAGATCGGCATCTTCGCGAGTCCGGATGTTGAGGAACCCCTCGACCGCTATGCCGCAAACAAGGCGTCCTGCGACAACGATCTGTTGGCCGCCATGACGACCAAGCGGAGGGATTTCATCCTTGCAGGCAAGGATCAGCCGCTGGTTGCGCGCTCTGGTGTGCTGCTCAATAGCAAGACCATCATCGTCACCATCAAGATTCCGTGCTCGGACATGCCTGACCAGGCCCAGGTCAAAGAGGCGCACGAAGCCGCCGAGAGGTTGTCCGGGGGGCTGAAGTCCGCCGGCCTCTTCCTGGAGCCCCTTGGCCCGCATGGCTATCTCAAGCTGCTTCGACGCATTACCCATGTTTACGATCCCAACGAGGATTGGTATGACGACATGCGGCCAATCCGGGAGCAGGTCTATGGCCCTGGCGATGTGATCGTCGATGAAACGCGCCGGCTGGGTTTCCACGACCGCTATTTCGCCAAGCTCATGTCGGTGAAGTGGTACCCCAAGCGCACCAGCCTGGGGGTCATGAGCCATCTGATCGGCGATCCGGCCGGCCTGGCGAACCAGATCACTGAACCTTTCCTGTTGATGCTCACGCTGCATTACCCCGATCAGGTCAAAAAGATCGGGGATGTCCGCCGCCGCCACACGATGATCAACCATCAGGCTTATGGCCCGATGGTGAGTCTGATTCCCTTGATCAGCTACAAGAAGGCCGGCTTCGATACGCTGATGCACGAGATCGAAGGCGCGGGCGCCGTGCTGGTCGAAATCAATCTGACTCTGGCCGTGTTCTGCCGAGATTCGGATCGCCTGGACAAGCTGGTGGCGGGGCTTTCCGCGTATCAGGCCTCGCTCGGCTTCGACATGCGTGAGGACAAACGCATCCTGCGTCCTCTCTGGGATGCCATCCTCCCGCTCAACACGTCTCGCCGCGCCATCACCAACCTGTTTCGGTTTCAAACGATGGCGGTGTCCCATGCCATTCAGTTCCTGCCGATATTCGGCGACTGGACCGGGACGGGCAGGGGCGGCGCCTCGGTGTTCGTGTCACGCCGGGGCGAGCCCGTGCTGTTCGATCTGTACGACTCGGCCACCAACTACAACGCCGTGATCATGGCCGAGGCCGGCTCCGGCAAGTCCTTCGTCATGCAGATGCTGATCGCCGACTACCTGGCCCAAGGTGCGAAGTGCTGGGCCATCGACCTGGGTCGCTCCTATCTGAAGCTCAATCGGGCCGTGGGTGGGGAGTTCATCGAGTTCTCGGAATCGAGCCGTATCTGTCTCAACCCGTTCACCCATGTCATCGACATCGATGAGGAGATGGATCTGCTCAAGGCGACGCTGGCCAAGATGGCAGCGCCAGAAGGGGGGCTGGACGATTACCGCCTGGCGATTCTTGAAGAGGCCATCAAGAGCGTCTGGAACCACTACGGCAACACCATGACGGTGTCGGAAGTATCCGACTGGTGCAACGTCCAGGACGACAACCGGATTCGCGACATCGGCCGTCAGCTTTTTCCGTTCACGCGACTGGGTTCCTACGGCCACTGGTTCGATGGGGTGAACAACCTGGAATTCGATCGGGATTTCGTGGTGCTCGAACTGGAGGAGCTGAAGTCCAAGCGGACCTTGCAGCAAGTCGTCCTTCTGCAACTTGTCGCCAAGATCAATTACGAGATGTACCTGACGCGCGGGCGCAAGAAGATTCTGGTCGTCGATGAGGCCTGGGATCTGCTCGACGACCCGACGATGGCCAAGGCAATGGAAGGCGCCTACCGGCGCGCCCGGAAATACGACGGGGCCATCGTGATCGTCACCCAGAACATCGCGGACTTGTTCACGTCGCCCAATGCACGCGCGATCTACCAGAACAGCGCCTGGCAGCTCGTGCTGCAGCAACGTTCCGAAGCCATCGACGCGGCCATCGAATCGAAGCAATTCAACATCGAGCCCTACGGGGTCAATGTCATCAAGTCGGTGCATACGCTGCCCGGCAAATACTCGGAAATCATGATCAAGCGCTCGGAAAACGATTGGGGCGTGGTGCGCCTCGTGACTGATCGTTTCACCCAGGTGCTGTTCTCGACCAAGGGTGCGGAGCGCAACGCCATCCTCGATTCCATCGAACGCGGTGAGAACGTGACGACGGCTATCGAGGCATTCATCGCCGGGCAACCGGCGGAAAACTGACCTGAACAGGAGAGAACGATGCAAAACAATGAAGTGAGCGTGCAAGGCAAGGCCGGGAGTGCAAGTAACACCCGGCGCGACTGGATCATCCTGGGGGTGTTGTTGGCGGCTGGCATTCTGACGCTGCCGTCTGGGGGTGACGCCAGCACGGTATCCGCAGGAATTGCCGGGGTCTGCTTTGGGGCGGCGGCGATGTTGATGGTCTTCCGCTTCGGCAAGAAGCAGCCGGAAGACGTGAAGTAAGGGGGTGGCGTTGTACGGTCAACCTCCCCAGCCTGCTGGCGACCCACTTGGCCTGCAAGCGCCTGACCAGGTTATCGCCACGCCTGCCGCGCCTGCCACAGCGGGCAATGGCGTCGGCTTCCTGGCCGCCTCGTTGATCGCGTTGGCGGTATCCGCCTTCGTGTTCTACGTGCTGGCGCAGTACGGGGGAAAGGTCGGCCTGGCACCGGTTGCCCAGCAGGGGACGTGGCTGGTGGTACTGGATTCGAACCGGATTGTGAACACCGCCATGCGTCGTGTCATGACAACGCCTGGCGTCACAACGCAACAGGCGTCAGCGGCCGGGGTGCAGATGGCCCAACAGCTCGATGGCGTGCTGGGGGAATACCGCAGCCGTGGTGTCATCGTCATCAATGCCGCCGTAGCCGTGGCCTGGCCGGCGGAGGCGGACATCACCAAACAGGTGGCGGATCGTGTTGGCGTTGTCCTCGAATAAGGCGCAGGCCTGGGGCGCGGCGCATCCCCGTGTACGCATCGGCATCCAGGCCCTGCTCATCATCGCCTTGGCATTCCCGCTGGCAGGCTGGGCCACCAGCGTCATCTCGCAGCACTACACCATTGGTCTGGATCTCCAGAAGCGGACCTGCCTGCCCTGGACAGCGTATCTCATCCACCATGCGCAGCCGACCCGGATTCATCGTGGTGAACTTGCAGGCTTCTATCCCAATGGCAAGATGGGGCCGTCCTTCGAGGGCATCCTGGTCATCAAGCAGATCGCGGGCATTCCGGGTGATGAACTGTGGGTCAAGGACGACATGTTCTACGTCAATGGCCGCCGGATCGGCCCGCTGGATCTGCTGGCCAAGCTACAGAAGCCCTCGGGCTACTTTGATCGTCGCGTTGTCGTACCTGATGGACACTATCTCTTCATCGGTACGCTTCCGCGTGCCTATGACGGCCGCTACTGGGGGTTCGTGCCCTATCGGGACATCGTGGCGAGTGCGAGGGCGCTGTGGTGACGAACAGGCATCAATTCTTTATACGCTCGGAGCGTATATGAACAAGATGGGTTCCTGGGTGCGTTGGCTTTACGCGGTGGCAATCATCCCTCTTCTGATGGGGCTTGCCGTCCCCGCCTGGGCCGACCCGGCGGGACAGCCATTTTTCCAGGGCAAGGAAGAAGGGTGGTTCTGGTACAAGGATCCGAAAGAGCGCCCGGTACCGGTGCCGCCGAAACCGCAGCTGCCGCAACCGGCCAAGCAAAAAGAGGCAGAGCCGTTGTCGGTTGAATGGCTTAAAAAGCAGATGCCGGTGCTGCTGGATCGGGCCATCGACAACCCCACGCGCGAGAACGTCGAGGCCTACCTCTACGCTCAACGCCTGGCGATGGACAAGTCGCAGCGCTTCGCCGAAATGTCGCAGCGGGTGGTGTATTCCGATCCCTTCTTGGATGAGAACAATCGGGTGCCGATCGCATCGTTCGCCAAGTCGTCGTTCCTCAACGGCATCGATCAGGCTGCGGATGCGGGGCTCAAGCACCTGGCCACCGTGGCCGGGCTGTGGGTGTTCTTCGACTCGCGCTGCCAGCATTGCCGAGTCCATGCCGAAACCATCGAAGCGATGCGCAAGAAGCATGGCTTCGTCGTGAAGTACATCTCCCTGGACGGCAAAGGGTTGCCCAACATCCCCGCCTGGGTGCCAGACCTGGGGCAGTCCGGAACCCTCAACGTGCGGATGACCCCGACCACCGTGCTGGTGGCGCCACCCAACCATTTCCTGGTGGTCTCGCAAGGCATGATGGCCCAGACGCAGCTTGAGGAACGGATGCTGGTGGCAGCCGAGAGCGAGGAACTGCTGCCCCAGGAACTGCTCGCCGATGTGCGGCGCTATGACCGGGGGGTGCTCAAGGCTGAAGATACTCGTGCTGCAGGGGCCGACGGAGATGATCCGGTGGCATGGGTAAAACTGCTCAAGGACAAGTTGAAGGGGAGGTATTGACCATGGGTCAAGAAACGCCCTTTGACGCCCATCGCCAAGTGGTTACAGGCAGTGTCCACCTGGCTGCGTGCGCATTGAAATCAAGCGTGCGCAAAAGAATGGATCGAAACCAGTTTTTCCCGGATGCTGGATTCAGCCGTTTTCAGGTCGAAATCTGCCTGCAAATTCAGCCAATACTGCGGCGACTGCTCAAGGGCGCGTCCGAACAGCAAGGCAAGTTCCGCCGTCACCGGGCGCGAGCCCTTGATGACATGCGATATCCGCATCGGCGATACGCCGATTTCGCGTGCAAATCGCGCCTGCGACACCCCCAACTCATCCAGCGTCTCGGCCAGATACTCGCCAGGGTGGATCGGGGGCAAACCGTTGTTGACCATGTTGGATGCTCCTCAGTGGTAATCGACAACCTCGACATCGAAGGCATGAGCGCCCTCGAACCGGAAACAAACTCGCCACTGGCCATTGATGCGAATGCTCCATTGCCCAGCACGATCACCCGAGAGCTTTTCCAGTTGATTGGATGGCGGCAGGCGCAAATCCTCGATCCGGGTTGCGGCATGAATCTGACTCAGACGCATTGCAGCCCGTTTCAGAATTTCGGTCGGCAAACGACGGGATTTCCCGGTGGCGAAAAAGCTTTCCGTTTCGGTGTCAGCGAACGTTTGAATCATAGGCTGAAATGTAAACATTATGTTTATGACTAGCAAGTCAACGCAACTGGAGGCAGCCTAAATGCCAATCAGGCTTAGAAAGTTATGCGCCATCGTGCTGATCGCGGCCTATTCGTCCACGGCACTCGCGGGTCTCCAGGACGCCCTGGAGGGCATGTTCATGGCGACCGCGACCACGCCGGCTGCCTATTCCAGCCAGACGCGCGGCGGTTTCGTCGGGGGCGGGGTCGGGGTGCGGATGCCGGTGCGCAATATCAACCTGGTGACGTTCGATCCGCCCCGGTTCTCGGCCGGGTGCGGTGGCATCGATCTATACGGGGGTTCGTTCTCGTTCATCAACGCGGACCAGCTCGCGGCGTTGTTCCGGCAGATCGCCGCCAACGCGGCCGGCGCGCTGTTCAAGCTGGCCATCGACAGCATCAATCCCCAGCTCGGAAAGATCATGGAGGACTTCCAGAACAAGATTCAACAGTTGAACAGCTTGTTCAAGAACACCTGTCAGATCGCCAACCAGGTAGTGCAGACCTTCGCCAGTCCGGATGCACGCAGCACCCAGGCGAACAACTCCGCCACGCTGGTGGAATCGGCCAAGGGGGCAGTGACGGATATTTTTGACAGCATCGGCAAGATATTTTCGTCACCGAACTCGCAGGCGCGGGCCTCGGCGGCGGATAACCCCTCGGGCGGAAACCTGGTCTGGAAAGCGCTGGCGCAGACCAACGCAGGGCAGTGGCTGGGCAACCCGGCGGCAGTGGAAGGCAATCTGGTGCGGGCCAACGAGATCATCATGAGCCTGACCGGGACAGTGGTGATGCCAGGTGGCCAAGCGGACACCACCGATGCCGGCACGGGCAAGGTGAAGCCGGAAACCGGGACAGTGTTCGCTTCGACCCTTACCTTGGCTGATCTCAGGGAAGGCTCGACTGCGGGGACACGCGTTTTGCAAATTCTGTCCTGTGGTGGCGATACGGATTGCATGGCGCCGAGTTCAGCCACCATTGCATTCGATGGCACCGTGGGGCATGTGAATCAGGTGCTCTTCGGGGATCCGACAGGGGCGAATGCTGGCGCCCAGTCCGACTCTCTGATCAGTAACCTGAAGTCCTGCACGACCGCCACCTGCTTTACCGCAGCGCAACGCAGCTTCATCAATGCGGTAAGCGTGCCCACGCTCAAGCTGTTGCGGGATGTGCAGCATTCCCCAGGCGCGGTTGAAGCCGTGGCCATTCAGCTCGTTCCCGTCATCGCCGACGAGTTGGCGATCCGGCTCGGGGAGGCGGCCATCACTGCCACCAAGCAGACCTTCTCGGGCGTGAAGAATGTGACGCGCCCCCCCGAGATGGATAAAGCCATCGCTTCACTTGAACAGGAGGTGATGGGGCTGCGCCTTGCCTTGGCGAACCAGACTGATCGTGTTCTGGCCGCCAAGGAGTACGCCAAGATGGTCACCGCCTCGAACCCGGCCATCATGGTGGCTACACCTGCACGATGAATTACTTCAAGGCTGAATGCTCGGCAGGAATGGTTGTGGAGTCGGCTGGGATCGGGCTGTCGGTTCTGGTGGATGTCGCCAGTGTCCCCACCTGGGCGAGGGGGCATCTTGCCTGGGGCGTGGCGACTACAGCCAGGTCGCCCAACCCATTGAGGGCGCCGTGTTCGGTTTGCAGCTTTGCCAGGACTGGTACTTGGGAGACGGGCTTTGCCCCGGTGAAATCCATCTCTGCGTACCGGTTGATGATCGGATCAGCCCTGTCTTGGATGCTCAGGTCAGACATGGGCGAGATCAACATGCAATCTCAATCCAAGCGCCTTGATCACCTTCATGACGGTGGTGAACTCCGGGTTGCCATCGGCGGACAGGGCCTTGTAAAGTCCCTCGCGGGTCAGACCGGTATCGTGGGCAAGCTGGGTCATGCCGCGTGCGCGAGCGATGTCGCCCAATGCGGCGCGGATCAGGCTGCCGTCGCCGGGGTCTTCCTCAAAGCACGCCTCGAAATAGAGAGACATGTCTTCATCGGTCTTCAGGTCGTCCGCTGCATCCCAGCGGGAGAATTTCTCAGCCATGTTTCACTCCTTCCAGTCTTCCGCAATCCTTATGGCGCGTTCGATGTCTGCATCCTGCGTGCGCTTGTCGCCACCGGCCAGGAGCACGATCACCAGCGGGCCGCGCCGTATGAAATACACCCGGTAACCGGGGCCGTAGTCGATTCGCATCTCGCTGACGCCTGCGCGCACCGGTTTCACATCACCAGGGTTGCCCCCAGCCAATCGACGAATGCGGGCATTGATCCGGGCCAACGCCTGTCGATCCTTGATTCCATCCCGCCAGCGCTTGAAGGTCTCACTTTGAATGATCTCGAACATGGCTCAAAAGTAGCCTGTGGATCTCTGGCCGTCAATCATGGTTTACAAAATGTTGGGGGGTAAGGGGGAGGGAATGGCAATCACAAATCAGAAAGGGAAGTAACCCGTGGAAGTCACCATCTACGTCCTCGGCGACCTGGGCACTTTCCGGGCCGTGCTGCAAGCAGTGGCCATGCTGTTCGCCGATCCCATTCTGTCCAACAACGGTACGCTGGGCATCGGCAGTGCAGCAGGGCTGGGGCTGCTCATCACCCTGTTGTGGGTCGTGGCGCAGGGCGTCCTGGCGCCGGCGGGTGGCGGCAAGGGGTTTAATCCGTCCATCGTCCTGATTTTGCTCGTGACGTATTTCGCACTGGCGGTGCCCAAGGCCCGCGTGCAACTGGAAGACATCTACACCGGAACCGTGACCGCCGTGGACGGTGTTCCTATCGGCATCGCCTATCCGGGAGCCGTGATTTCAACGATCACCCGCAGCATCACCACCAAGGTTGAAACAGCGTTTTCAGGGGTCGATGGCAACTACATCAGCTTGTCCGCGCAGGGCTATGCCAGCCCGTTGCGGCTCCTCTTATCCATGCGCAAGGGGGTGGCGAATTTCGATCCTTACCTGGAAGCCAATCTCAAGACTTTCATTGTCGACTGTGTCGTTGGTTCGACCACCTTCAAACCGGGCGATTTCGCCAAGAGTCAGCATGCTGTTGGCTACATCACGACCAATTACCGCGATGGTCTGTCTGTTTACTACAGCCCGGCCAATCCACAGGGTATCGCCAGTGCTTGCGCGGAGAGTGCCCCCTTAATTGCGGCGGCGGCCGACAACTTCGTCACCGGCACCCCGATGACACGTCTGCTCAATGCCAACATGACCGTGCGTGCGACACCCAATACAGCCACAGCGGGTCAGTGGACGGCACCCGATATAGAAACCGTCCACGCCAACACCATGACAACGGCTTTCGGCGCAGCGCAATCGGCCACTGAATTCATGGAGAACGCCCTGTTCGCCGGAATCATTACCGATGCCTATAACTGTGCCGGGGCGAGTACAGATATCCAGGCCATGCGCCAATGCACCCTCACGCTGACGCAGGCTTCAGAGCAATGGAAAACGGACGCAACCGCAGGCGGCTCCTTTTTCCAGAAAACCATGATCCCCAGCATGAACATCCTGCTGCTGCTCTTCTACGCCTTCGCGCCAATGATGTTCATCTTCATCATGATGGCGGGGTGGCATGGACTGAACGTGCTGACGAAGTATCTGATCTTCGGCGTGTGGACGCAGACCTGGCTGCCGTTCGCGGCCATCATCAATTACATCATCCAGGTTCAGACGGTCGATGAACTCAGGCGGATCGCGGTGGCCAGCACGGATGCCGCCGGCAAAGCGCTGACTCCAGCCGTGCTCAACCCCTTCTACGAGGTGCTTTCCACCAAGCTTGCCGTGGCATCCGAAATGCTGGCGGCGACTCCGCTCATAACCCTGGCGCTGATGACCGGATCGGTCTTTGGCCTGGTGAGCATGGCGCAGCGCATGAGCGGTCGGGACTACGTGAACGAGAAGCAGGCGAGCCCGGATATGCATCAGCCGGCGCCGGTGAGCATGGGCAAGCCGCAATACTCAGGCATCGGGGGCAGGGCGGTGGGAGACATGGCGCAGAACCCTGGCTGGTCGGGCAGCATGGGAAGCGTGCGTGGCCATGCCATGGAAAGCGCGCACGGAGAGGTGGATAGCGCTAGCCGGCAACTCACCGAGCAGTCCATGAAAATGCTCAAGGCGGGCAGTTCCCAGGGCGTGAATGTGAAGTCCGCGACTCAGCACATGGATGAGATCGGGGTGACACGGGGGTCGAGTTTTGAGGGGTTGCAGCAGAGGATTGCGGATATTGGGCACAGCATGGGGCTGAGCAAGGATCAGCAAAAGGAAATTCAAGCCTATGCAAGCCTTGGCGTGTCTGCCCCAGCGCTTGCGAAATTGGCCGGTCTGAAAGCTGATGCGGGGGTAAAGAGTGCGTTCAAGGACGCCGACTCCTTGAAACAGGCTTATGACGAAGTCATGAAGGATTCTGTCGCCGGCAAGCACGCCGAGCAGGTGCAACGGCAGATTGCCGAGAAGACCACCGACACCAAGGGTTTCGAAAAACTGTTTGGGCGGACGTTGAGCAGTGAGGAAACCAAAAGCTGGCAGGAGGCGAAGACTCGTCAGCAACAAACCCAGGACAGTTTCCGTGACATGCAAACGGCGTCGTCTTCATTTAACGGCAGCAACACAATCGGAGGCGAGCAGATCGCCAATGCAATCAAGGAGAACCGGGGGTATGTTGGCGGCAACCTGATGAATGCCGACCGGCAGATGCGCGATGCCATTGGCGACGACAAGTGGCAGGCTTACATGAACCGGGCGGGAGACTATGTGCGCACTTCTCAATACGAGAGCACGCTGATGGGCGGCGAGCGCCAGGATGCCACCCGCTTTCACGCCCTGCGCATGGCATCGGAGAGTGGTGATAGACCGTCAATGGCTGCTGCGAACGGACATTTCCTGGGGGTGGCTGCACGCATCGCCGGGGAGAGCACGGAAGCAGCGGCCAAGATCGCTCAGGTTCAGCCCACCCCATTGGGGCTGAATGTGCAAGGTCCGAGCACGGAGACCGAAGTGAAAGCCGCCGAAGGTGACGCAGGAGCAGCGTCCGCTGCAGTAACCCCTAAAACTGTTTCCTCAGAAATTGCCAGGGGCGAGAAGTTGCCTGGAACCAAGGCGGCGCGGCTTAGTTACACCTACAAGTACAACCAGGGGATCGAAGCTGTGACGCAGCATACGAAGCGCATGAATAAGCTCCAAGCGTTGAAAGCAGGACAGGGCAGGGAGCACATGCGCGAAGAAGTGAATTCCGGAAGTGCGTTGAACAGATCGAAAAGGAAGGTTGAAGGTTCAAGCCCTTTTAACTCCGAGGGTGGTGTAGGGAAGAAATAGCATTAGATGTTCTGTTGCATCTATACATAACATTCATCAGAGAGCGCTTTTATATGGGGGTACACATGGTTCGGGTTCATCGCACTTCGCTGGCTGTTGTCGCGCTGTCTGCCATTTTTCTTGCTGGCCTTGCCGGGATGGCATTCACGCTGATTAGTGCTTACAGGCCCGATGCGGCCCATCCAGGTGAATACGCGCTGTATGTGGATGACGTGAAAAGCCTGTTAGCCATTTCGATTCCAGGCATTTTCGCTTGGGTGGCGATGTACAACATCGGTGTTTTGATGAAATGGTGGCAGCGTGAAATCAGCACCGAAGAAAGCACTGTCGATGATTTATTTGAAAGCAGCATCGACTGTCATCCCTATCGTGGGATTGGCGTAGAACCAGTGGGGTATATCGGTGTAGGCGCAGACCAAGACTGAACCGATGTCGAAGATGGTCCACTGTCGCAAACATGATTTCTCAGGGATGTACCCATGCTGACCTGGATCATCGCCACTCTCGTTGCTCTTGCCCTTGTGGCTTTCCCGCCATCACGATCAGTGCTGGCCTGGATTTTGGATATACCCGGGAAACTGCTCTTTCAATGGGTGATGTTCATGGTGATGCGACTGTTCCAGGCGCACTTTGTTGTCTTCAAGAACCTTGTCATGCCTCGTGCGGTGATATTTCCAACGCTCAAAAGTGATGACAGGGTCAGGAAGGATTGATCGTAGTCTCTACACGCGGAAAGCCTGACCGGCATTTCCAAATCGAATCCGGCCCTGATTTTGGTAAACAAGAGCCGTCTTGCCTGTATCTTTACGCCGTCGTACCACCGTCCAGCCCATAAAAAGGAGAAGCATTATGAACAAAGCCGAACTCATCGAATCCATTGCCACCAAGGCCAATGCCAGCAAGGCTGCAACCGCCGTGCTGCTCAACGCCACACTGGAAGTGCTCTCCGAGGCCTTGGCTCGTGGCGATAACGTGCAACTCATCGGTTTTGGCACCTTCAGCGTCAGCGAACGCGCGGCACGCACCGGGCGTAACCCGCAGACTGGCAAGGAGATCAAGATCGCCGCGAAGAAGGTGGCGCGCTTCAAGGCTGGCACAGCACTGTCTACTGCAGTGAACAAGGCCAAACCCTCGTCAGCAATGGCGGCGCCTCGCACCAAGCCGGGCAAGAACCTCAAAGATTCGATCAAGTAGGTGGAGTGCGGTTGGTTTTGATGCGCCAGCACCGAAATCTGCGATGAATGGCCGCCTTGTGTTCAAGGCGCCTTCATAACCCGACTTTCCATGTTTCCTGAAAGCACTCGTCTGGCCATCCTTCTGGTTGCGTGGCTCGTCTACTTCGCGCTGCACTCAGCATTGGCCTCGCTCACCGTCAAACGCTGGCTGGCAACACGGCACCCAGATTTCATGCCGGTGTATCGGATCGGGTTCAACACCATTGCGGTACTGGGGCTGTTGCCGATCCTCTGGTTGCTCTACAGCCATCCTGGGCCAGTCGTATGGAGCTGGTCAGGCATGTCGGCCTATATTGCCAATGGCCTCGCACTTGCTGCGGTAGCCGGGTTCTTCTACACACTCCGCGACTACGATGGCAGTGAATTTCTTGGTCTGCGTCAGTGGTTCAACCAGACCCGAACCGTGGAAGATCAGGAGTGTTTTCATCTCACCTCGGCCCATCTTTTTGTGCGCCACCCGTGGTATTTCTTCTCGCTGGTGATCCTTTGGACAAGAGACATGAGCGCGGCAATGCTGCTCTCAGCCTTGGTCATGACCGCCTACTTCATCGTTGGCTCCAGGATGGAAGAGCGCAAGCTGATTG
>JAGUXX010000022.1 GCA_020061585.1 Betaproteobacteria bacterium | reverse complement strand
GATCGTGGGTGAACACCACCACCGCGACGGTGGCCAGCATCACCACGCTGTAGCTGAGCGGATGGCTGCGCAGGTCGCGGAACGAGGCCCAGTTGAAGGTGCCGATGGACACCATGATCATCACCGCCACCAATGCGGCCATCGGAATCCGCGACACCCAGTCGCCGATGAACACGATCATCAGCAACAGGAACACCCCCGCCGCCAACGTCGACAGCCGGCCGCGGCCGCCGGATTTCACGTTGATCACCGACTGACCGATCATCGCGCAGCCGGCCATGCCGCCCAGGCAGCCGGAGGCGATGTTGGCGACACCTTGACCAACGCATTCGCGGTTCTTGTTGCTGGAAGTGTCGGTCAGATCATCGACGATGGACGCGGTCATCATCGATTCCAGCAAGCCGACCACCGCCAGGGTCGCCGACACCGGGAAGATGATCGCCAGCGTCTGCCAGTTCAGCGGCACGTCCGGCAGCAGGAACACCGGCAGGCTGTCGGGCAATTCGCCCATGTCGCCGACCGTGCGGATATCCAGGCCCATAAAGATCGCCAGCGCGGTCAGCACGATGATGGCGACCAGCGGCGATGGCACCGCCTTGGTGACATAGGGAAACAGATAGATGATGCCCAGGCCTCCAGCGACCATGGCGTAGACCACCCAAGTGACGTTGATCAGTTCCGGCAATTGCGCCATGAAGATCAGGATTGCCAGCGCGTTGACGAAGCCGACGATCACCGCGCGGCCGACGAAGCGCATCAGCGAACCCAGTCGCAGCCAGCCGGCGAGGATCTGCAGCACGCCGGTCAGCAGGGTCGCCGCCAGCAGGTATTGCAAACCGTGCTCCTTGACCAGCATCACCATGACCAGCGCCATCGCCCCGGTGGCGGCGGAAATCATCCCCGGCCGGCCGCCGGCGAAGGCGATCACCGTGGCGATACAGAACGAGGCATACAGCCCGACTTTCGGATCGACGCCGGCGATGATCGAAAAGGCGATCGCCTCGGGAATCAGCGCCAGCGCGACCACCAGGCCGGCGAGCAGATCGTTGCGGATATTGGACAGCCAGTCCTGACGTAGTGATTTCATGATTGTTTGCCAAGCAAAATACGGGCCGTTAGACGGCTGGGGATACCACTTGAAGTTCGTTCCGGCTGGGCAACCGCGGGGAACCGATAGGAAAAGCCAGGCGGCCAAGCGGCCCGGAGAACCACGGAACGCGACCGATCAACATGCAGCCTCGTGCGAGCAAGGGTAGGTGCGGCGAACTCGCAGCAAAGGAGAGGCTTACACGGGAGGAACTCCGGTCAGGGATGGAAGAAGCGGCCGCCATTCTATCACCGCATTAGAGAAGCCTGAATTACGGGGGCTTGTGGCGTACGGAAGCCGACAACAGAGACTGGAGCATCGTACAGGGGGGGCGCGCTATGCGGCGCCAGCCGGCGAGGTGGGAGGCTCCGCCAGGACATCCTGATCCTCTCGCCCAACAAGGTGTTCGCCGACTACATCTCCAACGTGCTGCCGGAACTGCCGAGGAGACCGTGGCCGAGACCTGGGCCAAGCACCGCGGTCAGCCGGCCAAGGGCCTGGAGTTCGATCAGGTCATCGCGCCGCGCGCCGACGCCGACAACTACCGGTCAGAGATCGATCGCAACCTGCTTTACGTCGTTTGCACCTAGGCCATGCACCGCCTGCTGCTGAGTTGCGTCGGCGAAGCCAGCCGCTTCATTGCGGCGGTTTGACGATTCCGCCGACGTCACGGTTATGCCTGCCAGTTTTCCGGATGCGCGGATCAATTCGCCACAAAACTGGCCATCTGCGACGAGCCGCCGATCTCCGGTTGCGGCCAGCCCAGATCCTCGAAGATGACGCTGTAGCCGTTACGCTGCGCGACACCGCCGGCCCACTGGCGAAACTGCGCGCGCGTCCATTCGAAACGATGGCCGGGATGCCGGCGCTCACCGCGCGCCAAGCCATGTACCGGGTTGTAGTCACGGTTCGGCGTGGTGACCAGAATCAGACGCGGATGCATGCCGACGAATACCGCCCGCTCCATGCGCGGCAGATGTCCGGCATCGATGTGCTCGATGGTTTCCAGCAGCACCGCCGCATCGAATCCGGACAGTTCGCGGTTTACTTCCTCGAAGGATCCGTAACTGACCGATAGCCGGGGATGCGGGCGCAACAGGTCGAGGTCCAGCACCTGACGCGCTTGCGCCAGCGCCTGCATGTCGATGTCAATGCCGACCAGACGCGTGAATTGCGCCACCGGCAACAAACGCTTCAGCAATGCGCCGCGCCCGCAGCCCAGATCGAGCACGCTGGCGGCGCCGCTGGTTTGCAACCGGCGCAACACCGCGTCGATGCGCAAATCATGCAAAGTCGTGTCGGCTGGCCGATGGCGCATCGCGAATGTCTGTCTTTCAGCCTGTGGCATGCAACGCCCAGGCGATGCCGAACAAGCAGCCCAGCAACAAGCCCAGATGCGCGGCGGCGATCCAGGCGTAACGCCGGCCCAGTTTTTCCGGTGGGTAATTGGCGATCAGATAGGGTTTGCTGACGCGCGGCTTCTGTAATCGGTGCCAGGTCGGCTGATTGCGGATTTCCTGGTGCCGGCGTTCGACCTCCCGCTCGGCGGCTTGCCGCGCCAGTTGCCACTCGGCGGTATCGATGTCGCCGCTGCGATCGAGATCGAAGCGCGCCTGCAGATCGGCGCCATCCAACTTCCACTCGGCAAGCAGGTTGCCGATATCGATACGGCGGTCGAGCGGCACCCGCGCGCCGCTGTAACTGACGAAGTCACCCAGCGCATAGAGCCGGTCGCCGTTGAGCAACAGGCGCTCGGTATGGCGTTCATCGCCCTGGGTGCGCACTTCCTTGTGCGTGGTCAGAATGTGCGCGCCCAGCGGATCGACTTCACAGCGACCGGAGCCATCATCGAGCAGAAACGGCGTTTCGCTTTGGCCCTGTTCGGCCGGCTGCCATTTGCCGTTGCGGCGCCGTTCGACGCTGAAGCTGTACCACAAGCAGGGCAATAGCGTGAACGGGCTGAACAGCGGTGTATCGGGCAACGGCCGAGCGGCGCCGATCAGCTCGACATAGCCTTGCGCGGCCGAGGCGATGCGCGAGGTGGGGGTATCGACGATGGCCCGCCGCCAACCCAAGGCGATCAGCCAGGCGACCAGATTGATCAGCGCGGCGGCGACAAACACGCCCAGCCAAACGCGCGGCGAGGGCGACGAAAAGGCCATGCCGAACAACACCGCCTGCGCAACAAATGCCAGCCCCTCGGTATTTCCCCATCCCAAACGCCTGACCAGCCAACGCGGCATATGGCTCAGCTGAACAGCGCCTTGACGTCGACGTCCTTCTTGTCGGCGGCGCTGAAGGTCAGCAAGGGCCTGGCGCCGAAGCTGAACAGATGGGCGACGAAGACATCGGGAAACTGCTCGATGCGCGCGTTGTTGATATTGACGTGCTCGTTGTACAACTCGCGGCGGTCGGCGATGGCGTCCTCCAGACCGGTGATGCGCGCCATCAATTGGGCGAAATGCTCGTTGGCGCGCAGCTCCGGATACGCCTCGACCACCGCGAAGATCTGTCCCAAGCCCATGCGTAGCGCGCCTTCGGCCAGACCCAGCGCCGGGATATCGCCGACCGCGCCGGCTTGCTGCACACGGCCGCGGGCTTCGGTGACCTGGCGCAAGGTGTCCTGCTCGAACTGCTTGTACTGCTTGCAGGTTTCGATCAACTTTGGCAACTCGTCATGGCGCTGCTTGAGCAGCACATCGATGTTCGACCAGGCCTTGGCGACGTTGTGCTTGATCTGCACCAGGCTGTTGTAGATGAACACGATATACACCAGCAGGATCAGAATCGGCCCCCAGAACAGAATGGCGGTGGACATCGGGCGACACCTCCCATGAACAAATTAGTGGTGGCGAAGTCCGGGAACCCCCGAACCTCGCAAAGCGGCGGATCAATCCTGATTCGGTTCCGGGTCGGCGTCGGCGACCGCGCCGGCATCGGTATCCGGATCTTCACCGAGATCGGCATCGGTTTCCAGAATGCGTTGCAGGCCGGAGAGTTTTTCGCCGGCATCGAGATTGATCAGCGTAACGCCCTGGGTCGAACGACCGAGCGAGCGGATCTCGCTGACGCGGGTGCGGATCAGCACGCCGCCGGTGGTGATCAGCATGACTTCATCGGTTTCGTCGACCAGGGTCGCGGCCACCACCTTGCCGTTGCGCGCCGAGGTGGAGATGGCGATCAAGCCCTGACCGCCGCGGTTGTGGCGGGTGTATTCGCCGACCGGCGTGCGTTTGCCGTAGCCGTTCTCGGTGGCTGTCATCACGCTTTGCTGGTCGTTCTCCGCCACCAGCAGCGCGATCACCCGCGCCTCCTCGCCGAGCCGGATGCCGCGCACGCCGCGCGCGTTGCGCCCCACCGTGCGCACATCGTTTTCGTCGAAGCGGTTGGCCTTGCCGTCGTCGGAGAACAGCATCACGTCGTTCTGGCCGTTGGTGATCGCCACGCCGACCAGATAATCGCCCTCGTCGAGATTCACCGCGATGATGCCGGCGGTGCGCGGGCGCGAGAAATCGGTCAGCGGCGTCTTCTTGACGATGCCGGACGAGGTCGCCATGAACACGAAGTGATCGGCGTCGAACTCCTTGACCGGCAGGATGGCGTTGACTTTTTCGTCCTCGTCCATCGCCAGCAGATTGACGATCGGCTTGCCGCGCGCGCCGCGCCCGCCCTGCGGCACTTCATAGACCTTCAACCAGAACATCCGGCCGCGATTGGTGAAGCAGAGGATGTAGTCATGGGTATTGGCGATAAACAGCTTCTCGATGAAATCCTCTTCCTTGGTGCTGGCCGCCTGCTTGCCGCGACCGCCGCGCTTCTGGGTGCGATATTCGTCGAGCGGCTGCGCCTTCATGTAGCCGGTGTTGGACAGCGTGACCACCATGTCCTGCGGCGTGATCAGGTCTTCCAGCGAGATATCGCCAGCGTAGGCGATGATCTCGGAACGCCGCTTGTCGCCGAACGCGGCCTTGATCTCGCCGAGTTCGGTGGCGATGATTTCGGTGACCCGCTCCGGGGTATCGAGGATGTTGAGCAGGTCGGCGATGCGCAGCATGATGTCGCCATACTCGCCGACGATCTTGTCCTGCTCCAGACCGGTCAGGCGTTGCAGGCGCAGGTCGAGGATGGCCTGGGCCTGCACTTCGGTGAGGAAATAGCCATTCGCATGCAGGCCGAACTCGGCCGCCAGATTCTGCGGCCGGAACGATTCGGTGCCGGTGCTGGCCAGATCGCCCGCCACCCGCGCCAGCATCTCTTCCACCACCCCGGAACGCCAGGCCTTGGACAGCAGCGCGGCCTTGGCTTCCGGCGGCGTCGCCGAGGACTTGATCAGCGCGATGATTTCATCGACGTTGGCGAGTGCCACGGCCAGGCCTTCCAGGATATGGCCGCGATCGCGCGCTTTCTTGAGTTCGAACTGGGTGCGCCGGGTGATGACTTCGCGGCGATGGCGCAGGAAGGCTTCGAGTATCTGTTTCAGGTTGAGCAGACGCGGCTGGCCGTCGAGGATGGCCACCATGTTCATGCCGAAGGTGTCCTGCATCTGCGTCTGCTTGTACAGATTGTTGAGCACCACTTCCGCCACTTCGCCGCGCTTCAGCTCGATCACCATGCGCATGCCGGACTTGTCCGACTCGTCGCGGATTTCGCTGATGCCTTCGATGCGCTTCTCACGCACCAGCTCGCCGATCTTGATGCACAGATTGGCCTTGTTCACCTGATACGGCAGTTCGTCGACGATGATCGCCTGGCGCCCGACTGACTTCTCGATATCCTCGAAATGCACCTTGGCGCGCATCACCACCCGGCCGCGACCGGTGCGATAGCCTTCCTTGACGCCAGCGGTGCCGTAGATGATGGCGGCGGTGGGGAAATCGGGCGCCGGCACGATGTCGATCAGGTCTTCGATGCCGATCATTGGATCGCGCAGCACCGCCAGACAGGCATCGACGATTTCGTTGAGGTTGTGCGGCGGAATGTTGGTCGCCATGCCGACCGCGATGCCGGATGAACCGTTGACCAGCAGATTCGGGAACTTGGCCGGCAGGATCAGCGGCTCGTGTTCGGAACCGTCGTAGTTGGGGCCGAAGTCGACGGTTTCCTTGTCGATGTCGGCGAGCAACTCGTGGGCGATCTTGGCCATGCGGATTTCGGTGTAACGCATCGCCGCCGCGTTGTCGCCGTCGACCGAACCGAAGTTGCCCTGGCCGTCGACCAGCGGATAGCGCAGCGAAAAATTCTGCGCCATGCGGACGATGGTGTCGTACACCGCCGTGTCGCCGTGCGGGTGGTATTTACCGATGACATCGCCGACCACGCGCGCCGATTTCTTGTACGCCTTGTTCCAGTCGTTGTTCAGCTCGTGCATCGCGAACAACACCCGGCGATGCACCGGCTTCAGGCCATCCCGCACATCCGGCAGCGCCCGACCGACGATCACGCTCATCGCGTAATCGAGGTAGGAACGGCGCATTTCCTCTTCCAGGCTGACGGGCAGGGTTTCTTTGGCGAACTGGTTTTCCATTGCGGGGCGTCTCGTGTCTCGGGTATTGCGCTTGCCGGGCGGGCTGCCGGACTAACTCCGACTGGACGCCTGACGCGTTATTTTTTCTGGCGGTTCAAGCAAAAAAGCCGCACGATTTTAGCACGTCAAACACCCGCTATCCGACCCAATAAGCGCCACGGAGGCCAGGACAAGGACGCTTTCATGCCAGGTCTGAAGCGCCGGCCTGGTCAGGTTCAAAAACCAGCTTGCGATAGGCCCGCAACAAGCGCTGGTGGGTCACGCAACCCGCCAGATCCAGACCCGGCGCGTCCAGGCCGAAGAAGCGCTCCTCGCCGCGCAGCATCGCCTCGGCGGTGGTCAGCGTGTAGTTGCCGAACAGGCTGAGCAGGCTGGCGCGATAGGACTCAGGCGCCTCCATGCGCAGCAGGGTTTCGACGCAGCGATACACCTGGCGACGATCCGGATCGAGCTGATCGAACTGACGCACCCACTGGCAGCCCTCCTCCACCGCCGCGTGATCCTGGATCGCCAGCGCCAGCAGCAGCTTCAGTTCGCCGACGCGCAAGTCATGCCACAGCGACCAGGCATCCTCGGCCAGGCCGATCAGCGCCGGCACCGGCCGCTGGTCATCCAGGCCGAGGCTGTCCAGGCTGTCCAGCAATTCGCGCAACGCCGCGTCGTCCAGTTGCGGCAGATGCAGCAGGCTTTGATGCAGTTGATTGCCGACGCTGTTGTTGTTCCATTCCAGATCGTCGATCGGGTAGATCTCCGACATGCTCGGCACCAGGATGCGGCAGGCGTAGACGCCCAGATGCGGAAAGTCGGCGATGTATATGTCGCGGCCTTCGGCGTGGATCGCATCGCACAGCCAGCCGAATTCTTCCTGCGTAGTGCCGGAAAAGTCCCAGTCGACAAAATCGAAATCCGCCGTCGCGCGCAGGAATTCCCAACTGATGATGCCGCTGGAATCGACGAAATGGATTTCCAGATTCGGCGCATCGGCGATTTCGTCGAGATCGAACCCCGGCTCCGGGAACTCGCCCAGCGCATCCAGCGCGCGGCCTTGCAGCAATTCGGTCAGCGCCCGTTCCAGCGCCACCTCGAAGCGCGGATGCGCGCCGAAGCTGGAGAAACAGCCCTGGTCTTCGGGGTTGAGCAAGGTCACGTTCATCACCGGATACTGCCCACCCAGAGAGGCATCCTTGACCAGTATGCCGAAGCCGGCGGCGCGCAGATCGGCGATGCCGGCGGCGATCTTCGGGTAACGCGCGATCACCGCGTCCGGCACCTCCGGCAGACAGATGCCCTCGCCGATGATCTTGAATTTGACGTAACGCTCGAAGATTTCCGACAGCGCCTGCACCCGCGCCTCGGACGGCGTATTGCCGGCCGACATACCGTTGCTGACGTACAGATTGCCGATCAGGTTCACCGGGAACCAGATCGTCGAGCCATCGCGCTGACGCCGATACGGCAAGGCGCAGATGCCGCGCGCCGCGTTGCCGGAGTTGCGGTCGACCAGCGCGCTGGCCGGCACCGCATCGTCAGGGTTGTAGAAAGCCCGCAGTTCGTCATCCAGCAGGTCTTCCGGCCAGGTGTCATCTTCCGGCAGGGGGAACCACTGTTCTTGCGGGTAGTGCACGAACTCGCGCCGCGCCAGGGTTGCGCCGAGGTAGTAATGCGACCAGAAGTAATTGCACGCCAGACGCTCGAAAAATTCGCCCAGCGCGCTGGCCCGCGCCGCCAATTCGGTCGCCCCCTTGCCGTTGGTGAACAGCAGCGGGCAATCCTGATCGCGGATATGCACCGACCAGGCATTCGCCACCGGATTGAGCCATGAGCGTTCCTCGATGTTGAAGCCGAGGTCGGCCAGTTTGTCCTGCATGGAGCGTATCGAGGACTCCAGCGAGGCGTCCTTGCCGGCAATAAAGCTTTCGGTATTCATGGGGATTCCATTCACGCGGCGCGAGCGCCGCCGGTCAGAAGGCGGCCTGGTAGCCGATGCCGTCGCGGGTGACGATCCAATGGCCGATCTGCACGCCAACCGCCGCGCCCAAGGCGTTCGCCGTCATGTCCTTGCCGCTGAAATGATTGCCGGGCTGGCCGCTGTCATAGAGTTCCTTGAGCAAGCCGGGAATCAGCGCGACGCCGAACGCCCGCCACTTGTTCTCATAGTGCATCGCCGACAAGGTGCCGAGCACGGCGCTGACCGCGAAATGTTTGGTCTTGTCCGGACCGCCCCAGTCGTCGGCGGCGACACTGGAAACCGGCGCGGCGAGGCTCAGGGCAAGCAAAACAGTGGATGGCTTCATCGACAACTCCAGGCGAAAAGTCCCCGGATTATCCCTGAACCTTGAACCTTGAACCCTGAACCTTGAACCCTGAACCTTGAACCTCAATTCAACCCGACCCCGCACCCGCCTATCGTCACCTTGACCGCTTTCGACATCTTGTAAAACCGACCGGCGCTCCGCGCCACCACCCAGATCTGCCCGGTCTGCGACAGCTTGATGCGCATCTGAAAGTCGGGCGGCACTTGCGGCGCCATCTGGAACGCCGCCACCAACGGTTGCGGGTTGCTGTCGACATAGACCAACAGCGTGTCGACCTCCGGCAAGACGCAGACGACGTCGATAAACACCGCGCCACCATCCACCGCGATGTCCGGCGCCTTGATCTGGATGGCGCTGCTGAGGGTCGAATTACTGTGCTGCAAGGTCCGCAGCACCTCCGGCAGATTGTTCTTGATGCTCGCCGCCGCCGAGTAACTGGGGCGCAAGAGTCCGGCGGCAACCGCCACCGAAAGCGCGGCGGTCGAAACCGATCCGCGCAGGATGTTGCGTCTGGCTGAATTCATTGATTGCTCCGACTTCCAAAGAAAGATTTGTAGTCGGCATCATCCCATCCCGATGTTGCGACCAGCCGTTTGCCGGCCGATCGCCGGCGAATCAGTCGCGGACAGGTTGCAAACAAACTTCTCCGCCGAGCACGACGCGACCGCTCAGGGCTGTTTCTCTTGCGCCATCTTGCGCGTCAACACGAACGCCATCCTGGCCAGCACCGCCACACCCAGAACCAGACTCGCCCACATCAGCGCGCGTTTCCAGTCGTAGCGTTCGCGGGTCGCCGCATCGCCCGCCAGAACACGCGGAACACCAAGGCGGGCGGCGCCGATCGGCACCGCCAACTGATCCAGCGCCACTTCGTGGCGATAGCCGGGAATCAGCGTGTCGACCGAATATTCGGCGGGCCGGGCGCCGCGATGGCCCCAGGCGATCTGGAACGGTCCCGCGCCGCGCGCGGCGAACACCAGGCGCCGCGGCAACCAGCCCG
>JAGUXX010000180.1 GCA_020061585.1 Betaproteobacteria bacterium | reverse complement strand
GACCCGCCGCCGTATGGGGTATACGGCAAGGGACCGCAACGACGCATGGCGGAAAAAGCCGCCGTTTTATGGGCCGGATAGCGTGCAGCACCACACTAGTGTATGTGGCGCGTGACGAGGTGGTGCGGGCAATCTCGCTGCGCCGCGCTTCACGCGCAGAAAGGAGGCTGTATGAAGAAGCAAAGCAAGACTAATTGGGAACGGGTGAAGCGCGAAGCGACAGCGGATGCGCCGGTGGCGTTTGATCCCGAAGCCGAGCTTTACAACCCCAATGATGCGGAAGCGGTGAAGGCTGCCTGGGACGAAGGAGAGGTAACACGGCGGGGGCGTCCTCCGGTTGCCGTGAAGCGGCCCACACTGAACATGCGGATTGATGCCGATGTCCTGGCACACTTGCGCGGTCTGGGGCGCGGTTGGCAGACCAAGGTCAACGCCTTGTTACGCGATGCGGTGAATCACGGAAAACTCTGAACTGGAATTGGCGTGCGATCTGCGATGCGCGCAGAGTGGGTCTTGCTGGTGGTCAAGTTCGCATCAAGAGGAAAGGCCTTCAATTGGCAAGGCGAAGCTATTGGCCAATCTGCTCGAAAAACTGGCTGGCGCGCTCGGTTGCGACATGGATGAGCTGCACGTCTGAGTAATGGTCGGTGCGTCATCAATAAAAACGCCCGCTTGCAAGCGGGCGTTTTTCGTTTCGGCGCGAATTTACACCACCTCCGCCTCCATCACCTGCTCGAACACGATCCGACCGTCCGCTACATCGACATGGATGATGTCCTTCGGCCCAAACCGGCCGGACAGAATCTCCTTCGCCAGCGGGTTTTCGATCTGCTGCTGGATGGCGCGTTTCAGCGGTCGCGCGCCGTACAGCGGGTCGAAGCCTTCGCGCGCCAGCTCCATCAGCGCGGCGTCGCTGACTTCCAGTTTCATCTCCAGTTGCGCGACGCGTTGTTCCAGATAGTGCAACTGGATGCGGGCGATGCTGGCGATATTCCTTTCGTCCAGCGCGTGGAACACCACGACTTCGTCGATGCGATTGAGGAACTCGGGGCGGAAATAGCCCTTCACCTCGCCCATCACCGCCAGTTTGATCACCTGATAGTCGTCGCCGGCCATGCTCTGAATCATGTGGCTGCCGAGGTTGCTGGTCATCACGATGACGGTGTTCTTGAAGTCGACGGTACGGCCCTGGCCGTCGGTCATGCGGCCGTCGTCGAGCACTTGCAGCAGCACGTTGAACACGTCCGGATGTGCCTTCTCGACTTCGTCGAGCAGGATCACGCTGTACGGTTTGCGCCGCACGGCTTCGGTCAGGTAGCCGCCTTCCTCGTAGCCGACATAGCCGGGCGGCGCGCCGATCAGGCGGGCGACCGAGTGTTTCTCCATGAACTCGCTCATGTCGATGCGGATCAGGTGGTCCTGGCTGTCGAACAGAAAATCGGCCAGCGATTTGCATAGCTCGGTTTTGCCGACGCCGGTGGGACCAAGGAACAGGAAGCTGCCATAGGGCCGATTCGGGTCGCTCAAGCCGGCGCGCGAGCGGCGGATCGCATCACTGACCAAGCGCACGGCCTCGTCCTGACCGACCACGCGTTGATGAATGCGGCCTTCCATCGCCAGCAATTTGTCGCGTTCGCCCTGCACCAGTTTGGACACCGGAATGCCGGTGGCGCGACTGACCACTTCGGCGATTTCTTCGGTGCCGACTTCGGTGCGCAGCAGCTTGAATTCGGTTTTGCCCTCCCCTTCCCCCGCTTCAGCCTGTTTCATCCGCGCTTCCAACGTCGGCAGTTTTCCGTATTGAATTTCGGCGACCTTGTCGAACTGGCCGCGACGTTGCAACTCGGCCATTTCCGCGCGCAGGTGATCGATCTCTTCCTTGACCTGGGCGCCGCCCTGCACCACGGCCTTTTCGGCTTTCCAGACCTCGTTCAGGTCGGAATACTCCTTGTCCAGCTTGCGAATCTCGTCTTCGATCAGGCTCAAACGTTTCTTCGAAGCTTCGTCCTTCTCGCGCTTGACGGCTTCGCGCTCGATCTTGAGCTGGATCAGGCGGCGGTCGAGCTTGTCCATGACTTCCGGTTTGGAGTCAATTTCCATCTTGATCCGGCTGGCGGCTTCGTCGATCAGGTCGATCGCCTTGTCCGGCAGGAAGCGGTCGGTGATGTAGCGATGGCTCAATTCAGCGGCGGCGACCAGCGCCGGATCGGTGATGTCGACGCCGTGGTGCAGTTCGTACTTCTCCTTCAGGCCGCGCAGGATGGCGACGGTCGCCTCGACAGTCGGCTCGTCGACCAGCACTTTCTGGAAACGGCGTTCGAGCGCGGCGTCTTTCTCGATGTATTTGCGGTATTCGTCCAGCGTGGTGGCGCCGATGCAATGCAGTTCACCGCGCGCCAGCGCCGGTTTCAGCATGTTGCCGGCGTCCATCGCGCCTTCCGCCTTGCCGGCGCCGACCATGGTGTGCAGCTCGTCGATGAACAGAATGATGCGGCCTTCGTCCTGGCCGACTTCCTTCAACACGGCTTTCAGGCGTTCCTCGAACTCGCCGCGATACTTGGCGCCGGCCAGCAGGCCGGCCATGTCTAGCACCAGCACGCGCTTGCCTTTCAGCGTTTCCGGCACTTCGCCGTTGATGATGCGCTGCGCCAGGCCTTCGACGATGGCGGTCTTGCCGACGCCGGGTTCGCCGATCAGCACCGGGTTGTTCTTGGTACGACGTTGCAGCACCTGGATGGCGCGGCGGATTTCGTCGTCGCGGCCGATCACCGGGTCGAGCTTGCCCTGGCGGGCGCGTTCGGTGAGATCCAGCGTGTACTTAGCCAACGCCTGGCGCTGGCCTTCGGCCTCCTGGGTATCGACGCCTTCGCCGCCGCGCACTTCTTGAATCGCCGCTTCCAGCGCCTTGCGCGTGGCGCCGTTTTCCTTCAGCAGACGACCGGCTTCGCCTTTGTCGTCCACCGCCGCCAGCAGAAACAGTTCGCTGGCGATGAACTGGTCGCCGCGCTTGCTGGCTTCCTTGTCGGTCAGGTTGAGCAGCTTGTCGAGATCGCGGGAAATCGTAATCTCGCCGCCGGTGCCTTCCACCTTGGTCAGACGGTTCATCGCCGCCTGCAACGCGGCGACCAGCGACGGCAGACGCGCGCCGGCTTTTTGCAGGATCGGCCGGGCGCTGCCGCCTTCCTGGTTGATCAGCGCGGCGAGCAGGTGTACCGGCTCGATATAAGAGTTGTCGTTGCCCAGCGCCAGGCTTTGCGCATCCTGAATGGCGGACTGGAACGGGGTGGTGAGTTTGTCGAAACGCATGGGGTGCTCCCTAACTGGATGATTGACTCCCAAATGGGGCAAGCCAGCGACGATTTCAACAGCGTCGGCAGGGACAATTACAATCCCGGCATGCCGCACACTCCCAAGCCCGCCCCCAACCCCGTCCCCCCCGCGCTCGCCAGCGCGATTCAGCTCAATGTCCGCGCCGCGCTGGAGGAAGATCTTGGTATCGACAATCTGTCCGGCGACCTGACCGCGCAACTGATACCCACCGAAACCCCCGCCCGGGCCCGCGTCATCACCCGCGAAGACGCGGTGTTGTGTGGCACGGACTGGTTCAACGCCTGTTTTGCGGCGCTGGCGACCGAGGCGAACATCGTCTGGCATGCGCGTGATGGCGACAGCGTCGTCGCCGGCCAGACGCTATGCGACATCGCAGGTCCGGCGCGCGCGCTGCTTAGCGCCGAACGCCCGGCGCTGAATTTTTTGCAAACCCTGTCCGGGGTGGCGACCGAGACCCGCCGCCATGTCGCTGTCATCGCCGGCACCCGCGCGCGCATCTACGACACCCGCAAGACCCTGCCCGGTTTGCGGCTGGCGTTGAAATACGCGGTGAAATGCGGCGGCGGCGAGAACCAGCGCATCGGCCTGTATGACGGTATTCTGATCAAGGAAAACCACATCGCGGCGGCGGGTGGCATCAAGCCGGCGCTGGCAGCGGCGTTTGAACTGGCGAACAGACACGCGGACAGCAGCGTGACCGTGCAGATCGAGGTGGAAAACCTGGCGCAACTTGAAGAAGCGCTGAACGCCGGCGCGCGTTTGATTCTGCTCGACAACTTCGATCTCGCCGGCATGCGCGCGGCGGTGCGGCTGACCGCCGGCCGGGCGGCGCTGGAGGCATCGGGCGGCATCACTCTGGACACGTTGCGCGCCATCGCCGAAACCGGTGTCGATCGAATTTCCATCGGCAACCTGACCAAGTCGGTACGGGCGCTGGATTTGTCGATGCGGTTTGTTTGACTTCGTAGCACCCTACCGTGTTGCTTCGGCGCGATTAACCCGGCGAGCCACATTCGGCCGCCCCTTCTCGTGCCGGAATCAAACTTGGCCTTTGACCAATTCCAATCACATGAGAAAATCAGCGTTTTCTAATACGCTGAACTTTCCTTGATCCAGAGCATTCGGAAGGTATCCAGCAAGAACGCCCCGCAGGTCAAATCCCATGTCGTCGATTTCCACCGCAACACCCGCCGCCCTGCACGAAGAAGTTCGTACCACCACCTGCTACATGTGCGCCTGCCGTTGCGGCATCAAAGTGCATCTGAAGAACGGCGAGGTGCGCTTCATCGAGGGCAATGTCGACCATCCGTTGAACCAGGGCGTGCTGTGCGCCAAGGGTTCCAGCGGCATCATGAAACAGTATTCGCCGGCGCGCCTGACCCAGCCGTTGCGGCGCAAGGCGGGTGCGGATCGCGGTGCCGGCGAGTTCGAGCCGATCTCCTGGGAAGAGACCTTCGCGATCCTGGAAGAGCGTCTGGGCAAGATCCGCGCGACCGATCCGAAGAAATTCGCGCTGTTCACCGGGCGCGATCAGATGCAGGCGCTGACCGGTTTGTTCGCGCGTCAGTTCGGCACGCCCAATTACGCGGCGCATGGCGGCTTCTGCTCGGTCAACATGGCGGCCGGGTTGATCTACACCATCGGCGGTTCGTTCTGGGAATTCGGCGGGCCGGACCTGGATCGCGCCAAGCTGTTCGTGATGCTGGGCACGGCCGAGGATCACCATTCCAATCCGCTGAAAATTGCGCTGTCCAAGTTCAAGCGCGACGGCGGCCGTTTCATTTCGATCAACCCGGTGCGCACCGGCTATTCCGCCATCGCCGACGAATGGATTCCGATCAAGCCGGGCACCGATGGGGCGCTGCTGCTGGCGTTGATCCACGAAATCATCAAACAGGGGTTGTACGACCGCGAGTTCCTGGTGCAGTACTCCAATGCCGCCGAACTGGTGAACACCAATACCAAGAGCCCGGAAGAAGGCATGTTCGTGCGCTTCGAAGTGCCGCCGGAAGAAGGCTGCTTCGACCCGCAGAACAAGCTGTGGTGGGACCGCGAGCTTGACAGACCCGTCTCCACGCATACCCCTGGGGTGGAGCCGCGCCTGCTCGGCGATTTCAAGCTGGCCGACGGTACGCCGGTGAAGCCGGCCTTCCAGTTGCTGAGCGAACGCGTCGAGCAATACACGCCGGAATGGGCGGCCGGCATCACCGGCATTCCGGTTGAAACCATCAAGCGGCTGGCGCATGAAATGGGCGTCACCGCGCGCGACCAGAAGATCGAACTGCCGATCGCCTGGACCGATGTGTGGGACAACGAGCACAAGACGATCACCGGCAACCCGGTCGCCTTCCATGCCATGCGCGGCTTGGCGGCGCACTCCAACGGCTTCCATTCGATCCGCGCGCTGGGCATTCTGATGTCGCTGCTCGGCACCATCGACCGCCCCGGCGGCTTCCGCCACAAGGCGCCGTTCCCGCGTCCGATTCCGCCCTGCGCCAAGACGCCGACCTCGCCCGAGGCGGTGCGGCCGAACACGCCGCTGGACGGCATGCCGCTGGGCTGGCCGGCCGATCCGGACGATCTGTTCGTCGCCGACGACGGCACGCCGGTGCGCATCGACAAGGCGTTCTCCTGGGAATGTCCGCTGTCGGTGCACGGCCTGATGCACAACGTCATCACCAACGCCTGGCGCGGCGATCCGTACAAGATCGACACGCTGCTGATCTTCATGGCCAACATGGCGTGGAACTCGACTATGAACGCGGTCGAAGTGCGCAAGATGCTGAACGACAAGGATGAAACCGGTGAATACAAGATTCCGTTCATCGTCGTCGCCGATGCGTTCCAGTCGGAAATGACCGCCTTCGCCGACCTGATCCTGCCCGATACCACTTATCTCGAACGGCACGACGCGATGTCGATGCTGGATCGGCCGATTTCGGAATTCGACGGTCCGGTCGATTCGGTGCGTATCCCGGTGTTGCCGCCGACCGGCGAATGCAAGCCGTTCCAGGAAGTGCTGATCGAACTCGGCAGCCGCCTGAAACTGCCCGCGTTCACCACCAAAGAAGGCGAGCGCAAATTCCGCGACTACCCGGATTTCATCGTCAACTTCGAGACCGCGCCGGGTTCCGGCATCGGCTTCCTCGCCGGCTGGCGCGGCAAGGGCGGCGAGAAGTCGATGAAGGGCGAGCCGAATCCGAATCAGTGGCAGATGTACGAGCAGAACAACTGCGTGTTCCATTACCACCTGCCCAAGTCGTATCAATACATGCGCAACTGGAACCAGGGCTATCTGCAATGGGCGCAGGCGCACGGCATGACGCGCCACGCCGAGCCGATCAACATCCACATCTACTCCGAGGTGTTGCAGAAGTTCCGCCTGGCGGCGCAAGGCAAGACCGACGGCAAGCAACCGCCGGCGCATCTGAAAAAGCGCGTCGAAACCTACTTCGATCCGCTGCCGTTCTATTACGAACCGCTCGAAGCGAGCTTGTCCGACAAGCACAAATACCCGCTCAGCGCGGTGACCCAGCGGCCGATGGCGATGTACCACTCGTGGGACAGCCAGAACGCCTGGCTGCGCCAGATCCACGCCCACAACTATCTGCACATCAACCCGAAGACCGCCGCCGCGCAAGGCATCGCCGACGACGACTGGATCTGGGTCGAGTCGATGCACGGCAAGGTGCGCTGCATGGCGCGCCTGTCGGAAGCGGTCGAACCCGGCACGGTGTGGACCTGGAACGCCATCGGCAAGTCCGCCGGCGCATGGAACCTGGACAAGGACGCCAACGAGAGCAAGAAGGGCTTTTTGCTCAACCACCTGATTTCGGAAGAACTGCCCCGCAATGAGTGTGGTGAACATGTTTCCAACTCCGACCCGGTCACCGGACAAGCCGCCTGGTATGACGTGCGGGTGCGCATCTACAAGGCCGGCGCCGATGAGCCGAAGGAAACCTGGCCGCAATTCACGGCGGTGCCGGCGGCACCGGGGACACCTGAGCGCAGGCCGTGGCAGAACTATGTTGCAGGCATGTTCGGAGGGAACAAGAAATGACCGTGACCACGCGTAGGGTGCGCCATGCGCACCAACAGGCATTGACCGGTGCGCATGGCGCACCCTACAAATTGGAGGGCTCGCGATGACCCAGCTCGCGTTAGTCATCGACCTCAACGTCTGCGTCGGTTGCCACGCCTGCGTGACCAGTTGCAAGCAGTGGAACACCTCGGGTGAAGCCGGCCCGTTGTTCGACGACAACCCGTATGGCCAAGACCCCACCGGCACCTTCTTCAACCGGGTGCAAACCTATGAAGTCGGCACCTTCCCCAACACCGAGACGGTGCATTTCCCGAAGAGCTGTCTGCATTGCGAAGACCCGCCCTGCGTGCCGGTGTGCCCCACCGGCGCCAGCTACAAGCGCAAGGAAGATGGCATCGTGCTGGTCGATTACGACAAGTGCATCGGCTGCAAATATTGCTCCTGGGCCTGCCCGTATGGCGCGCGCGAACTCGACGAGAAGCAGCAGGTGATGAAGAAATGCACGCTGTGCGTCGACCGCATCTACGACACCAGCATTCCGGAAGACCGCCGCAAACCGGCCTGCGTGATTTCCTGCCCGACCAGCGCGCGCCTGTTCGGCGACGTGCACGACCCGGAATCGGATGTTTCACTGGCGATCCGCGAATCCGGCGGCTATCAATTGATGCCGGAATGGGGCACCAAACCGGCCAATCACTACCTGCCGCGACGCAAGACCAAACTGCGCATCCACGCCGACGAACTGGTGCGCGCCGACAACCCGTTGAGCAAGGAAGACATCAAACATGAAACCAGCAAGGAATCGTCGCTGGATGACTGGTTGATGTAAGCAACCATGCCGTCACCCCGGCGAAGGCCGGGGTCCAGACAGCATATCGCCTGGATTCCGGCCTACGCCGGAATGACGATAACTAACCAACCAAGAGTTTCGCCATGCATCCCGCGTTTTCCGTCATCTTCCTGACCACTCTGCTCGGCGTAGGACAAGGCTTGTTCCTCGCCCTGTTCTCCAGCCAGGCTTACAGCGTCGTCGATGTGCTGCCGGCGCAGTCCGGCAATTTCTACGCCCTGGGCGCCTTTATCGCGCTGCTGTTCCTGATCGGCGGCTTGATCGCCTCGGTGTTCCATCTGGGCCACCCGGAGCGCGCCTGGCGCGCCGCCGCGATGTGGCGCACCTCCTGGCTGTCGCGCGAGGTCATCGCGCTGCCCATCGCGATGGGTGTCATCGCGCTCTACGCGCTGATCAACTGGCTCGGCATCGACGCCGACTTGTACGGCCTCGGCATGCCCGGCCAAGTCGCGCTCAGCGTCGGCGCGTTTGGCGTCGTCGCCACCATCGCGCTGTTCGTCTGCACCGCGATGATCTACGCCGCGATCAAGTTTCTGCAGGAATGGGCCAGTCCGTTGACGCTGGCCAACTACTTCCTGCTCGGCACCGCCTCCGGCTTCAGTTTCGCCACCGCCTTCGCCGCCGTCAGCGCGCCGGAACTGGTGCCGTTCTACGGCGCCTGGGCGATCACGCTGACCGTCGCCGGCCTGCTGACACGCCTGGCCTCGCTCTACCGCAATGCCAAGATCAAGCAGAAATCCACGGTACAGACCGCCATCGGCGTGCGTCACAACAAGGTGCGCCAAGGCAGCATGGGCATGATGGGCGGCTCCTACAACACCCGCGAATACTTCCACGGCCGCACCGCCGCCTTCCTCAAATCGGTGAAATGGATCTTTCTGGTTCTGGTGTTTCCGGTTCCGGTGCTGCTGCTTTGGGTCGGCCTGGCGCAAAACAGCGCCGGCTTGCTGATGCTTGCATTCATCGTGCAATACATCGGCCTGCTGTTCGAACGCTGGTTCTTCTTCGCCCAGGCGAATCATCCGCAGAACCTGTATTACCAGGTGGTGGGCTGAAGTTGCCCAGGCTAGTGTAGTGATTCATTCTGTTTGGAACTTAAGCGGCTGTTGGCGCGAATGACTTTTTGCAGGATATCGCGAGCGCTTTTGGTCCAGATAAAAGGCT
>JAGUXX010000037.1 GCA_020061585.1 Betaproteobacteria bacterium | reverse complement strand
CAATCAGCTTGCGCTCTTCCATCCTGGAGCCAACGATGAAGTAGGCGGTCATGACCAAGGCTGAGAGCAGCATTGCCGCGCTCATGTCTCTTGTCCAAATAATCAGCAGCGAGAAGAAATACCACGGGTGGCGCACAAAACGATGGGCCGCGGTGATATGAAAGTACTCCTGATCTTCCACGGTTCGGGTCTGGTTGAACCACTGACGCAGACCAAGAAATTCACTGCCATCGTAATCGCGCAGTGTGTAGAAGAATCCGGCTACCGCAGCCAGTGCGAGGCCATTGGCAATATAGGCCGACATGCCTGACCAGCTCCAGACGACTGGCCCAGGATGGCTGTAGAGCAACCAGAGGATCGGCAACAGCCCCAGTACCGCAATGGTGTTGAACCCGATTCGATACGCCGGCATGAAACCCGGGTGCCGTGCCGCCAGCCAGCGTTTGACGGTGAGCGAGGCCAATACCGAGTGCAGTGCAAAATAGAGGAACCACGCAGCTACAAGGATGGCCAGACTGGCGCTATCAGGAATCATGGATAGTCGAGTGATGAAAGCGCCTTGAACATTAGGCGGCCATTCATCGCAGCTCTCGGTGCCGGCGTATCCGAACTGACCGCATCCGACCTACTTGGTTGAATCTTTGAGGTTCTTGCCCGGCTTGGTGCGTGCTGCCTTTGCAGGCGCAGGTTTGGCCTTGTTCAATGCAGAAGACAGGGCCGTGCCAGCCTTGAAGCGTGCAACCTTCTTGGCGGCAATCTTGATCTCCTTGCCAGTCTGCGGATTACGTCCGGTGCGTGCCGAGCGTTCGCTGACGCTGAAGGTGCCAAAGCCGATGAGTTGCACGTTATCCCCACGTGCCAGGGCTTCGGAGAGCACTTCCAGCGTGGCGTTGAGCAGCACGGCGGTGGCAGCCTTGCTGGCATTGGCCTTGGTGGCGATGGATTCGATGAGTTCGGCTTTGTTCAAGATGCTTCTCCTTTTTCTGGGCTGGATGGGGGGTACAGCGGCGTAAAGATACAGGCAAGACGCCGCCTGATGTGCACTCAGGATAGCCATAAAACTCGATTTTTCTTCAGGCCTCGCGCGCATCGTCGACTGTCACCATACCGGAGGCCCTTTCTTGAACAACACTGGGGCTCCGCCAGCCTAGGACCTGGCAGACCATCGGTCACGCCGATCAGTCCTTTGCAAGTCGCCCTTGCCTTGGCTGAAATTTCCCTTACCCATTAATGCCATTTCCCCTGCCCGGCCAACAGGGCAGGCCCTTTGGATAAGGCCCTTCCCCTTGTCGTTTGGTGTTCGCACCGGCTTTGCGTGCGAACGCTCCTTTGTGCCTTTTGCGTACCTTTGCGCCGCCGGCAATCACAGCCAACCCCACACCGGCGCGTAGAAAAGCAAAAAATCGATTCCCCTTTTCGGCGCGACAGCCTGAGCCTCGCTGCCTAGCCTTCACTCCCGCTGTCGTCTCCTCCCTTTGCGCCCCTCGCGGGCGCCTTTTTTCCAGGAGACGTCGTCAAGGGAGATCGAAGTGCAAGCCAGTTTCTGCTCATCATGCAACGACTCGTCCACATGGCCGCGATCATGACGTTGGCCTTGTCGGGCTGCACGTCGGGCAACGTAGCGGCCTGCTGGGACGCGGCGGCAAGGGTCTATGGCGTGGATCCTTGGCTGCTCTATGGCATCGCCAAGGTGGAATCCTCGCTTGATCCGTACGCCCTGAACTTGAGTCATCTGCAGCGCACGGGCTCGTATGACATCGGGCTCATGCAGATCAATTCTCGCAATCTGCCCTCCCTGGCAGTTGCCGGGATTGCGCCGGAACACCTGTGGGATGCCTGCACCAGCATCCACGTGGGTGCGCGCATCCTGCGCGAGAAGATCGATCGCCACGGCGATAACTGGGAAGCGGTCGGCGCCTACAACGCCTCTTGCACCCGGCTGAAGGGCGCGGCCTGCCGCAAGGCGCGCATGGATTACGCCTGGAAGGTGTATCGGGCCATCGGGAGGGCGCTGCGGTGAGACTTGGTCTGGCCTGGAGCATGCTGCTCTCCGGTTGCGCCCTGCTGCCGATGGAGCCGGTGGCAAGTATGTCGGCCGCCGCAGCCGTTGCCTTGCCTCTGGGCATCGCCCAGACCGGCCATGGTCCGGATGCGGTTTACAGACTGTGCAGGGACTGTCCCGCCCCCACCCGCAAAGTGCTGGCGCCGGTGGCGCCGCCGATCCGGCTCGCCGAAGCGTCCAAGGCCAAATCCGCCCCCGCGCCGCAACCGAGGGAGGAGCGCATGACGCGCGCGGTGCATTTCTCGTTGGCCTCATCGAAGCTGACAGCAGAGGCGCGCCGGACGCTCGACGCCATGCGCCCCCTGCTGCTGGAAGCCAGGTCCATCGGCCTCAGCGGCCACACCGATCGGGTCGGTGCGCCGGCCTTCAACCACAAGCTGGCCGCCCGGCGCGCCGAGACGGTCAAGCGTGCGTTGCTGGATCTCGGCGTTCCCCGGGAACGGATCGTGCGCGTCGAGTCAGCCTGCTGTGTGGAGGATCCACCCCGGGTCAATCCGTCAGCGCGCCGGACCGGCGTGGAAATGCTGATCGTGAGGCCGGCTCCATGAGCGAGCGTGACTGGGAACCGGGCTACAAGGCCGTGCTGATCCGCGAGGAAACCAAGCAGCGTCTGCAGCAATTGCGCAAAGCCCTGCCGGACCGCGACCTCAACCAGGAGCGGCGTCTGGCCACCGCCGCCGTCGAATACTGCCTGACCGACGCCGTGGCGCGGGCGGGCTTCCTGGCCTTGGTGAAGGACATCGTGCGCCTGGACCTGGAAACCGGCTGATTTTGAGACGACGAGACCTCTTACCCACTTCGAAAGGAATCCCTTCCATGAAACGCATCAACAATCTGGCTTTGATTCTGGGCGGCCTCATTCTGAGTGCCGGGACCGCGCTGGCCGGCGTGCCCGCCGACCCGGAATTCGCCGCCCTATCCGCCCGAGTTACCAACTGGGCAACTGGTAACCTGGCCATCACCATCTCGATCGGCGCGCTGATCATTGGCGCCGTGGTGGGCCTGGCCCGGGTGACCGCGATGCCGGCGCTGACCTCGATCGTGTTCGCCATCCTGTTCTCCCTGGGTGCCGGCCTGATCACCGGCATCATCGGCGCGGTCATCTAAGGCTCGAAGGCCATGGGCAATCTGGACACGCGCATTCCCACCAGCCTGGATGTGCCCGCGCGCATCCTGATGTGGGATTCCACGCAGGTCGGGTTGCTCGTGGCCTTCGT
>JAGUXX010000152.1 GCA_020061585.1 Betaproteobacteria bacterium | reverse complement strand
GGCGATCCCCTACGCGCGTCGCGCGGCTGACGTCGGCGTGCCCGCCGCGATGCATCTCCTCGGCGTCGCATACCGCGATGGCCAGGGCGTGGCGGCGGACAAAGTTGAAGCACGTCGCTGGCTCCGCGCCGCCGCCGACGCCGGACATGCCGACGCCCACGCGATGTGGGCTGACCTGATGCTAGACGACCAGACTGCCGCGAGCGACGCGCAGGCGATCACGGCGCTGGAAGCCGGCATGGAGGCGGGAGCCGCCCACGCCTTCTACCTGCGCGGCTTCATGCATGAAAACGGGCGCGGCGGCGCACAGGATTTCGCCGCCGCCACCGCGATGTTCCTTGAGGCGGCCAAGCGCCGCCACGACTATGCCACCTACCTCGCGGGCGAGCGGCTGCGGCGCGGGCAGGGTATCCCGCAGGACATCATCCGGGGAAGGAAACTGGTTGCCCGTGCAGCCGAGAAGGGCATCAAGGAAGCCGAAGCGGCGCTGGAACGAAGCGATAAGGTTTTGCCCGGCAATACCTGCGTGAGGGCAATGTGTGGAAACAGTCAGGCAAATGCCAAACCAAACCCGAATCTGGAAAAGTCCCCTTACGTTTTCGCGGGCCTGCGCTATGGCGCGCCTTATCAGGACGCGATTCGGCTATTCGGCAAGCCGGAGCGGATCGAGAGCTCAGGCGCTTCGAGCAAGCTTTTCTGGTCAAGCGGCAAGTTCGAAGTCAGCTACCAAAAGGACACCGGGTTTATCAATAGCTTCACCATTGTCGGCCAGGAGGGCGTGGCTTTCGTGCGATCACGTGTGCCCAAGGAAGGCATGCTGAAGCTGCTCGACCTGCCCAAAGCCAAAGTCGCCGACGTCATGGGGAAGCCGACGAAGATCTGGTACCACGACACGCGCATGGATTGGCAATACGCGATTGACCTGCACACCCAAGGCAGCATCTTCCTCGAATGCACGCGCGGGGCAGAACAGACTTGTGACCAGATGACATTGCATTGGAGCGGAAGAACTACGTGGGATCCGAACGACGGCGTCGATTCATGGGGTTTGCGGACGAGCCCAATATGCGGAACCGCCAAAGCTTATCGGAACGCATACACAAGGCGCGGTTTCGTACTTTCCAGCGACAAAGCACAAACCCCGGTGTGGGAACTGGAACTGTTCACGAATGCCGCAATCCCGGGCTGGGTGCTGGCCGGCAAGTACCGTGACACGTCCGTGTGGACGGCAACGCCTTCGTCCTGGGAATTGTGCGAACTGGCACAAGGCGGCGGGGATTACCGCACGCAAAAATGGTATGGAGCCTATTTCGGCAAGCCACATGGGGCAGAGAAGTGAACGCCGCAAATCGACAATGGCCGCGATACCGGGGCGCAGCTTGCGTCGGGAAATGTTGGATGAAGAGCGTTCCTCGCCTCGCCTTGCTAATCGCCACGTCTGCGTGCCATGCACAGTTATCCCCCTACCCGACACGCCGTCCGTACCGAGCTTGCTCGGCATACCCGAAGCGGAGCGCTTCGCCGACATTCCGCGCTGACTGGTCGGCGTGATGACAATAGACGCGATGGTGCGCGAAATTATTTTATTGCTGTGATCGCTGTCGCTGGCGAGTCGTTGTTCGGAAAATGCTTCTAACGCAGGAGTCAATCGCATGAGCAGGCCAAAATCGCGCAATGTATGGCCCATCTTGCTCGCAATATTGTTGTGGGGCTTGTGGCAGATGCCAGTCCTGGCTGCCGAACCCCGTGCTGCATTGACACGGCACTGCATGCAATTGGCGAAAGCCAACGAGCGGGTCGCAGCCATGGGGGAGCGGGCTGCCCGGCGTCTGCCGCAAGGTGAAGCCAACTACGCCCGTTCGTGCTCAATGTTTGGCGATTGGCGCGCGCTGATTGCGAACGCGCTTGCGCCAGCGCCGGCCGTACCACGAGTCGAGGCGCCATTGCCGGCAGTCGCACCCGCAGCTCCGATGCCACGCGATCAAACGCCCGGAAGTTTTGCCGATTGGGACAAGGCGATCGACGCCGAATGCCGCGCCGCCGGCGCCGGCGCGGAGGCCCGCACCCGGTGCGCGCAGGTCAAGATCGAGCGCGCGATCTCGGAAGGCCGATTGAACCAGGCCGAGGTGGATGCCTGTGTGGCTGGCGCGAGCCGACCGGGTGCTGGCGAGCGTGATGTTCGGCAGCGAGTAACTCAGGCCCGTCGCCAGTCGTCATTGGGCGGCGATGCGCTATGGAAGTGGGTGGGTCGCGAAGGATGCGCCTTGGAACAGAGGGTACGCTTGACCTTCGCGGAACCGGCAGTAGCCAAAGCGCCAGCACAGGCCAGCGCCGGATGCGGGCCGAAAGCATCCGGGGGAAAAACGTGTGATGGGGCGGACACGCTGGTACCGCAGGGGTATGCGGATATCGGCAACGGTGAGTTTCTGTACTGTATCAGCGAGGCTCCGCCCGGTACGAAAAGAGCCCTCTGCGCCCAGCAAGCCATGGACAAGGGGCGAACCGCAGGGGTGTTGTCGAGCCAGGCCATCGCCGCCTGCCAGGCCTTGGCGCGAGCGGACGCTCAGGCGGTGGACACCCATCGCTGCCTCGCAGAGCGGGCAGGGCTCGAAGTCATGACCAGTTCGCGCGTGCTTCAGGGTAATGCGCCTAAATCGCCTCCGCGCCATTCGTTGGCCGGTTACAAACGGGGCGACTTGTTGGGGCGCTTGCTTTCCGCCGACTGGCCATGGATGCCGCGCGACGAATCACTGCCCGTCTACACCCTCAATCTGTACGGCATGTTGGGCGAGACCTGCCCCGATACCGGCTATGAGGCCACGCTTCAGACCCTGGCCCAGCATCGCGCCGAAGCCATGCGCGATGCGTTACGCCGGGCGGCCAGTGGGCAGAGCCAGGTCGATGATCTCGGCCCCTTGCTTACTGCGGCAGGCGGATTTCTGGCCGCCTTGGAAGACTGCAGCCGCCGGCCCGACTGGGAGATCCAGGCATGCCAGGAGGAGCAACGACGCAATACATCACTCCCCCCGTCGCCGGAGGCGGATCACGATGCCCGGCGTTGGCTCCAGCAGTTCAAATGTGGCAGCTTCGAGACGCGTCGTCTAACAAAAGGCCTGTCCGAATGGTTGCTGATGCCGGATGCCCAGCGCGGGTCCATGGTGTGGGCGCTGAAAAATCCGCGCTTATCAGAGTACATCCGCCTGTTCGAGAACTGCCGCCGCCAAGCTGGCGGCGGGTATGCCGACGCCTGGTGCGGCTGCTACGCGCGGCAACACAGCCGCACAAATAGCGGCACACTGGCCCATCCGCAAACGCATGTGGACACCGCCTGGCACAGCGCTTTTGTCGGGGAGGCGGGGGCGTGGTTTCAACCTTCTGACATAGATGTATGCGAGCGCGAGCGCAGATCGCTGGAGCAATGGCGAAATGCCCAGCGGCAGCCACAGCGCACCACGGCATGTCTGGTCAGCCAGCAGGGTATTGCTGACAGTGTGCGGCCTGAATTGCAGGCCTGTCGGTACAAGACCGCCTGGGGCGAAATCGAATTCCGCAGCAGCCCCGTTTGTCGTCCAGTCCTGTACGCGCATCAGTGGGGGGACGCCCCCGTTTCCTGCAAATAGGCACTTCGTAGTTCAGCAGATCAGGGGCTTTGCACAAAGTCAAGGTTCAGTGGTGGCGTCGGGAATGTGGCGCTGAGGGCGGGGCGTGGGCTTTATGTCAACTTCACCTTCAAGGTCCTTGATGAAGTCTTCAAAAGAGCCCAGTGCGTCACCAATTCTGCCCTCGGCAATCAGCAAATCACGCAAATGCGCGGATTGCTCCTCCGTCAATGCGTTACCGAATGGGCTGACTTTGTTTAAATATTCCTGAGAGGGAGTTCGTTTATTCATCATTCCGTCCTTGTCTAGTCCTGCTTTCCTTCTTGGCTCCCGGACGAGCAAGTCATCTCAAGTATAAAAACTCAAAAACAAATTTGAAAAGGCATCTTGGGTCATTGAATAGTGGCCAGCATTGGCTTGAGAAGCAGACGCTCACGAATGTCCGGTGTCGGAAATATTCACAGTCCGCTAAGGCCGACGACCTGCCCGCCATGAAGCAAGGATGAAGGACTCTTCAATGCTCGACACCTGTCGTTGGAGGCGTCTGATCCCTAAAATGCCGGCTTGTGGTCATGTCGCCGCGTGCTGCCGGCCTGGACTCAATGGCGACACTCGCTGAATTTCTGTCATTGAAATCGTGCATTGCCTGGGACCGCGATGGATTCTATCAATCCAACACGAAAAATTACTGCCGCTTTATGCCCCTCAAATAAGCCAGATTGCACCCCATCAAACTCCATGAAGTTCGCCCTTTTTCACGGCAATTGCCGACCCTTGACAACCCTCCCAAGCTTGGTAATTTAAGAGCGTATTTCGTTGGCAGAGAACTGCTCGCTTGCACCGCACTGCACCCGCTGAGATCGGGGAATGGTCTCGCCCTTTGCCGCAAGGCATCGTTCAATCCGGTCAGTCCCTGAAACCGGAACGGTCGCAAGACCCGGGATTTTGTCGCTTCATTTGCCTTACCTATCCACCCAGCGGGGAACACTTCCCCGCCCGGGGCTTGTGGTTCCCCTTTTCTTTTTTTCCAAGGAGAGAACCATGTCCCAAGCCCAATTTGAAGCACCAACCAGCGCCAACTCCTCAGTCGACGAGAAGGCTTTCTTCGACCTGCACGTCAACGGCGTCGGCTATCTCAACCGCATCCGCGAGGTGAAGCCCCGCAAGGGCCAGCCTTTCCTGGCGTGTTCCATTTCTGCCATGCGGGGTGAACCGACGGATCTGGATTACACCAAGTTCGATCTCCGGGTAACCGGTGCCGAGGCCAAGCGCATTGTCGCCATGCTGAAGCCGGAAGTGGACACCAAGAAGCCCGTCCTCATCGGCTTCAGGATTGGCGACATCTACCCCGAGTTGTTCACTTACGAGCGCGGCGAGAAGGCCGGTCAACAGGGCGTAGCCATCAAGGGACGCCTGCTGAAGATCGGTTTCGCCAAGGTGGATGGCCAGCCTGTGCCTCTACCCAAGGTGGAAGACCCGCCCCAGGCCGCGACTGTCACGCAGTAGCCACGCACCTGTTTGTTCCATCCATCCTGCCGGGGAGCTGCTGTTCCCTGACGGGGCACGCTCTTCCCCGATCCTGTTTGGGGAGATCGATATGGAAGTCCAAGAGCAAACCGTCATGGATTGCATGGGCTGGGGATTCTGCATCGCTGCTTTCGATGCGGAGTTCGGTGATTTTTCACGTGTGTCCGAAGAGTTCTATCTGGATTTCGAGGCAGCGCAAGCGGCTTTGTTCTCCGGCGACTGGACGCCCGAGTAAGGCAACCCGGCTCATCTTTCCCATGCATTTCCGGAGTAGTCCGGAACTCTGTTTTTCACCCTCGGCGGGATCTCTGTCTCCCGCCTGGGAGCAGGTCTCTCGCCGGTTTATCCATCCGAAAGGAGATCATCATGTTGCACGTCAACGGAACACTCACCGTCAAAAAAATCACTGGCGCCAAGGGCGCTTTTTCCGTGGGGGACCTGGTCACCGAAGAAGGCACCTTCAAGGTCAAGGACGCTCTTCTGGATCAGTTCGAGGAAGGTCGCTATCAAGGGGAGTTCGCCATTTCCAGCATCTATCTGTCCTCCTACATCTGGCGGGGCAAGTCGATGACGGATATTCGCGCCAACCTGGTCGACGTTCATCTCGACGAGGTGGGCGATGTCGCCCCGGAATCCGCGCCACCGCAGGACGAACCCGATCCCATCGAGGAGGACGTTGCCCGATCGCACGGTTCGTCTTCTGTGGATGTCAGCGGGGAGACGACAGTGGTCGTGGTCACCTCCGCCGGTCAGGTGGATGCTGACCCGGCTCTGGAAGCGCAAGTGAAACTCTTCGGCGCTGAGTTGGGCGCGAAGGTCTGGAAGCGTGAGGGAATCAAGCTTGATCCCACCGTCGACCGTGGGGTGTTCCGGGAACAGCGGGACCGCCTCAAGGAACTCGGTTATCGCTTCGACGCCAAGGCGCAAGCCTGGGCAGTGATCGCGGACTGACCGTCTCAATCCGCAACTTTTGCCCGCCATGAGCGGGCTTTCCGATGACCTTGCCCCCATCGGAAAGCCTGTTCTCACGGGCGCTCAGAACTCCGGGCAGCGGCGGCCCAAGCGCCGCGCCATTTGGCGCCAGTCACAACCCTGCGCGCACCCCAGTCAGGTGTCCCGGCCTCCACGCGCGGACGCCCCGGCCATGCCGGAAGGGGGCGCAGTGCTGAAACCGTCCTGCACGTTGTTCAAGCCTGAACCCTGGCGGGTTCCCTGAACGCTTCTTGTCCATCAACAAGCATTGAGGGAAACCGCTGGCTGTCGGTCACCGCCCGTCTGATCCGCGTCAAGGATTGCCATTCGAGGCTCGTCAGTCCCTGTAACGAGCCCGGCCGCAAGGCTTGGGATTGCGTCATTCATTTGTGTCATTCGTTTGCGTCACTTCATCCACCCCGTGGGGATACCGATCCCCGGCGAGGGGCAGGTGTCTCCGCATTTCTTCACAGGAGAACACCATGTTCAAACTGCCTACCACCGTCAATTGGAAGAACCAGACCTACGAAGTGCCTGATCTGGATCAGCTGGAAGCCTGGGTCATCGATTCGGTCTGCGAGACGCCCGAGGGCGACATCGTGGAACCCGATCACCCTGACAGTTGGCTGTCGCTGTTGGGCATCATCTAGGAGCGGGCCATGGCACTGATCTTTCAGCGGCTGGCCCGCAACTTCATCAAGAACGGCTACTTCCCCACCGATGCAGCCACCCTCAACAGCATCCTCGGCGCTCTGGATATCAGCGCGCCTGGCTTGCGCATTCTCGATCCTTGCTGCGGTGAGGGAAGCGCCTTGGCGGAGGTCAAGCATCACCTCAATGAATGTGGTGCCACGGTCGAGGCGCTGGGTGTGGAGTTCGACGCCGAACGTGCCTGGCACGCCAAGCGGCTGCTGGACACCGTGGCGCACAGCGATGTGGCCGATGTGTTCATCACCGCCCGGTCTGTCGGACTGTTGTTCCTGAACCCACCCTATGGCCACACCGTGGCCGACCGGGCCGGAACATCGGAACGCGCCAAGAGCGATCGGCTGGAGAAGGTGTTCTGCCGTAAAACCTTCCCCTGGTTGAAGCTCTCCGGCGTGCTGGTGTTGATCGTGCCGTATACCGTGCTGGATGCGGAGTTCTCGGAACTGATTGCGCGCAGCTTCAGCAAGGTTCGGGTGTTCATGGCACCGGAGCAGCGCTTCAAGCAGTGCGTCATCTTTGGCGTCAAGCGCCGGTCCGACCGGCCCGACCCCAAGGTGTCCATGCTGCTGGAAGCCATCGGCCGGGGTGAGCAACCCGAAACCTTGCCGGAAGACTGGCGAGAAGAACCCTACCTGGTTCCCGGCATGACGGAAGGCGCTGAGTTCTCGTTTCGGGCATTGCGGTTAGATGCCGCTCAGTTGGCGGCGGAGCTCGATTGGCTGGCAGGGCACACGCTTTGGCCGCGCTTCCCTGCGTTGTTCACCTCGACGCAGACGCCGAACCGGCCGCCGTTGCGCGCCATGTCCAAGTGGCACCTGGCTCTCGCCCTGGCCGCCGGACAGATCGGCGGGGTCATCCGCTCCCGGACGGGGCGCACTTTGCTGATCAAGGGCGACACGTTCAAGGAAAAGGAGACCCGCGTCGAATATGAGGAAAGGCAGGACGGCTCGGTGGCTGAAACCCGCATCCTCACCGATCGCTTCGTACCGGTGATTCGCGCCATCGACCTCACGCCTGGCCCCAGCTACGGCGACATCGTCACCATCTCGTAACCATCAGTTGAAAGGCATGTCCATGGCTGACAACAAAGCCACATTCACGGCTGATCAGCTCGGCTTCATCCAGACGGCTGCCACCGTATTACTGGCTGCAGTCGCCCGGGGCGAACTCGATCTCAATCAGTTGGCCCGCTTGGAGCTTGCCTCGCGCGGACTCGACCAGGACGGCGTCTGGGTCGGGTTCCAGCGG
>JAGUXX010000274.1 GCA_020061585.1 Betaproteobacteria bacterium | reverse complement strand
GCCGGGGCCAGCGCGCGCAGCGCGGCGAGCAGATCGGCGATCGGCGCGTGCACGGCGGTCATGTCGATTCCCGCACGATAGGCGCTTCGCCGGGCGGCGCGCTGGTCTGGTCGAACGGCGCATCAGGCGGCAAGGCCATGAAGCGCAGCGCGCCGGACATCACCTTGGAGAACACCGGCGCGGCGACCAGACCGCCGTAATAAATCCGTCCGCGCGGTTCATCGAGCATGACCGCCACCACCAAGCGCGGGTCGGAAGCCGGCGCCAGACCGACGAAGGAACTGATGTAGTTCCTGCCGTCATAGCTGCCATCGACGAATTTGTGCGCCGTGCCGGTCTTGCCGGCTACACGGTAGCCAGACACCCGCGCCATCGGCGCGGTGCCGCCTTCGCGGGTGACCAGTTCCATCATCGCCAGTACTTGGTTGGCGGTTTTTTCGGTCATCACCCGGGTGCCCGGCGCGACGCCCTCGCGGCGCAGCACGGTGAGTTGCGGCATCACCCCGTCGTTGGCGAAGGCGGTATAGGCATGCGCCAGTTGCAGCAGGCTCAGCGACAGGCCATGACCATAGGCCATGGTGGCCTTTTCGATTGGCCGCCAGGTCCCGAACGGCCGCAGCCGGCCGGTGGCTTCGCCGGGCAGCCCGGATTTCGGCTGGGCGCCGAGGCCGGCGCGCGACAGCAGGTTCCAGTAATCCTCGCCGCGGGTTTCCAGCGCGATCTTGGCCACCGCGACATTGCTCGACACCTGGATCGACTCGGCCAGGGTCATCACGCCCTTCGGGTGGGTGTCGGTGATCCGCCGGTCACCGATGATGAACCAGCCCGGACCGGTATCGATCACCGAGTCGGGGCGCACCACGCCGGCATCCAGCGCCGCCGCGACGAACATCGGCTTCATCGTCGAACCCGGCTCGAAGGTGTCGGCGACCGCCCGGTTGCGCATCCGCTCGGCGGTATAGGTGGGCCGGCTGTTGGGATTGAAGGCCGGCGAGTTGGCCATCGCCAGGATCTCGCCGGTGCGCGCGTCGAGCACCACCACCGAACCGGCTTTGGCTTCGTTGAGGGCGACGGCGTCGTTGAGTTCGCGGTAAGCGAGATACTGGATGTGCTGATTCATCGCCAGCGCCAGATCGCGTCCCGGTTTCGGCGACTTGATGCGTTCCAGGATTTCCACCACGTTGCCCGGGCGATCCTTGACCACCCGCTGCGAACCCGGCTCGCCGGTCAGCCAGGACTGGTAGGTCAGTTCCAGGCCTTCGATGCCGTTGTCTTCGATATCGGTGGCGCCCAGCACATGGCTGGTCACCTCGCCGGCCGGGTAGTAACGCCGGTAAGCCGGCTTGCTGTGCAGACCGGCGATGTTCAATGCCCTGGCCTGTTCGGCTTTGGTCGGTTCGAGCAGCCGCTCGACATAGACGAAACCCTTGCGCTTGTCGGCGAACAGCCGCGCGATCTGTTCCGGATTCTTGTTCAGAATATCGGCCAGCGCCTGGATCTGCTCGGCGCTGGGATCGGCTTCCTTGGGATTGGCCCACAACGTCTCGACCGGCGTGCTGACCGCCAGCGGCTCGCCGCGCCGATCGGTGATCATGCCGCGATAGGCCGGGATGACGGCGATGCGTTGGGCGCGTTTCTCGCCCTGATTGGTGAGGAAGTCGCTCTGCCAGACATGCAGATACACCGCCCGCGCCGACAGTACGACGAATCCGGCGAACAGCAGACCCAGCGTCAGCCGCGCGCGCCAGCGTTGCAGGTCGAGGCGCAGCAAGGGGTGCGAGTGCACCGGCGAGCGGCGGCTCATGGCTGACCATCCTGTTGCAGTACATAGATGCTGCCCGGCTCGGGTATCACCATGCGCAAGCGACCGCGCGCCACTTCCTCGACACGGTTGTGCATCAGCCAGGTGGAAATCTCCAGTTGCAACTGCCCCCACTCGACATCCAGTTCCCGGGCGTGGGCCTGTTCCGACTGCAATGTCACAAACAATTTGCGCGCCTGGTGGCGCGCGGAGACGACGGAGAGGGCGATGGCCACCAGCACCACGGTGAGCACCAGGTTCAGCTTGACCATAAGCCTCTCCAGCCGGCTTGGTCGGTCCGTTCGGCGACGCGCATGGTCGCCGAACGCGCGCGCGGGTTGGCGCTGGATTCGAAATAATCCGGCTTGATCGCCTTGCCGACGAGTTGCAGACGGCCGCCGCGCAGGGCGTCGGCGGTCACCGGAATTTCGGGTGGAACCCGTTCCCCGGCCGCCTCGTCACGCATGAACCGTTTCGTCATTCGATCTTCCAGTGAGTGAAAACTGATAACCACCAGTCGTCCGCCCGGTTTCAGCGCGGCGACCGCCTGCGGCAACGCCGCTTCGATCTCTTCAAGTTCGCGGTTAATGAAAATCCGCACAGCTTGAAAGGTACGCGTCGCCGGGTCCTGGCCGCGTTCACGCGTGCGCACGGCAGTGGCGACGATGCTGGCCAACTGTCGGGTCGTGCTGATCGGAGCGAGCGCGCGCGCTTTAACAAGCGCCCGCGCAACCTGTCTAGCAAACCGCTCCTCGCCATAGTTCCAGACAACTTGGGCAATCTCCTTTTCCTCCGCCTGGTTCAACCATTCAGCGGCGGTCATGCCCTGACTGGTGTCCATGCGCATATCGAGCGGGGCATCAAACCGAAAACTGAAGCCCCGCTCGGCCTCGTCCAGTTGCGGGCTGGACACCCCCAGGTCGAACAACACGCCATCCACCAGCGTCACATCCAGATCGCGCAACACCTCGGTCAACGCCGAAAACGCCGCATGCACCATGCGCAACCGCCCATCCTCGATCTCCGCCGCCGCCGCCACCGCCAGCGGGTCGCGATCCAGCGCGATCAACCGGCCTTGCGGACCGAGTCGGGCGAGAATCTCCCGGCTGTGTCCGCCGCGCCCGAAGGTGGCATCGACATAGATGCCGTCCGGGCGTATCCGCAGCGCTTCCACCGCGCCTTGCAGCAGCACCGAGACGTGACCGCGCGCCTCGCTCACAACGAAAAGCCCTTGAGTTCCTCCGGCAAGGTGCCATCGCGCACGGCACTGTTGAGCATTTCCGGCAATTGCGCGGAGGCGTCGAACTTGGCTTGCCAGGCGGCTTCCTGCCAGATCTGAAATTTGTTGCCCTGGCCGACCAGCACCACGGATTTCTCCAGCGCCGCGAATTTGCGCAACAACGGCGGAATCAGGATGCGGCCGGTGCTGTCCGGCTCGACTTCCTCGGCCGAACCGATCACCACGAACTTCAATTGCTGAGTCAGCGGATGCAAGCCGGGCAGGCTGTTGATCTGTTGTTCCAGGGCTTCGAATTCAGGGTAGGGGTAGAGCAGCAGACAGCCATTGGTCGGGTCCGCCGTCAGCATCAATTGGCTGCCGCACTGGGTTGCCAGACGCTCACGGTAGCGCGCGGGAATGGCCAATCGCCCCTTCCCGTCCAACGCCAGTTGCGTCGACCCCCGAAATGCCACGTGATCTCCTCCGTGATGCACCGTATGACACAAATCCACACGATTACCCACTTATCCCCACTATAGAGAACACATTTCCCCACCGTCAAGCTGAAAAAAACTATTTTTTTAATGGCATCAATGACTTAGAACAGTCGGATAAGGCAAATTTTCAATTGAAATCGAGTGATAGGCGCGCAACTTAAAGTCGAACATTAAGTTTGACTTGGAAGTCGGCGGGATTTTGGCCTTGCGCGGCGGTTCCGCGTCGAAATTTGCAGGCGGAAGGGGAGTTGGCCGATAAGCCGGGTTCTGTCGTGGGCAGCCATTCATCTGGGACGATGGTCGCCCATCGCCTCTAGCAGCCTACCCGCAGGCTTCGACGGGCCGCCGATGTCCATGCCGTAAAGGCCATGGACGCGCCTGCCTATTTGGCTTTGCTCCGAGTGGGGTTTACCTTGCCGTCCGTGTTGCCACGTCCGCGGTGAGCTCTTACCTGACCTGCCTTGCGGCAGGCCCGAATCCTCTTGCGAGGCTTCGCGCCATTTCAACCTTGCCTGATCCTTCTCCGTGCGGGGGTCTCCCCCTACAAGGGGACTTTGCCGCTTTGCAGCGTCAAAGTCCGGGCCATCGGCGGTATCTTTTCTGTTGCACTTTCCGTCGCCTTGGGTCGGGGTTCGCACCTTCGACTTATAGCGCCCAGGCGTTACCTGGCACTCTGCCCTGTGGAGCCCGGACTTTCCTCCGCGCGGTGAACCGCGCGGCGGCTGCCTGGCCAACTCCGGGGCGCAGTATATCGGGGCGCGGCGGCGGCGGTCGGCTTAATTTGGCTTCGACAAGTCCCAGGTATGGCGGGCGATGACGCGTTCCTCGTCGGTCGGGATTGCCCATGCCGAAACCGCGCTGGCCGGATCGCTGAGCAACGGGCCGTGGCGTTGGTTGGCGGATTCGTCCAGCGTCACGCCCAGCCAGGCCAGATGTCGGCAGATGGGGGCGCGCAGCGGCGCCGCGTGCTCGCCGATGCCGGCGGTGAATACCAGCGCGTCTAGGCCTTGCAAGGCGACGGCGTGTGCGGCGATGGCCTGCGCGACGCGATAGGCGAACAGCGCCAGCGCTTCGGCGGCGCGCGGTTCGGCGCTGGCCAGCAAAGTCCGTACATCGCCACTGATGCCCGAGGCGCCGAGCAGGCCGCAGCGATGATTCAGCAGTTCATCGAGTTGCGCCAGACTCATGCCCTCCTCGCGCTGCAGATACAGCAGCACGCCCGGGTCGAGCGCGCCGCAGCGGCTGCCCATCGGAATGCCGTCCAGCGGCGTGAAACTCATCGAGGTTTCGACGCTGCGGCGCGCCAGCATGGCGCACAGGCTGGCGCCGTTGCCGAGATGCGCGACCACCACCCGACCCTCGGCGGCGGTACCCAGATAGTCCGGCAATACCTCGGCGATGTGGGCATAGGACAGGCCGTGAAAGCCGTAGCGGCGGATGCCGCGTTCGGCGTATTCCGCCGGCAACGCGAAGTTGCGCGCCACCGGCGGCAAGGTGTGGTGGAAAGCGGTATCGAAGCAGGCGATCTGCGGCAACTCCGGACGCAATTCGGCCAAGGCGCGGATCGCGCCGAGATTGTGCGGCTGGTGCAAGGGGCTGAGCGGTATCAGGCGTTCCAGCGCGGCCATGACTTGTGAGTCGACCCGCACCGGCTGGCTGAAATCCGCCCCGCCATGCACCACGCGATGTCCCGCCGCGCGCAAGCGCAAGCCCGGATGCTGGCTATCCAGCCAGTCCAGCACGACTTGCAGCGCCCGCGCATGGTTGGCCGCCGCGATGTCCCGCTCGATCAGGGGGGCCGCCGCATGGCTGACGCGAAACCGCGCCACGCCGCCGATGGCTTCGATGCCGCCGCGATATTCGGCCTGCGCGGCGGGTCCGGTGGCGGTCGGATCGGCGCCATAGATGGCGAATTTCAGGCTGGACGAGCCGGCGTTGAGGATCAGCAGTACGTTTTCCATGACGATCTGCTTCAGACGGAACTCGCCGCGCTGGCCGGCGAGCCGGATTCGATGTGCAGCGAGCGGGTCGGAAAGGCGATTTCGGCGCCATGCTCGGCGATGATCGCGGCGATCTTCAGCAGCACATCTTGTTTGACCTCGTGGTACAGCACCCATTCGCGGGTGCGGGTGAAGGTGTAGATGAAGAAATCCAGGGACGAATCGGCGAAGGTGTTGAAATTGACGATCAAGGTGGCGTCCTGGTCGATTTCCGGGTGGCTGGACAACATCGCTTTCACATCGGTGACGATGGCGGCGATCTTGTCGATGTCGCAATAGCGCAGGCCGATGGTTTCCTTGATCCGCCGGTGCGACATACGTGACGGATTCTCCACCACGATGTTGGTGAACAGCGCGTTCGGCACATAGATCGGATTCTTGTTGAATGCCCGGATGCGGGTATGCCGCCAGCCGATGTACTCGACCACGCCCTCGATGTTCTTGTCCGGCGAGCGGATCCATTCGCCGACCGAGAACGGCCGGTCGAGATAGATGGTCAGGCCGCCGAGCAGGTTGGCGAACAGGTCCTTGGCGGCGAAACCGATGGCGATGCCGCCGATGCCGCCGAAGGCCAGCACCCCGGCGATGCTGACGCCCAGGGTCTGCAGGATGGTCAGGGTGGCGACGATCAGCACCGAAATGCGGCCCAGCTTGCTCAGCGCGTCGACCGTGGTGCGATCGACGATAGACTCATCGACCAGGCGCAGCGCCAGCAGATTCGCGCCGGCATTGCCGATCAACCCGATCAGCAGCCAGGTCAAGGCGATGATGATCAACACATTGCGGCTCGGTTCGACCAGATCGAAGTACGGTATGCCGACATGCTGATGGATGATGCGCAGGATCACCGCCGCGCCCAGCGTCCACAGCAGCAGCGTCACCGGTCGCCGCGCCGCCCTGATCAACGCGTCGTCCCAGATCGAAGTGGTGCCGGCGGCGACTTTCTCGATCTGCCGCAGCAGGTGATAGGCCGCGATATTGATCGCCACGATGGCCAGTATCACTGTCGCAACTTCCCAGAACCAGGGAATGTCGAGATCGCTGAAGGAGGGAAGCATGCGCGGAAAAGAGGTTGTGCGTGGCCGTCCAGTATGCCCGGCGGGGGTTACAGAATGGCGGGGGCGCGGGAAAACAATTAAAACCGGTAGTTCAGCTCCGCCGTGTACTGGCTGTCCTGGTTGCGGTCGAACAGGTCGTTGGCGGAAAACCGCAGCAGCCAGCGTTTGTCGCGCGATTCCCGGAACACATCCAGATCGCCGCTGATGCCGGCGCCCAGCGACGCGGTGTTGGCCTCGTCGGCATAGCGGTGGCTGCGATGCGTCAACAGCCCGGCCAGATACCAGCCGTTGGGGTTGATCCAGGTGGCGCCGACCGCCAGCGTGTGGCGCGGCAGATAGGGAACCATCAGGCTGGAATCCATGGCATTGCGGGAGTCGGTCAGCACGTAGCGCGCGATCGCCGCCCATTCCGGGGTCAGCAGGCGATTGACGGCAAACCCGGCGCTGCGGATCACGCCACCGGCATAGTCCGGGGTGTCGACGAATTCATATTGATCGTCGCGCATCAGTTGGCCGTAGTCGCGCGGGCGCAGCTTGCCCAGGCTTTCCAGTTCGCTGACGGCGAACGGACGGATGGTGAAACGCCGGTTGTCGATGTCCTTGTAGTCAAGATAGCCGCTGACGAAGGTGCTCGGGGCGATTTCCCGTTCGCCTTGCAGGCGGGCGCGGTTGAGTTCGCCGCCGCGACTGACCAGCCGGTCGTCAAGCGGGATGCCGGCGGTGGCTACCGGGCCGAGGGAACTCATGCCGGACGGGCGGATCCAGTTTTGCCAGGCGAAGCGGATGCGGGTTTGCGGTTCGGGACTGTAGACCAGGCCCAGACGCGGGCTGAGTTGACGGATGTCCTTGTCTTCCGAGCTGGGATCGGGGGTTCCCGGAATATCCGAAATGTAGGATGTAAGCACGTTATCGGCGCGGCGATCGTGCCGCTGATATGCCAGATCGGCCTGCACACTCATACGCGGGCTGATTTGATAGACATCCGAAACATAGAGGTCCAGCGAACGCTCGCGGAGGTCGCTGTCGTCATGCTCGATCCAGAAGTCGGGCAGGCCGAACGCGGCGAACAGGTCGGTGCGCAGACGGCCTTCGGTATCACGCCGCGCGAAATCGCCGCCCCAACTGATCTGATGGCCGTCCAGGGTTGCGAAACTGTGGCGCCAGGCGAACTCCGGCAGGTCGACCTCAACCTTGGAGGTCAGGGGGTCGCTGCCCAGCGTGCCGTCGGTGCTGGCGTCCGAATCAAAATACCCGGCCTTGAGCCAGAGCTGGGAAACCGGCGAGAACTGGTGATTGAAACCGATATCCAGGCGGCGGGTATCCAGGCGGTCGTCCACGTCATAATCGCCAAACCCCGGCAAGCTACCGACCGGTTGGCTGTCCTGGCGGCTGGCATCGGCGAACACGAACAGGCCCTGGTCGAAGCGCGGCTTGATGCCCAAGCCGGCGGTGAACACATTCAGGTCGTAGGGCCGATCGAGCAAGTCCCAATTGACGTTTTCATAGCCCAGGTACCAGGCCATCGGCTTGGGCGCCGCGCGGTAGCCGCTGTAGGCCAGTTGCGGGCTGAAGCCGTCGAGACTGTCGGAGCGGCTATAGCGCAGGCTCAGGTCGAGATGGGTGGCGGGCGCCCGCAGCAGGCTCTTGAAACGATTGCCGGCGCCGAACACCACTGGATCGGAGATCAGGCCCTGAAACAGTTCGGAGTTCTTGGTAAACAGGCCGTTGTAGCGGTCGGCCAGGAACAGATGGCTGCCGGCCCAGAACGGGTTGTAGGAATCCTGCGCGTAGCCGCGCGCCCATTCCTCCATGCCCATGAAGGCGAACGCCTGGCCGAGATTGGCGCTGCCCTGCTGGTCGTTGGCGAGTTGGTTGAGCGACTTCAGGTAGGGCAGGCGTTGCATCGCCTGACGCGCCGAGTCGATGGCGGCGGCCGGGCGGAACTGGTCGGAGGCGATCATCGCCGCCATGAAGTGGGGCAAGGGGTCCTTGTCGTCCAGTTCGCCGGCCCGCGCCAATTCCTGCTCGGCCTGCTTGAACTGGCCCATCTGGTAATAGGCCGTGGCGGTATGCACATGCACCCGAGCGTAGCGGGGTTCCATGACGCCGGCCTTGAGCAAGGATTCCAGGGCCTGTTGCGGGCGGCCGCGCTTGAGATCCAGCACGCCGAGTCCGGTCAGGGCGACGAAATCCGCCGGATTGGCCGCCAAAGCCGCGCGGTAGGCGGTTTCGGCGGCGTCGTAGGCGTCGGCCTGGGTCTCAAGGCCACCCAGTTCGCCCTGGTAGCCGATACCCGCCGGGTCCAGCGCCAAGGCTTGCGCCAGATCGTCGCGCGCCTGACGCAGATAGTCGCGTTCGCCCATCGCCGCGCCGCGTCCGTACCAGGCCCGGGCGTCGTCCGGCTTGAGGCTGATCGCCAGATCGTAGGCCGACAGGGCGGTCGCCGCATCGCCTTCGCGGCGCGCGATGTCGGCGCGCGCCAGCCAGGCGTCATGGCTGGACAGATCGGCGGCGATGCCCCGCTCGGCGGCGGTCGCCGCCTCGCCGGCGCGATCCGCCCACAACAGCAGGCGGGCTTGCTGGGCGTACAGCCGAGGATGTTCGGGAAACTGCCGCAGGCCTTGCTCGATATGCGCCAGCGCGGCCTCGGTATCGCCTTCGTAGGCGGCCAGATCGGATAGCAGCAACCAGGGCGCCGGCTGGACCGGGTCAGGCTGCAGTGTCGCTTGCCGTAACGCCGCCAACGCGCCGTCGATGTCCTGCTCCAGCAGCATCCGCGCGCTATCGGCATAGCGCCAGCCGGCGGTCTGGTTCAGCGCCCGCGCGCCGTGCAGCGCATCGGCAGCGGCCTTGGCGTCGTGGTGCCGCAAGGCGACGTAGGCCAGGCCCAGCTGAGCTTCGGCGTCGTCGGCG
>JAGUXX010000084.1 GCA_020061585.1 Betaproteobacteria bacterium | reverse complement strand
CGCCGCGACTTCGACCGCCGGATCGGGCCGCGCGGCGACGGGCGCCGAAACGGCCACGGCCCGAGCATCGTTCGCCGCGTCGGACGCCATGTCCGGTGCAACGATCGCTGGCGTATCGGGCGGTTCAACCGGATTCAGACGCGCCTCGATGACATAAGCAACGTCATGTGGCGGCGCGGTCGCACCGTCCGTGAGGTGCTCGTCCATGACCAGATAGGTCCCGACCGAGACGCACAGCGCGGCCGTCAGCAGATGCCAGCCGGACAGCATCGATCAGTCCGCCGGCGAAATCAACGCGGCGTCAGCCGACGCGGCGTCGTTGCTGGCATCGGCCAGAACGCCGACGGTTCCGTCGTCGCGCAGCCGCACCCGATCGTTCGCCAGCCAGCGCAACACCATCGGATAGAGATGATGTTCCTGGCGCAGCACCCGCGCGGCGAGGCTGTCCGGCGTGTCGTCGGCCAACACCGGCACCGCCGCCTGGGCGATGATCGGTCCGGCATCGACCTCGGGGGTGACGAAATGCACGCTGCAGCCATGCAGCTTGACACCGGCCGCCAGCGCCCGCGCATGCGTATCCAGTCCCGCGAAGGCCGGCAACAGCGCGGGGTGGACATTGATCAGCCGGTTGGCGTAATGACGCACGAAATCCGCCGTCAGCACGCGCATGAAACCCGCCAGCACCACGATATCCGGCCGCCAGGCGTCGATGCGCGCGGCCAGCGCCGCGTCAAACCCGGCGCGATCGGGAAATTGCCGATGCGCCAGCACTTCGGTCGGCACGCCGTGTTCGGCGGCGATGCGCAAGCCCGCCGCGTCGGCCTTGTTGCTGATCACGCAGGCGAATTCGACCGGCGCATGGCTGGGGTATTCAGCTTCCAGCAGCGCCCGCAGATTGCTGCCGCGTCCGGAAATCAGGATGACGACGCGCATCACAGAATCAGGGTCTGATCCTGATTCGCGAACTTTCCCTGCTCACGGCTATGAACCTCGCCCAAGCGATACACGGTTTCCCCCTGTTCGCCCAAAAAGCGCAGCGCCGCGTCGGCATCGGCGGCGGCGACCACGACCACCATGCCGATGCCGCAGTTGAAGGTGCGATGCATCTCGGCCAGTTCGACATTGCCGTTGGTTTGCAGCCACTGGAATATCGCCGGCCAGGTCCAGGCGGCGGCGTCGATCACGGCGGTGACATTGTCCGGCAACACCCGCGGCACATTGCCGGTGATGCCGCCGCCGGTGATGTGCGCCATACCCTTGACGGTGATCTCCCGCATCAGCGCCAGCAAGGGTTTGACATAAATGCGGGTCGGTTCGAGCAGGGTTTCGCCCAATGTCCGGCCATGAAAATCAGCCGCCAGGTCGGCGCCGCTGACTTCGACGATCTTGCGGATCAGCGAATAGCCATTCGAATGCGGACCGCTGGAGGCCAGGCCCAGGACCACGTCGCCGGGGACGATGTCGCGGCCGCTGATCAGACGCGACTTCTCCGCGACGCCGACGGCAAAGCCGGCCAGATCGTATTCGCCGGCCGGATACATGCCCGGCATTTCCGCCGTCTCGCCGCCGATCAAGGCGCAGCCGGACAACGCGCAGCCAGTGGCGATACCGGACACCACCTGTTCCGCGACATCGACATCGAGCTGGCCGCAAGCGAAGTAATCCAGGAAAAACAGCGGCTCGGCGCCCTGCACCAGAATGTCGTTGACGCTCATGGCCACCAGATCCTGACCGATGCTGTCGTGCTTGTGCATCTGGAACGCCAGCTTCAGCTTGGTACCGACGCCGTCGGTGCCGGAAATCAGCACCGGCTCGCGATAGTTTTTCGGCAGTTCCATCAACGCGCCGAAGCCGCCGATGCCGCCCAGCACCTCCGGGCGCAGCGTGCGTTTGGCGTGCGGCTTGATGCGCTCCACCAGGGAATCACCGGCATCGATATCGACGCCGGCATCGCGGTATGACAGGGAAGGAGTAGAGATCACGGTTAAGCCATCGGAACGAAATTGAACGGTGATATTCTAGCCCACATGCCTACCGAACCCGCCCCCGGCAACACCGCGCCCAGCCGTTGGCTGCCCTATATTGCCGTCGCCGCCGCCGGCGCCTGGCTGATCTATCTGCTGACGCCGATCCTGACCCCGTTCCTGCTTGCCGCCGCGATGGCTTATCTGTTCGATCCGCTGGTGGACCGACTGGAACAACGCAGAATCGGCAAGTACCGCATCAAGCGCACCGCCGGGACGCTGATCGTGCTGTTCGGCCTGCTCCTGATCTTCACGCTGCTGGCGTTGATCCTGGCGCCGCTGGTGCAGGCCGAAACACGCCTGCTGATGCAGCAGATCCCCAAGGTCATCGAATGGGGCGGCCAAACCCTGATGCCCTGGCTGAGCGCCACGTTCGGCATCGATCTGATGCGCGATCAGCAACTGGTTCTGGCATGGGTAAAGGAACATATCGCGGAATTGTCGCAATTAACCCGCTACCTGCCGCATCTGACCGACGGCGGCCTGGCGCTGCTCGGCTTGATCGCCAATCTGCTGCTGGTGCCGGTGGTGCTGTTCTACTTGCTGCGGGACTGGGACCGGATCATCACGCATCTGGCGGACTGGATACCCGAACGCTTGAAGCCGAAAACCATCGCCATCGCCCGGGAAATCGACAGCGTGCTGTCCGAGTTCGCGCGCGGTCAGGTGCTGGTGATCCTGGTGATGTGCGTGTTCTACAGCGTGGCGTTATGGCTGGCGGGTCTGAATTACGCGCTGGCGGTCGGTTTGATCAGCGGCATCCTGGTGTTCGTGCCGTATCTGGGCGTCGTGGTCGGAGTGTTGCTCGGCACGCTGGCCGGTTTTTCCCAGTTCGGCAATCTGGCCGGCTTGCTGCCGATCTGGGGGGTGTTCCTGATCGGCCAGTTGCTGGAAGGCATGGCGGTCACCCCATGGCTAGTCGGCGAACGCGTCGGCCTGCACCCGGTGGCGGTGATCTTCGCGCTGATGGCGTTCGGCCAGTTGTTCGGTTTTGTCGGCATTCTGGTGGCGATTCCGGCCGCCGCCGCGTCGCTGGTCGCGTTGCGGCATCTGAAAGTGCAACTCGATTGAATCGCCTTTAATCCTCGCGCCGAAACTCGCCCTCGATGACATCGCCCGGAGCGCGGCGTGGGCTGGGCTCGGGGCGGATCGGATCGACCTGTTCCGGCCCGGCGGCTGGCAGTTTCGGCCGCGGCCAGAGCAACAACAACAGCGCCACGGCGTCGCTGAACGGGCCGGGAACGATCAGCAACACCCCGGCCAGAAAGCGCCGCCCGCTGGCCCACAACAACGAGAACGGCGGATGGCCTTGCGCCATCGCCTGCTGCAGACGCGGCATGAAGCTCGCCTGTTCCTGACGGATCACCGCGCCGCCGGCCATCGCCGCAGCGATCAGCCAGACCAGCGTCCAGCCCAGACCGATGCGACTACCCACCAGGTATATCCCGACTATTTCCAGTGCGGGAATGGCGATGGCTATAATGCCCGCGAACCCGAATCTCATGCGCCTTCTCCATAACCAATCATCGTGACCGCCATCCTGCTCGTTTTCACCACCCTGCCTGATTCTGAAGTCGCCGGCAAACTGGCGAGAAACCTGGTGGAAATGCGATTGGCGGCTTGCGTCAACCTGCTTGCCCGCTGCCAATCGATCTATCGCTGGCAAGATGACGTGCATGTAGATGGGGAGGTTCCCCTGATCATCAAGACCACCACGGAACTTTACCCCGCGCTGGAAACCTATCTTCGGCAACATCACCCTTACGAGTTGCCGGAAATCATCGCCCTGAATGTCACTCGGGGCTTGCCAGAGTATCTGACCTGGGTTGTCGAATCGACCCAATCGCCGTCGCACTGACCGGAGTTTTCGATGCGCTTTCTGCTATTACTTGTGCTGTTGTTGTCCGGATACGCTTACCCGCAGGAGGAGCCGCTGGACCCGGAACAGGCGTTCCGTTTCAGTGCCCGATTGCTCGAACCGGGAAAAATCGAAGCCCGCTTCCAGATTGCCCCGGATTACTACCTGTATCGCGACAAGATCCGCTTTTCCGCCGATCCCGACATCAAACTTGGCGCGCCGGCGTTGCCGGCGGGCAAGGTCAAGCAGGACGAGTTCTTCGGCCGGGTGGAAACCTATCGCGGCGATCTGCGCGTCAATCTGCCGTTCAGTCATGCCGACGGCATCGCCAAACCGTTCCAGTTGAAGGCGGAATTCCAGGGTTGCGCCGACCTCGGCCTGTGTTATCCGCCGCAGGACAGCAGCGTCACCATCACCTCCACCAGCGCCAATGTCGCAAAGTCCGAGCCGATAGCCGCGCCCGGCGGTCTACAGCAGCAGAGTCCGGATGTTCTGGCGCGCCTGAAGTCTCTGTCGGGCGGATTCATGGGTTCCGAGCAGCCCGAGTTCCTGCCGCCGGAAGAAGCCTTCAAGCTCAGCATCCTGCCGCGCACCGATGGTCATCTGGAAGCGCGCTTCGACATCGCCAAAGACTATTACCTGTATCGCGACAAGATCACCTTCAAAGTCGTCGAGCCCGCCGGCATCCAGATTGTCGGCCTGGATCTGCCGCCCGCCAAGGAAAAGGACGACCCGAATTTCGGCAAGATGCTCGTCTACCATGAATCGTTCAACGTCGGAGTACGCTTGGCCGGCGTGCCCGCCGACGCAACATCCCTGACCATCGAAGCCAGCCACCAAGGCTGCGCGGATAAGGGCATCTGCTACCCGCCGCAGGATGAAACGCTGCGCGTCGACCTCACCGCCACACCGGTCGCGGCCAGTTCCTCGTCCGCGGCGGCGGATGTGTCAACCGCCGCCACCGGCGACACCTCCGATACCGGCCGCGTCACCGCCATCCTGGCCGGCGGCAATTACTGGCTGGTAATCATCAGTTTCTTCGGCTTCGGCCTGCTGTTGTCGCTGACGCCCTGCGTGTTCCCGATGATTCCGATCCTGTCCGGCATCATCGTCGGCCAGGGCAACCAGATCACCAAGCGCAAGGGCTTCATGCTGTCGCTGGCCTATGTGCTGGGCATGGCGGTGACCTACGCCATGGCTGGCGTCGCCGCCGGCCTGTCCGGCACGCTGATTTCCAACGCCCTGCAAAACCCCTGGGCGCTGGGCACCGGCGCGGCGATCTTCGTGATGCTGGCGATGTCGATGTTCGGCTTCTTCGAACTACAGATGCCCAGCTTCCTGCAAAGCCGCTTCACCGAAGCCAGCAACCGCATCCAGGGCGGCCGTTTCACCAGCGTGTTCGTGATGGGCGTGATTTCGGCGTTGATCGTCGGCCCTTGCGTCGCCGCGCCGCTGGCCGGCGCGCTGCTGTACATCAGCCAGACCAGCGATGTCGTGCTGGGCGGCGTCTCGCTGTTCTTCCTGGCCCTCGGCATGGGCGTGCCCTTGTTGCTGATCGGTCTGTCGGCGGGCGCCTTGCTGCCGCGCGCCGGCGGCTGGATGGACGCGGTCAAGCACTTTTTCGGCGTCGCCCTGCTGGCGGTGGCGATCTGGCTGATCTCGCCGATGCTGTCCGATGTCGTGCACATGCTGTTGTGGGCGGCGCTGCTGATCATCTCGTCGATGTATCTGCATGCAATGGAACCGCTGGCGGTGAATGCCAAAGGCTTCATCCGGTTCTGGAAAGGCGTCGGGGTGATGGCCCTGGTCGCCGGCATCGCGCTGCTGCTCGGCGCGATGGGCGGCGGGCGCGACCTGTTGCAACCCTTGTCGGTGTATCAGGGCGGCCCCTCCGGCGCGTCGCAGAAAGCCGATCACCTGGCGTTCCAACGAGTGAAGAACATCGCCGAACTGGATGCCGCGATCGCCGCTTCGGGGGGGCGCGCGGTGATGCTGGATTTCTATGCCGACTGGTGTGTGTCGTGCAAGGAAATGGAGAAATTTACCTTCACCGACGCCGCCGTCCAGGCCAAGCTGAAGGATGTGCTGCTGTTGCAGGCCGATGTCACCGCCAACAATGCCGACGACAAGGCGTTGCTGGCCCGTTTCAAGCTGTTCGGCCCGCCCGGCATCGTGTTCTTTGACAAGAACGGCAGCGAAATCGCCTATCGGGTGGTGGGCTATGAACCAGCCGCCAAATTTCTCGACAGTCTGAACAAGGCGCTCCCCTGAACGCGCGGAACCCGGTCGAAGCTGAGGTCGCCGCTGTGGTAGCCGATATCCAGCCGGTCAAACCGTCGCGGCCGCTGCTCGCCGCCGCCGGGCGGGCGATCGGCGATTACGCGATGATCCGCGACGCCGACCGCGTCCTGCTCGGCCTGTCCGGCGGCAAGGACAGCCTGTCGCTGCTGCACATCCTGCTGCATCTGCAAAAGAAGGCGCCGATCAAGTTCGAACTGGCGGCCTGCACGGTCGATCCGCAATCGCCGGAATTCGACCCGTCACCGCTCAAGGCCTATCTGGCGGGGTTGGGTGTACCCTATTTCTACGAATCGCAGCCTATCCTGGAACAGGCCGAAACGCACATGAAGGGCGATTCGTTCTGCGCCTATTGCTCACGCATGCGGCGCGGCATTCTGTACGCCCAGGCGCGTCGGCACGGCTACAACGTGCTGGCCCTGGCGCAGCATCTTGACGACCTCGCCGAGAGCTTTCTGATGAGCGCCTTCTTCGGCGGCAAATTGCGCACCATGCAGGCGCATTATCTGAACGATGCCGGCGACATCCGGGTGATCCGCCCGCTGATCTACGCCCGTGAACGGCAGACCCGCGATTTTGCGAAAAATGCCGGCCTGCCGGTGATCTTCGAGAACTGCCCGGCCTGTTTCTCGATGCCGATGCAGCGCATGCACATGAAGCAACTGTTGGCCGATCAGGAAAAACAGCATGCGCGCCTGTTCGCCAATCTGCTGAGCACGATGCGGCCGCTGATGGCCTTGCAGGGGCCGGACGCGGAAATCGCCGGAGACTATGCATGAGCACCTATGTCGTCGGCGATATTCAGGGTTGCCACAGCGCGCTGGAGCAGTTGCTGGCGGCGCTGCGCTTCGATCGCCGTCGAGATCGGCTGTGGATTACCGGCGATCTGGTCAACCGCGGCGAGGATTCGCTGGCGGTGCTGCGTTGGTGCGTCGCGCATGATGATTGCGTGGTCGCGGTGCTGGGCAATCACGATCTGCATCTGCTGGCGGTGGCGGAAGGCTTCGTGCAAGCGCACCGCAAGGATACGCTGGACATGATCCTGGCCGCGCCGGATCGCGACGTGCTGCTGACCTGGCTGCGCCACCGGCCGATGCTGCACCGTGACGGCGACTGGATGATGCTGCATGCCGGTCTGCCGCCCGACTGGAGCGCCGAGCAGGCGCAACAACACGCCCAGGAACTCGAAGCCGCGCTGCGCGGCCCGGACTGGCGCACTTTTCTGGCAATGATGTACGGCAACGAGCCACGCCTCTGGTCGGACGACCTGCGCGGCCAGGCGCGGCTGCGTTTCATCGCCAACTGCCTGACCCGTACCCGCTATCTGCACCCCGATGGCGGACTCGAATTCCAGCACAAGCTCGGCCTTGACGCGATTCCGCCCGGATTGACGCCGTGGTTCGATTTTCCCGGGCGCGCCAGCCGGCATGTGCGCATCCTGTTCGGCCATTGGTCGACGCTGGGTCTGCTGGTGCGGGAAGACGTCGTCGCGCTCGACACCGGCTGCCTGTGGGGCGGCGCCCTGACCGCGTTCAGGCTGGAAGACGAGCAGTGTTTTCAGGTACGTTGCACGGCGCGCAACAAGCCTGGCTGATTCAGCCTGACAACCTCAGTTGAAACCCAGCGCCGCGCGGATCGCCGCCTCGGCCTGTTTGGCCAACTCGCGACGATGCAGACCGGCGGATGCCAATGCCGGAAGAAACTCGACCTGCACCACCAGACCACGCATATTCACGACGCTCCAGAACGAGCCCAGCAAGGTCATGTCGCCGTGATAGGCGGCGTCCAGGCAGGCGCCGCCCTGTAAATCGAAATAGCGGATCGCCGCCGGGATCACCGGGCAGCCCGCCTCCACCGCCGGCTGGAACAGCGAGGGATAGAACGCGCGCATGTCCTGCCCGTCGGAGGTGGTGCCCTCGGGAAAGAACGCCAGGCATTCGCCGGCCTGGAGTTCCGCCGCCATCTCCTGATTGACCCGGATCGCGTCGGATTTCCTGTCGCGGGCGATGAACAGCGTGCCGGAGGCGCGGGCCAGATGACCGACCAGAGGCCAGTCGCGCACCTCCGATTTGGAGATGAAGCGGACCGGGACAATGCTGTGCAGGACATGGATGTCCAACCAGGAAACGTGGTTCGCCACCAGTACCGCGCCGCCGGCCGGCGGCGTTCCGCTGACCCGCAGTTCAATGTTCAGGATGCGCATCAGCTTGCCGGCCCAGGCCAGCACTTGCCGGTCGCGGGCGGCGCGACCCATGCGCGTATAGAACAACAGCGCCGTTCCGACGCCGGTCAGCACCAGGCTGAACGCGCGTAGCGCCTTGATGTAAGGGCGGATCAAGGCGCGCTCAACCGGTATTGCGCATGCCCGCCGCGATGGCATTGATCGAACGCAGTAAAGGCTCCAGCCACGGGCTGTCCGGCGCTTCGTCCTGGCGCAGCTTGCGCAGCAGAACCACCTGGATGTGGTTCAGCGGATCCAGATACGGGTTGCGTCGATTCAACGAAATCGCCAGTTCCGGCGACTCTTCCAGCATCGTCCGGATGTCCGCGACATTGAGAATCTGCCTGACGCTGCGCTGATATTCCTCGCGGATGGTTTCGAACACCCGCTTGCCGCTGACCGAATCCAGACACAGGCCGGCATATTCGCGGGCGATGTTCATGTCGGTCTTGGTCAGCGCCATCTGGGCATTGGCCAGCAGCGCGCGGAAAAACGGCCAGTCGAGATACATGTTCTGCAATTTCGCCAGCCGCGAAGGATCGCTGCCGCGCCAGCTTTCCAGCGCCGCGCCGATGCCGTACCAGGCCGGCAATGCATGGCGCGACTGGCCCCAGGCAAACACCCAGCCGATGGCGCGCACCGAGTCCTTGGAACGATCGCCGGTCTTGCGGTGCGAGGGTCGCGAGCCAATGTTCATCAGACCGATTTCCCTGACCGGCGTGGCTTCGTAGAAGTAGTCCAGAAAGCCCGGCGTCTTCTCGGTCAGCAGGCGGTAATGGCGTTCCCCCTCGCGGGCGATCTCGTCCATGATGCCGAGATAATCCTTGCGGTCCCGCTGCACCGAGCCGATCAGGTGACTGCTGGCGCGCAACAGGCCGCTGACCCCCAGCGTCAGCTCGTAAACCGCCGTTTCCATGTTGTTGTACTTGTAGAACAGCACCTCGCCTTGTTCGGTCAGCTTGAGCTGGCCGCGCACCGTGCCGGCCGGCTGCGCCAGGATCGCCTCGTAGGTCGGACCACCGCCGCGACCCAGCGTGCCGCCGCGACCGTGAAACAGCCGACAGGGAATGCCGGCGGCTTGCGAGACGGCGACGATGCGCTTCTGGGCGTTGTACAGACTCCATGCCGAGGCCAGGATGCCACCGTCCTTGCAGGAGTCGGAATAGCCCAGCATGACTTCCTGCCCATGTCCTTCCGCATCCAGCAAGCGCCGGTAGACCGGCAGTTGGTAGAGTTGCGTCAGCACCGCCTCGACACGTTGCAGATCGTCGATGGTCTCGAACAGCGGCGATACGCCGATGTGGCAATACCAGGTGCCGGCCAGCCTGCCGGCGAGTCCGGCCTGCGAGGCGAGCAGCATGACTTCCATGACATGCGAAGCCTGGTGCGTCATCGAAATGACATACTTGCCGAAACACTGCTCGCCGAGATTGCGCCGCGCGTGCGCGATGAGCTGGAACAGCCGCAGGGTTTCCTGGGTGTCGGGCGTCAGCCCGGCAAGATCGTACTGCAAGGCATTCGGGTTGCCGATGGCGTCGCTCAACAACGCCAGGCGGGCCGCTTCGTCCAGCGCCGCATAATCGATATCCAGCGCGGCGCGCATCACTTCCGCCACCGCCTGGCTATGGCGCGTCGACTCCTGGCGGACATCGAGCTGCAGCAAATGGAAGCCGAAGGTTTCCACCAGGCGAATCAGATCCAGCAGTTCGCGGTTCGCCACCTCCGTATCGCCGTGACTGATCAGCGACGCGCGGATCAGGTGCAGATCGTCGAGGAATGCCCGGTCGCTGGCGTAGCCCGGCTGCTCGTGGCCGGAACCGAAGTTGAGGTCGGCCTCCTGGCGCGACAATTCCCGGTTGCGCCGAATCCGCAGCCACATGATTTCCAGCTTGCGCCGATACGGCTCCTGCTGAAAGCGCTTTTCATCGGCGCCCAGCCAGACGCCGGCCTGCTCCACTTCCCGCTCCAGATCGGCCATGAAGGCATCGGACGGACGGCACAGGCGGATCGAATAGGAGAGTTGATCACTGAGCTGCTCAAGGCGGCGCATGTATTCGGTATAGGCGGTCTGGGCCTGCATGCGCCAGGCCATCGCGGTGACTTGGGTGTTCACCAACGGGTGGCCGTCACGATCGCCGCCGATCCAGGAACCAAAGCGCAGAAAACTCGGCGTACCGATCTCGTCCGGCGCATTCGCGCCGTAGACATCCTCCAGCGAACGCGTGAAATTGCGATAAACCTGGGTCACCGCCTGAAACAGCGACAGCGGGAAATAGGACAGGCCGGTGCGTATCTCGTCGCCGACATCGAGCTTGCCGGCGCGCACTTCGTCGGTATTCCACAAGATGTGGATCTGGTTCGAAAGCTGCCGCACCGCCTCGTCGCGGTACATGCCACGTACCCGCGGATCGTCGAGCGCCTCGATGGACAGGAAAATGTTGCGCAAGGCGCCCTTGATGGTGCGTCGCTTGGCTTCGGAAGGATGCGCGGTAATCACCGGCAGATAGCACAACTGGCTGAACAAGTCTTTCAGCTCTTCGGCCGCCACGCCCTGTTCACGCAGGGTCAACAGGGTGTCGTGAAACGAACCGGGCCACATTTGGGCGCTGCGTTGCACCGCCTGCCGCCGTTCTCGCAATGCAATCGCTTCCTCGGCGATGTTGATCAGGCTGAAGTAAATCGTGAACGCCCGAATGATCTGACTCAGGGCCAACGGTTCCTGGCGATTGATCAACGCGATCAACTGCTTGCGTTTGGTCTGCGATTCGCGGGCGCGCAGCGCGATGAAACCCAGCCGCAACTCGGCGATGGCCTGGTAAACCGACGGCTGCAACTGCCGCTTCAACACCCGGCTGAGCAGCAGGTTCAAGAGGCGTTCGTGATTGCGCGGTTGCTTGGCGCTGATGGATGGCGATTCGATATTCAATGCTGCGGACATGCGGCTTTCCAGAGTGAACAGTCTGGAACAGATAGTGCCATCCCGCGCGGCGCTTGACGAATCCCGGACGCGGGTTTTTTTTCCGCTGGCTCACCGGCGTGGCGGCGCGTTCAACGCAAGCGAAACTGACCCACCAAGGTTTTCAACTCACGCGCCAGCAGCACCAGCTCTTCGCCGACGCCCCGCGTTTCCCGCGCGTCACTTGCGGTGCGTTCGGCAATCCGACCGATGGTGGATACGCGTTGATCGACATTGTCGGTGAGGGCGACCTGACTGCGCACCGAGTGTTCCATCTGGGCATTCAGATCGCGTATATCCGCGACCCGCACCACAATCTGATCCAGGCCGCCGACCGCGTCGCCCAACGCCTGGCTGTGACGGGAAGCCGTCTCGCGCGCGGCTTGCATGACCTGTACCGCGTGCTTGGCTTCCTGGCGCAATTGCATGACGATTTCCTCGATGCTGCGCGTCGAGTCGTGCGACATATTCGCCAGTTTGCGCACCTCGTCGGCCACCACCGCGAAGCCGCGGCCCATTTCACCGGCGCGCGCGGCCTCGATTGCCGCATTCAAGGCCAGCAGGTTGGTTTGTTCGGCGATGCCCTTGATCACGTCCAGCACCTCGCTGACATTCTGGCTGCGCTGATCAAGCGCCCCGATCACCTCCGCCGCCTGCTGGATCTCGTTGACCAGTGACAGAATGCCCTCGATGGCTTCACGGGTCGTCTGAGTACTCTTGGTCGCCTCGCTGTCGGCATAGACCGAAGCTTCGGCGGTGCGCGCCGCGCTGCCGCCGGCCTCGGCGGCGATGGCTTTCAGATCGCTGATGGAATGCTCGGTCGATTCCGCCTCCCGAAGTTGCTGACTCGCCGCCTCCGCGGTTTGGCTGGATGATGCAGCGATGCGATCCGCCGCGCTGGACAAGCGTTCGGAGGTTGCGGTCACCAGTCCCAGGCTGGAACCGAATTTGTCGAGCATGCCGTTGATCGCCTGCGCCAGAGAGCCGACCTCGTCCTTGCCGTCTATGCCCAGCCGCTGAGTCAGATCGGAATTCTGCTCGATGGCCTGCATCGACGCGCGCATCTTCGACAACGGCACAATCACGATGCTGCGCAGCAGCCCCACCACCAGCACCACACCCAAGATGGACAGCAACAGATTCAGTCCCGCCACCGTCAGCAGGTTGTGGCGGAATTCCTCATCCAGTTGTTTCAGCGAATAGGTCATGCGTACCGCGCCCAGCACCGTGCCCTGTGGCACCTGGTGGCAGGTCAGACAATTGGTGCCCATGTGATTGGCGCTGGCCGGCAACGGCGTCAGCACGGTAACGAAGCGACCTTGTTGGTCCTCTCCAAATTCGCTGACCATCTCGCCTTTGATGGCGCGTTCATCCAGCGCATCCTTGGGCTTGATCGGTAATGAGGTGACGCCATCGAGCACCATGGGCGCATGCACGACATGGATCTCGCGCACGCCCTCGGTCGACAGCACTTTTTGCCGCAAGGACTCGTGCTGATCCATGGTTCCACTCAACATCATGGCGTTGATGCCATCGAAATACGATTGCGACATCACGCGCGCCTTCTCCAGCGCGATATCCTGCGCCAGCGCACGTTCATTGCGCGCGGTCAGCAAGGTCGAGGTAGCCAGAACCGCCACGAAGATCAACGAAATGGTCAGGACGATCTTGGACTGTATGGAGTGCGTAACGGTCAGAGTCATGGCCTGTTTTCCCGAAGGTGAAGCGACATTGAAAATTGCCTATCGCCGTATCAACCAATATCGGTCGGCGGGGAGAAATTCTTGAAGGTTAGTAATTTTTATGTTGTTGACGCACCCAATTCAACCCCAAAAAAAGGGGCCGACACGTGGTCGGCCCGATCATTTGAATATCCGCAAAAACTTATTTGTCGCCTTCGTGCGCTTTCTTCGAGATCTTTATCCATATAAACAAACCCATGGCGATTATGAAACCAATGGTGAACAGAGTCAGCAAGCCAATGTCCGAACCGAAAAGCTCTTTCATTACGACGTTGTCCATATTCCAGCTCCTTTTAAAAAACGCCCTTGCGGGTGATTATGAATTCAATAATTGCTCAAGCGGTACGTCTTGGTCAGTGGCAGGGTCATTGCCCCGGACAAACGCCAGCTCCGGTCCTCGGGCTCAAGTATCCATTGGCGCTTGCCGATCAGGGTTGCAGGCCACTGGCCGGCATAAACCCCCGCGCCACGACTGGTAAGCAATACCTTCACATCCTGAATGGCATCGCTGGGATGCTGCAGCAGCAATTCAAGGTTGGCGGGCATGAATTCCATTCGCCCGGCCAACGAAATTTCAGCTACGCCATCCCGAATATCCAATTCACCGTTGATGGCCAAATCGGCGGCTCGATCAAATTTTGACGTATCCTGAACCGGCGCCAGACCTTCTTTATGGTATCCGGCGTTGACCAAGGGATCCGGATTGGTGGCCGCGATGAAGTAAGTCACGAAACTCGCGACCACGACGATCGCCGGCAAACCGGCGATCAACCAGATCATCGGCTCTTTCCAAACGGGTCTTTGCAAGGGTTCCAGCATCATGTTCAACCTTATTTGAGGAAGCTTGATTTGGCTTCCCGAACGATCTTGGGATCGTCTTCCGCCTTGATCGTGAAAATGATCGGCTGACTAGGCCGCTTCAGCCCTCCGCTATCGATGCGCAACACGACATTGACGTTCTCGGTGCCCAGTGCGGGAATTTCCACACTTTCCCCGGCGGCCATGTTCAGGCCCTCGATGCCGCTGGCGGCAATGCTGTAACGATGCGCGCGACTATCCATGTTGATGATCTGCAAGCGATACAGATTTTCGATCTGGCCGTTGTCGGCGATACGTGACAGCACCAGACGATCACGTATCACATCGGTTCTAAGCGGCACGCGATTGGCCAGCGTATAGACGAAAGCGATGCAGATCGCGCTGAGCAGGATGGTGTAGGCCAGGGTGCGCGGACGGAAAGTATGCTTGAGAATTTCCTTGTCCTGATATTTGCCATCGATCGCGTTCTGTGTCGAATAGCGGATCAGGCCTTTCGGATAATCCATTTTCTCCATCACCTGGTCACAGGCATCGATACACGCGGCACAACCGATACACATATATTGCAGACCATTGCGGATATCGATACCGGTCGGACACACCTGGACGCAGATGCCGCAATCGACGCAATCGCCAAGCCCGGCGGCCTTGTAGTCGACGCCTTTCTTGCGCGTGCCGCGCGATTCGCCACGACGATAGTCATATGTGATGACCAGCGTATCCTGGTCGAACATCACGCTCTGGAAACGCGCATAGGGACACATGTATTTGCATACCTGTTCGCGCATGAAGCCGGCGAATCCCCAGGTGGCGAAACCGTAGAAGAAAATCCAGAAGGTTTCCCAGGGCCCCAGGGTCCAGGCCACGAATGACGCGCTCAGATCGCTTATCGGCGTGAAGTAACCGACAAACGTAAAACCCGTCCAGAGCGACAACACCACCCAAGCCACATGCTTGCCGCCGCGACGCAACACCTTGTTGCCCGACCAAGGCGCTTCATTGAGTTTTCTCTGTTTGTTGTGGTCACCCTCGAACCAGCGTTCGACCCAAATGAACAACTGGGTGTAGACCGTTTGTGGACAGGCATAACCGCACCATAAACGCCCCGCGATGGCGGTAAACAGAAACAGGGACAGCGCGGCGATAATCAGGATCGCCGCCAGCCAGACGAAATCCTGCGGCCAGAATACCCAATCGAACAGATAAAACTTGCGCGCCCCGAGATCGAACAACACCGCTTGCCGGTCGTCCCAATTCAGCCAAGGCAGGCCATAGAACAGAATCTGGGTGAACAGCACCAAGCCGACACGCCAGTAATTGAAAACGCCGTGCACGGCACGGGGATAGATCTTCTGATGCACCGCATAGAGCGATTGCTCTTGGTCGCTTTCAGAATTGTTGATAACAGGGATCTTGTTGCTGGGCTCAGTCACTTCACGCCTCTATGTTCATTACCGCTGTCGAGATTGATCGATCACCACGCGCCTGCCGATTAGCAAGAAAGTTCTGCCGCCGACAGGCGCCAACACCACTCGAATTTTTACCCGGAAGCAAATCGGCTGTTGAAACCGGCTTGCTTCCGGGGCCGACTTGATTCAGTCGGTCCCGGAATCATGCTGGAAACGCGTTATTGCGCTACTGTTGCCGGCATTTCATCAACCGGCATTTCATCAACCGGCGCTTCCATCATTTCAGCCACCGGTTCGGCAACCGGCTGCTGTCCACCACCGAGACCCCAGACATAGGCCGCGAGCAGATGCAGCTTGTTTTCGCCCAGCAATTCCAACTGCGCCGGCATGCCACCCTTGCGACCCTTGACGATGCTTTCGATGATGGCCGCTTCACTGCCACCATACTGCCAGACATCATCAACGATGTTCGGGAAGCCGGCGGCGGTCATACCGGTACCATCTTCGCCATGGCAACCCGCGCAAGCCGCGAATTTGTCCTTGCCGGCGGCGGCCAGTGACGCGTCATGCTGTTTTCCACCCAGTGCCAGCACGTAATTGGCGACTTCCTTGGCGCCCTGTTCATCGCCAGCCAGTCCGCCAGGCATTTCCCCGATGATGCCGTTCTCCAGGGTTCGCTTGATGTCGTCCGGCGTACCGCCCATCAACCACTGGTTGTCGGTCAGATTCGGGAAACCTGAGCCGCCCTGACCGCTGGAACCATGACATTGCGAACAGTAGGTCAGAAACAGGTGCTCACCCATTTTCTTCGCCGTGGGATCCGCCGCGACCGCCATCAGATCCATATTGGCGAACGGCTGAAACACCTTGTCGAACTCGGCATCGACACGCGTTTTCTCGGCTTGCCATTGACTGGCGGACGACCAACCCAGCACCCCTTGAAATTTCCCCATGCCGGGGAACAGCACCAGGTAAACAATGCTGAACAGGATCAACAGATAGAACATCCACATCCACCAGCGCGGCAACGGGCTGTTCAATTCCTGCAAATCGCCGTCCCAGACGGGGTGCATCAATTCAGCGGACTCACCGGGGGCGAGCGGCTTGACGACACTCTGGCTCTTCAACAGCCAGAGTGAAAACAGAATTCCAGCAGCGGTGATTGCGGCAATGTAGTAATGCCAGAAATCGCTGATGAAGTCGGGTACCGCATATCCTTCAATCATGTGTCTCTCCTAATGAACCGGCTATTGAAATCGACGCTTGGTCAATCTGGCTTGCGGGTCTCGTCGGCATCTTCCTGAAATGGCAGGTTGCCGGCATCTTCGAACTTCTTCTTGTTTCCGCCGTAGAACGCCCAGACCAGAATGGCGATGAACAGCACGAAGAAGATCACGGTTACCACCGAACTGATGAGACCCGCATCCATATCACTTGGCCTTCGGCGCGTGGGTGCCCAGGACTTGCAGATAGGCGATCAGCGCATCCATCTCGGTCATGTCTTGCAACATGCCTGGCGCTGCCGCGATGTCCTCATCCGTATACGGATGGCCAGCCCAGTTCTTCAGCACCGTCATCTTTTTCTGGATGGTGCCGTCATCCACCATCGCATCCGCCAGCCATGGGTAGGCGGGCATGTTCGACTCGGGCACGACATCGCGCGGATTCATCATGTGGGTGTAATGCCAGTCGTTCGAGTAACGTCCGCCAACCCGCTGCAAATCCGGACCAGTCCGCTTGGAACCCCAAAGGAAGGGGCGGTCATAGATAAATTCGCCCGCCACCGAGAAGTGCCCGTAGCGCTCGGTCTCGGCGCGGAACGGACGCACCATCTGTGAATGGCAACCCACGCATCCTTCCCGGATGTAGATATCACGTCCGGCCAACTCCAGCGCGTTATAAGGCACGAGGCCCTCCACCGGCTGGGTGGTCGACTTCTGAAAGAACAGCGGCACGATCTGCACCAGACCACCGAACGAGACCACGACAAAGGTCAGCACCATCAGCCAGCCAATGTTCTTTTCTAGCGCCTTATGCGAAAACATGTTCAGTCTCCTTGTTCATCAGGCCGCGACGGCTTGCGGAATGCGGGCGTCATTGACAGCCTTGCCCGCGGCGATGGTCTTCCAGACGTTGTATGCCATCAGCAACATGCCGGCGAAGAACAGCGCGCCGCCGATCAGTCGGATGGTATAGAACGGATACATGGCGTTGACCGACTGAGCGAAGCTGTAGGTCAGCGTGCCGTCGGAGTTGGTTGCCCGCCACATCAGACCTTGCGCGACACCGGCGATCCACAACGCGACGATGTACAGCACGACGCCGATGGTGGACATCCAGAAGTGCGTGTTGATCAGCTTGACGCTGTACATCTCCTCACGGCCGAACAGGCGCGGGATGAGGTGATACAGAGAACCGATCGAGATCATCGCCACCCAGCCCAGCGCGCCGGAGTGCACGTGACCGACGGTCCATTCGGTGTAGTGCGACAGCGCATTGACCGTCTTCACCGACATCATCGGACCTTCGAAGGTCGACATGCCGTAGAACGACATCGCGGTGATCAGGAACTTCAGGATCGGGTCGGTGCGCAGTTTATGCCAGGCGCCGGACAGGGTCATGATGCCGTTCATCATGCCGCCCCAGGAAGGCGCGATCAGCATCAGCGAGAACACCATACCCAGCGATTGCGCCCAGTCCGGCAACGCGGTGTACATCAGATGGTGCGGGCCGGCCCACATGTAGATGAAGTTCAGCGCCCAGAAGTGCACGATGGACAGACGATAGGAGAAGATCGGGCGTCCAGCCTGCTTCGGGATGAAGTAATACATCATGCCCAGGAAGGCGGTGGTCAGGAAGAAGCCGACCGCGTTGTGACCGTACCACCATTGCACCATGGCGTCATGCACGCCGGCATAGGCGGAGTAGGACTTGGTCAGCGTAACCGGCAGTTCGGCGCTGTTGACGATGTGCAGCAACGCGATGGTGACGATGTAGGCGCCGAAGAACCAGTTGGCCACGTAGATGTGCTGGGTCTTGCGCTTCATGATGGTGCCGAAGAACAGCACGCCATACGACACCCAGATCACCGCGATCAGGATATCGATCGGCCATTCCAGTTCCGCGTATTCCTTGCTGGAGGTAAAGCCCATCGGCAGGGAAATCGCGGCCAGCAGAATGACCAGTTGCCAGCCCCAAAACACGAAGGAGGCCAAACCGTCGGACAACACGCGGGTCTGACAAGTGCGCTGGACCACATAGAGCGATGTGGCGAACAGCGCTGAACCGCCGAAGGCGAAAATGACCGCGTTGGTATGCAAAGGACGTAAACGCCCGTATGAAAGGTAGGGGGCCAGAGGACCAAGATCCTTGGTTAGATCGGGCCAGATGAGCTGGGCGGCAATAAGCACGCCCACCAGCATCCCGACAATTCCCCACACGATGGTCATGATGGCGAACTGACGGACGACCTTATAGTTGTATGTTGCTTCCATACGGGTCTCCTTAAGCGTTACAGACTGGGTTAAGAACAAAAAAAACGCCGAATAAACGACATTCAAATCCTAAATAGACACTTGATATATGTCAACGAGCACTTGCATCTTCATCTTGCTTTGCGGCTAGATTCTTTTCGTCCGACTGAGGCAGGTCATCGTCCATGAGTATTCTGTGGGCTGGTCCCTCCATATCTTCGAACTGTCCGCTCTTGACGGCCCAGAGGAACACCACCGCGATGACGGCGACGAAAACCAGGCTGAGCGGGATCAATAAATACAGGATATCCATAGGCTGGCTTTATTTGGTGGCGGCATAGTATTTGTGACCTAGGTCAAATAGATAATCAAAATTCCTTATGGGCTTGCAGATCAGTTCTTGCTGATCCGCGACAGGCGCATGGCGTTGAGCACCACCAGCAAGGAAGACAGCGACATGCCGATACCCGCCATCCATGGCGTGACGTGGCCCATGGCCGCGGCCGGGATGGCGATGATGTTGTAAAACACCGACCACGACAGATTCTGCCGGATGACGCCCTGCGCCTTGCGCGCCAGTTTGACGCCATCCGCCAGACGCCCGATCTCGCTCGACAGCAATACCATGTCAGCCGCCGCCTGGGCCGCCTCCGCGCCCTGATCGACGGCGATCGAGACTTGCGCCTGGGCCAATACCGGCGCGTCATTGACGCCGTCGCCGGTCATCGCGACGATCGCCCCACCCTGTTGCAGCGTGCGCACGGCGGCCAACTTGTCCTGCGGCAGCATGCCGCCGCGCGCATCCTCGATACCCAGTTGACGCGCCAGCGCCGCGACGTTTTCGTCCCGGTCGCCGGAATAGAGATGCAAACGCACCCCCAGATCGCGCAGCTCGTCGATCAACTGTCGCGCCTGAGGTCTGAGCGTATCGCCCAGCGCAAACCAGACCAAAACTCCCGCCTCATCGGCCAGGCCGACCAGCGACACGCCATCCTGAAAGCGGGCTGGCGGCGGCGCATCTCCGAGAAAACCCGGTGCGCCAAGACGATAGATTTTGCCGTCGATCCGGCCAGTCACCCCGCGTCCCGGGATATAGCTCAGATTGTCCGCCGCCAGCACATCACTGCCGGCGGCCTCGCGCAACGCCGCCGCCAGCGGATGGGTGGCGCCCTGTTCCAGCGCCCGCGCCATGGCCAGCAGGTGCTCGCGATCGCCGCGCAGCACTTCCGTATCGAGCAGGCTGAATTGACCGGTGGTCAAAGTCCCGGTCTTGTCGAACACGAAATCGGTGGCATGCGCCAAGGTTTCCAGCGCATGGCCACGCGTGGACAGCAGACCGAGACGGGTCAAGCGCCCCAGCGCGGCGGTCAGCGCCGCCGGCGTGGCCAGGGCCAGCGCGCAGGGACACGACACCACCAGCACCGAAACCGTGATCCAGAACGCCCGCGATGCATCGACCAGATACCAGATCCCGGCGACGCTGGCGGCGACCAGCAACAGCATCAGCACGAACCAGCCGGCGACACGATCGGCGATTTGCGCCAGACGCGGTTTTTCCGCCAAGGCGCGATCCAGCAGGCGCACGATGCCGGACAGCACCGTGTCCGAACCGACTTTCTCGACCCGCACCACCAGCGGACTTTCCAGATTGAGGGTGCCGCCGATGACGTTGCTGGCGACATGTTTGGTCACCGGCATGGATTCGCCGGTCAACAGCGATTCATCGACGCTGGAATCGCCTTCCACGACACAGCCGTCGGCGGGAAAGCTCTCGCCCGGGCCGATCAGCACATGCTCGCCGGCCACCAGTTTGACCGCCGCCACCATTTCCTCCTCGCGGGAAGCCGGATAGCCCGGCAGACGCATCGACGCCGCCGGAATCAGCTTGATCAGGCTTTCCGCCGCCTCGGCCGAGCGTTTGCGGGCGCTCATCTCCAAGAAGCGGCCGGTCAGCAAGAAGAACACGAACATCGTCACCGCATCGAAATACACCTCGGCGCTGCCGATGAAGGTGCCGTAGATGCTCGCCGCATACGCCGCGCCGACGCCCAGCGCCACCGGCACATCCATGCCGGCGCGGTACAGTTTCAGGTCCCGCCAGGCGCCCTGAAAGAATGGCCAGGCGGAATAGAACACCACCGGCGTGGTCAGCATCAGGCTGGCGAAGCGCATCAGCGCCTCGATGTCGCTGGTCATCGTGCCTTCCGCCGCCATATAGGCCGGCACCGCGTACATCATCACCTGCATCATGCCCAGACCGGCGATGGCCAGCCGACGGATCGCGGTATTGCGCTCCTTGCGGAACAATTCCTCCTGCCGGCCGCTATCGAACGGATAGGCCAGATAGCCGATGTCCTGAATACTCTTCAGGATGTCGGAAAGCTTGATCCGGCTGTCATCCCATTGCACCCGCGCGCGATGCGTGGAGAAGTTGATGTCCGCCGCCAGCACGCCCGGCAGTTGATGCAGATGCCGCTCGTTGAGCCAAACGCAGGCGGCGCAGACGATGCCCTCGAGGATCAGGTTGGCTTCGCGCAGATCCCCCTCGCTCTTGACGAAGCTGCTCTGCACCTCCGGCAGATCGTAGAGCTTGAGATTCTTCAACTCCTCCAGCGCCGCTTCGGCGGTCTTCGGCAGATCGGTCCGCAAACGGTAGTAATCGGCATTGCCGGAATCGATGATGGTCTGCCCGACCGCCTGGCAGCCGATACAGCAAGCCGGCTGGTTGACGCCCTGGTACAGAATGAAATAGCGCGCGCCGGCCGGCACCGCTTCGCCGCAATGGAAACAGGCCTCCGCGGCGGGCGTTGCCGGGTCCGGCAAGCGCGACGCGACGGAATTGACGGCGGGATAGCTGCTCAGGGGTTGGGTCATGATCTCGATCTCAAGCGGCCTGAAGCGCCAGGCGGTTGGCCAATGCGGCGAACTCGGCGACCGACAGGGTTTCGCCGCGACGCCGCGGATCGATCCCCAGTTCGGCGAACAAGCCTTCGTCCACCCAGCCCTTCAAGGTATTGCGCAAGGTCTTGCGGCGCTGGCCGAAAGCCCGCGCCACCACATCGGCGAACACTTGCGCATCGCGATACGGAATGGCTTCGGGCGGCAGCGGCACCAGCCGCACGATGGCCGAGTCGACCTTGGGCGGCGGCTGAAACGCCCCCGGCGGCACGCCGAACAGTTTGCTGACCTTGAACCGCGACTGCAACATCACCGACAGTCGCCCGTAATCCGGGGTATCGGGCGCCGCCGCCATGCGATCCACCACTTCCTTTTGCAGCATGAAGGTCATGTCGATGATGGTCGCCGCGCTGTCGGCCAGATGGAACAGCAACGGCGAGGAAATGTTGTACGGCAGATTGCCGACCACGCGCAACTCCGGACCCAGGCCTGCGAAGTCGAATTGCAGCGCATCGACACTATGCACCGTCAGTTGCTCGGGCGAAAATTCGGCGCGCAGGCGCGCCACCATCTCGCGATCGACTTCCACCACGTCGAGATGGCGCAGGATTTCCAGCAACGGACGGGTCAACGCGCCCGGGCCGGGGCCGATTTCCACCATCCGCTCGCCATCCGCCGGACGGATCGCCGCGACGATGCGCGCGATGTAATGCGTATCGACCAGAAAATGCTGACCCAGCGCCTTCTTCGCCCGCGGCAAAGACGATCCGGTTGGGTTGCGGCTCATGCCGCCCGCCGCTGGCGCGACATCGCCCAGGCGGTTTCAATGGCGACCTTCAGGCTACCCGCGTCGATCCGGCCGGTACCGGCCAGATCCAGCGCCGTGCCATGGTCGACCGAGGTGCGGATCATCGGCAGGCCCAGCGTAATGTTCACCCCCTGGCCGAAACTGGCGTGCTTGAGTACCGGCAAGCCCTGGTCGTGATACATCGCCAGCACCGCGTCGGCATCGGCCAGATGTTTGCGCTGGAACAGCGTATCGGCCGGCAGCGGACCGAGCAGATTCAGGCCCTCCGCACGCAAGCGTTGCAGCACCGGTTCAATCACTTCGATTTCCTCATGTCCAAGATGCCCGCCCTCGCCGGCATGCGGATTGAGTCCGGCGACCAATATGCGCGGCGCGTCGATGCCGAAATCGCGGCGCAGCGCGTCATGCAGGATACGCAAGGTGACCAGCAGGCCGTCCGGGGTGATCGCATCCGCCACCGCCCGCAGCGGCAGATGCGTCGTCGCCAGCGCCACCCGCAGGCCGCCGCCGGCCAACAGCATCACCACTTGCGGCGTGCCGGTCAGTTCGGCGAGAAACTCGGTATGGCCGGTAAAGGCGATGCCGGCCTGATTGATCACCCCCTTGTGCACCGGCCCGGTCACCAGACCGGCAAACTCGCCGGCCATGCAACCCGCCACCGCCCGGCGCAGGGTTTCCAGCACATAGGGGCCATTCGCGGGATCCGGCATTCCCGGCGTGACTGTCGCCGCCACGGGCAGATGCAGCAGGCTTAGACCCACATTGCCCCCAGGAACATAGGCCGGCACAGCAAACGCCAGACCAAGCAGTTCAGCGCGGGCCGTCAGCACATCCCGGTCCGCCAGCATGACGATAGGCCTGGTTTGCGCCACCTGAGCCAGCATTACACAGAGATCGGGGCCGATACCTGCCGGTTCGCCAGCGGTGAGAACGAGGGGAATGGGATTCGCCATATCAAAATAAAAAGGGTGGCATTGTGCCACCCCGTTACCGCAAAGGCTTTTCAGTCAGCGATCAGTCACGCTCGCCCATGAAGGCGCCGAGCAGATGCAACAAGCTGGTGAACAGGTTGTAAATGGTGACATACAGGCCAACCGTGGCCAGCACGTAGTTGGTTTCACCGCCATTGACGATTTCGCTGGTCTGCCAGAGGATCATGCCGCACATCAGGAAGGCGAACATCGCCGAGACGGTCAACGCCAGCGCCGGCATCGGATAACCGACCAGCGCCGAAACCAGCGATACGATGCCGGCAATGAACGCCACCATGACGCCGATGAACAGGAAATTGCGCATGAAACTGAAATCCTTGCGCGTCGTCAGCACATAGCCGGACAAACCGAGGAACGCCGCGCCGGTGATGCCCAGCGCCAGCAGCACGATTTCCGAACCGTTGGACAAGCTCAGGTAATGATTCAGCACCGGACCGAGACCGAAGCCCAGCAGACCGGTGACGGCGAACACCACCAAGATGCCGGCGCTGGAATTGGCGGTGCGCGGCACCACGAACCAGAGCAGGCCCAAGGCCACCAGACTGGTCACCAGGCTGAGTCCGTAAGGCACGTTCATGGCCATGGAAACCCCGGCCATGGCGGCGCTGAACAGCAGCGTCATGGACAACAACATATAGGTATTGCGCAGAACTTTGTTGGTCTGCTCGACGGCAATCGCGCCATCCATGCGCATGACATTGTCGAATTGAGTGGCCATATTTTCAGCTCCTGATTAAGAAAACAGGTTCATAGACTACTGGTCAAACGTAATAGTTTCAATCATTCGACCGTCTGGCTGGAAAAACGCCGGCTCCTGTAGAATCCGCGTTTTTCCCGTATCCCCCTCAATCATGGCGCTAATTGTTCAGAAATACGGCGGTACCTCGGTGGGGTCCATCGAACGCATCCGCAATGTCGCGGAGCGTGTCGCCAAATTCAAGATGCTCGGCCATCAGGTCGTCGTCGTGCTGTCGGCGATGTCCGGCGAAACCAATCGCCTGATCGCCCTGGCCAAGGAAATCCAGCAAGAACCGGACCCGCGCGAACTGGATGTGCTGGTCTCCACCGGAGAGCAGGTCACCATCGCCCTGCTCGCCATGGCGCTCAAGGACCTCGGCCTGAAAGCCCGCAGCTACACCGGCTCGCAAGTGCGCATCATGACCGACGACGCGCACACCAAAGCGCGCATCCTGTCGATCGACGAAGCCAAGATGCGCGCCGATCTCGACGCCGGCCATGTCATCGTCGTCGCCGGTTTCCAGGGCGTCGACGAAAACGGCAACATCACCACCCTCGGCCGCGGCGGATCGGACACCACTGGCGTCGCCATCGCCGCCGCGCTGAAGGCCGACGAATGCCAGATCTACACTGACGTCGACGGTGTCTACACCACCGACCCGCGGGTGGTGCCGGAAGCCCGCAAGCTGAACACCATCACCTTCGAGGAAATGCTGGAACTCGCCAGCCTGGGCTCGAAAGTGCTGCAAATCCGTTCGGTCGAGTTCGCCGGCAAATACAAAGTCAAACTGCGCGTGCTGTCCAGCTTCCTGGACGATGGCGAAGGCACGCTGATCACTTTCGAGGAAGACAACATGGAACAACCAATCATCTCCGGCATTGCGTTCAACCGCGACGAGGCCAAACTCACCGTCCAAGGCGTGCCCGACCACCCCGGCATCGCCGCGCTGATCCTGGGCTCGGTGGCCGACGCCAACATCGACGTCGACATGATCGTGCAGAACGTCGGGATCAACAACACCACCGATTTCACTTTCACCGTGCATCGCAACGAATTCAAGAAGGCGATGGATGTGCTGAACAAGGTCAAGGATCAGATCGGCGCCCGCGAAATCAGCGGCGACGACAAGATCGCCAAAATTTCCCTGGTCGGCATCGGCATGCGCAGCCACGCCGGGGTCGCCAGCAAGATGTTCAGCACGCTGGCGGCGGAGAACATCAACCTGCAGATGATTTCCACCTCGGAAATCAAAATCTCGGTGGTCGTCGAAGACAAATACATGGAACTCGCCGTGCGCGCCCTGCATCAGGCGTTCGAACTCGACAAAGCCGCCGCCTGAGCAGGTTTCGACGTTGCTTTAGTCGACCCGCGCGGGTATCCTTGCGCGCCTCTCGATTCGGTCTTGACTGAAAAGAGTTGGAGACGTGGCCGAGTGGTCGAAGGCACACCCCTGCTAAGGGTGCATCCGGGCAAAACCTGGATCCAGGGTTCGAATCCCTGCGTCTCCGCCAGAATAACCAAAAAAGCCCATGATTCCATGGGCTTTTTTGTTTTTAGAGTAGCCTTCGGCTAGCGATTCCACTATCAATATTCAGCCGATTTGACGGTCATGCCATGCAGACAGCCGGCAGCTTAATGGTGATCACAAGCAGGCATACGGCGGCGCAACTGCCTTCAACGACAGGTGTTGAGCGTGGAAGAATTAGTCGGTCAAAACAGAAAGAGCACGCGGGGCGCGTGGTCAGTCGACTTGGTGTCCGCCGCTCCCTCCGGATCACACCGTCGGCACGGTCCCTCCGTCGATGACATACTCGCTACCAGTAATTGATGCTGCTCGCGGTGAGGCCAGGAACGTGATCAGGTCAGCCACCTCTTGAGGCCGAGCCGGACGACCGAGCGGAATGCCGCCAAGGGAATCCATGATGATCTTCTTGCCACCCTCGTAATCGGTCCCCGCCTGATCCGCGAGCCGCTCAGCGAGCCGAACGGCTGCCTCGGTCTCAACCCAACCTGGAGAGACGCGCACCACGCGGATGCCTTTCGGCGCAACCTCCTTGGACAGGCTCTTGCTGTAGGTCGACAGCGCCGCCTTTGCCGCGGCATAGGCGGTGGTGGAATCCGGCAGCGGCAGCTCTCGCTGGATGGAGGTGATGTGGATTACCACACCCGATCCCTGCTCGATCATTGACGGGAGCAATGCCCTGTCGATGCGCACGGCAGGCATCAGATTTTGGTTGATCGTGGCGTCCCATTCACCGTCGTGCAGGGTCGAGAATCCGCCGCCCGGCGCGCTCGATCCGCCAAGCGCATTGACGATGACGTCAATGCCGCCGAGGCGGTCGAGAACCGCGTTTGTCACGGCCTGGCATCCCACTGCCGTCATCAGATCCGCGGCGATATAGATAACACCGTCACGCGTCGTGTCGGGAACTGAACGCGCCGTGGCGACGACCGTCATGCCGGCATCGCGTAAGGACTCGACGACGGCCGCGCCAATACCTTTGGTGCCGCCCGTGACGAGAGCCCTGCGTCCAGCGAGTTCAAGGTTGAAGCTCACGGCAGGATTTCCAGTGATGCGATCTTGTTGCCTTCTAGGCCGAAGAGATATCGAAGGTCAACGGGACTGCCGGGGAAGTTGCCGGTCACCCGGCTGGTGACGACGGTTTTGCCATCATTCTCTTCGGCAGCAAAAGGCTCGCTCTTGTAGGTGTACTTCTTTATGGAATCCGTTTTCCATTGCTTGATGGCGGCCAAGCCGTTGTGGGTGTTGCCTTCGTCCTTCACGATGGCGTTGTCGGTGAAGCACCTGGCAATCGCCTCGCTGTCACCGCTGTCTGCGGCGAAGTAGGCGTCAATGGGCTTGGGGAGATTGATAGACATGCAGATAGCTCCTTCGTGAAGGATCGGCTCACACTGTGTGATCCGAATTGATAAGTTGGAAGGATGAAACTAAGCTCCAGAAAGAACAAGAACGCACAAATTTGTAAGGTACCGACAAAAAAGTATGGATAAAGAATGGACACCCACCTCGGCCGCCGATGGCGTTGAGCAGGCGCTCAAGATTCTCGAAGGAAAGTGGAAGCTGGTGATCCTGTTTCATCTGTTCGGTGGCAAGCTGCTGCGATTCTCCGAACTGGAAAGAGCGATTCCTGCCATTACGCAGAAGATGCTGATCCAGCAGCTTCGCCAGATGGAAAAAGACGGGGTTGTTCGTCGGATCGTCCACCATCAGGTGCCACCGAAGGTCGAATACGTCTTGACCGATTGGGGTCAGGCACTCTGCCCGGCGCTCGATGCGCTGCTGAAATGGGCGGCCCAACGCGATGGTCATGCGGCGCCTGACAAGGATAGACCGCCGGCGCTCTGAACGTGACAGCGATGCCTTGAGCCCGTGGCTCCCTGGAGCCAGCGCCAACTGTTCGACGCAAGCTGCGACGGCCTCGATCAGTTCTCCCTGATGGCCCGCGTGAGGCGCGTAGCGGAAAGCCTGCACGCCGCGCTGCCCGGCGATTACGAATCGAATGTCACTGTGCTGCGCAAGCGAACGCTCGCCGTCATGGAAACATGAGCCCATGATGAAAACGAACATGTGCGCCGCCTGGTCAGCGAAGGCAGCCGACCACGCTTGCCATGGTCGTTCCGGATCAAGCCGCTCATATTCGACCCATCTCCGCTCGAGCCAATCCTCGACGCCCTCAAGGACGATCCAAGCCTTAACGTTCGCCGGTCGGTCGCCAATAGCCTCAACGACATAACCGAGGATAATCCGGCCTGGATGCTCGATCGGTGGCCGTTTGGTAACTCCGGCACGGCGTGGATCGCGAAGCATGCGCTGCGGAGTCTGATCAAGAAAGGCGATCACCGCGCCCTAGGGGTAGTTGGCGCAGGCAATACGGCAAGGGTACCTTCAATGACAGGTGTTAAGCCTACAAGAGCTACATGCCAAACCTTCATGGCTGCCTTCTCTTCGGCCTGAACCGCCGTTGAGGGCTTGGTGCTTGGGTGGCCGCACCTCTGCGCATTGCAGCCGTTCAAATATTCCCAACGAAAATATGTGGTGAGTGGACTGAGTGGCTGCTTCTCGAAAACCGCTACTCACCCTATCGACCCGTTGTTGCCACCTTGCCGCCGGAAACACAGCAATCGCACCGAACCTTGTGCCGCCTTTCGCGAAAATGCATGGCTCGTCCAGAACATTCCAGAGAATAGTATTGGTTGGAAACGCTATTATTGACAGGGTAATGCATACGCATTACCTTGCAAGACGTCCAACCCTTTAATTGGGAAGCGCCATGCCTGCCACCCTTGAAGTCGAATCCACGCTGACCGACCGCTACCAGACCACTGTGCCGGAAACCGTACGCCGTGCCCTCCATTTGGGCAAGCGCGACAAGATCCACTACACCATTCGCCCGAGTGGCGAGGTCGTGCTGTCGCGCGCTGATACATCTGAGGGGGACGATCCGCTGCTCGGCCAGTTTATTGGCTTCCTTGCTCGTGACATCGCCAACCATCCAGAGCGCCTGCAGTCCATTGATGCCGGCTTCGTGCAGCGCCTCCAGTCACTGACCGATGGCATCGAAGTCGATCTTGACGCTGCCTTGTCGGTAGACGATGAATGAGCGCGAGCAAGGCTGCTCCTCTGGTCATTCATGGCTGGACGGTTTTTGCTCACCCGTTGTTCCTGGCTCAGCTTGAAGCGCTGGCTCAGCAGGTCGAGGCGTTCAAGCAGAAAGACCCGGTCGGGTATGGAAAGAAGAATGCAAGCAAGCGGCTTGCCGCAATTAATAAGTTGGCGTTTGATGTTATTCCGCAAGACCCGGCACGTCCGGAGTACCGCCAAGGCAACACCCTCGGCGACGATCACAAGCATTGGTTCCGGGCCAAGTTCTTTCAGCAGTACAGGCTGTTTTTCCGCTACCACGCGCCGAGCAAAGTAATCGTTTTCGCCTGGGTCAATGACGAGGAAACCAAGCGCGCATACGAGAGTGGTGACGATGCTTATCGGGTGTTTCGAAAGATGCTGGAAAGCGGCCATCCACCAGACGACTGGAATCAGCTTCTGCTCGAATGCAAACCAACCCGGTTTTGCACAAAATAGCGCTACCTCTGTTGAGGGGTTGGAGTTGCCGTGAGCGACTCGATTTCTGAAAGGATTGCCCTTCTTCTGAGCGATGCCATGACTGTGCCGCTGGATTCGAATGGAAATAAGGAAACAGTCTTGGGAAGTTCTCAATGACAAAGAGAGGGGATATTGCCTTTGGGGACAGGCACCCGAAAGCAGCCGTTTAGCCATCCAGCGTAATTTTCCACCGTCGGCTTACGGCACCACGTCGAATTCACACAATCGGCCAGAAGCGGTCCTTTGACCTCACTTCTAAGCAGCCATTAGAGCGGCTGTTTCACTCCGAAACCCGGCATCAGACGGAATATCTTGATGGCTGATTGTGTCCCAATTGTGTGGCTGAACCCTGCGCCAAAACACCTTACTTAAGCGGAGCATGAAGTTTTGTCTTGCCCCACCGTTTTTCCAGAACACCTGTTGCCGCTGCTTTCAATAGTTTCTGAAAGCTTGGGCACTCGACATGACTGGGGGCAGGACAAGCCGCCGCATGGCGGAGCCCGTTACTCATTGCTTTCAAGCGCTTGATCAGCACATCGATCTCGTCGGCCTTGGCAGCAAGCAATTCCCTGTCGATGTTTGGTGGTCCATACGGCGACAGCATTGACCGAATTTCGTCGAGGGCTAGCCCCGCAGCCTGACCAAGGGCAATCAAAGCCAGTTGGTCCAGAACATTTGCGGCGTAACGGCGCCGCTCCCCTTTTTCGCGAACCGAGGCGATGAGGCCCTTTTGTTCGTAGTAGCGCAGCGCCGATGAAGGTATCCCAGTCTTTTTGCTGACTTCAGAAATATCCATCAAAACACCCCTTGACTTAAAGTTGACTTCAACTTCTAGACTGCACTTCAGAGTCTCATTCGTCAACTTTCAAAGGAGTGCGTCATGACATCAATAGAAGAAATCGTGAGGATCATCCTCATCGGGGCCGGAGCCACTTTGGTCATGGATATCTGGCTGATGGCCCTGAAGCGGGTCGGGGTGCAGACCCTGAATTTCGCATTCATCGGGCGTTGGGTCGGGCATTTGTTTCATGGCCGGATTGCGCATGCATCAATCGGCAAAGCGTTACCAATTGCGAATGAAACCGTTTTGGGCTGGTTTACCCATTACGCAGTGGGGATTGCTTTCGCGTTCTTGCTGACCAGCATTGCTGGTGTTGCCTGGGCTAGAGCACCTTCGCTAGGCATTGCTCTTCTCGTGGGCGTTTGCACGGTGGTATTTCCGTTCTTGGTCATGCAACCAGCGATGGGCTTGGGTGTTGCAGCCTCAAAGACCCCGAGCCCAATCAAGAGCTGCATCAGAAGCCTGATCAATCACAGTGTTTTTGGCCTTGGCCTTTTCCTGTCCGCTTGCTTCATCGAATGGATTTCTCGATGAACGCCAATTCCCCAAGCAAGAATTCAAAATTTCATCCGGAGTCATTCAAATGAAAAAACTAGCCGTCATTTACCACAGCGCTCATGGCCATACCGAGCATATCGCCAAACATGTTACCGAAGGGGCTCAGAGCATGCCCGATACCGAAGTTCATCTCGTCAAGGCCGAGGAATTGACGTCGATGCCAAACATTCTTCTTGAGTTCGACGGTTTTCTCCTTGGATCGCCAACCTACTTGGGCGGTGTTTCTGGAACCTTCAAGAATTTCATGGATTCGACCGGCGGGCTTTGGCGAACCCAGCAACTCAAGGGAAAACTGGCCGCCGGCTTTACTGTTTCATCGCTTCCTGCCGGTGACAAGCAGTCGACATTGATCTCCCTGTTCACCTTCTGCATGCAACACGGAATGCTGTGGATCGGCAATCCCATCCTTCCCGAGCAGCATCGCGGCGTACCCTATGATGAAGCAGCTAACCGCCTTGGCTCCTGGTCCGGGTTGATGGCTCAGGCGGGGCATTCGGCGGCCGCTGACTCCTTTGTTGTCGGCGACATCAAGACAGCCAGGATGTTTGGTCGAAATTTTGCCGAGACAGCGCACCGCATTTCAAATGAACCGCGTAATTGATCAGGAGAAAATCTCATGATTTCCAAAAAATTCGGGCCGATGTTATTCAGCCTCCTTCTTTCCGGATTGATGTCCCTATTGGTCTCCGGGATCACCACGTTTCGCGTTGCTGGCTTGACTGAAGGCGTTTTCGTACTCTGGATGTCAGCCTGGCTTGCTGCCTGGTTGATCGCGTTTCCAACCGTCATGCTGGTCGCGCCATTTACGCAGAAAATTGTCGGCGTTCTGGTGACGAAAGCTTAAGTTTTCTCGTGATTTCTTGAGCGACAGTTAGCCATAGGCTGATCTGGGGAAGGTGTCCGCTGTCCCTAATTCCCAATGGCTGCTGAACTCAAAGTCCCGACGTTGAGCCAACGGCGAGCTGAAGGACGGCCATGGGTCGGATCCGGCTATAGCCTGAAGGTCGGAGCGGTCATTCGGGCCAATTTTCTAGCCTACGGCCGCTGAACAATTCATTGCGGCCGTTATTGGCGCAGAACGCCACTGACCGGAGTGGCCGACAAGCTGGAGTAGCCTTTCCGGCAAGTTACCGTGAAAGCCAGTAGCAGAATGACAACAACCGGCCCACTCGCCCCGAGGCGAGTTCTTCAATGACCCAATTCCCCGGATCAATGGGTGCTGG
>JAGUXX010000117.1 GCA_020061585.1 Betaproteobacteria bacterium | reverse complement strand
GTCGCCGCCACGCCCTTCAGCCCATGCGCCACCTGACGCGCGGCGGCGGAGTCGGCGGCGGCCAGGCATTCGACGACACGCGCCGGGTCGCCGGCATGCGCGGTGCTGAATTGGCGCAGCAATTTCAGGTATTTGTCGACGTCGCCATGCAGCACGGCCAAGGGCCGGGTGATATCCAGTCCGGGAATGTTCGTCAGCCGCGGCAGCGGGTTGCCGGCCTCGCGCCTGACGCTGTCTTGCGACCTCGGTGGTCTAGGCAATGGCGGTGGCGGTGGTGAGACGGGGTCCGCGCGGGTGGTCGATCCTGACGGCAGCCATTTCAGCAGCGTGGCATACAGGTCGTCCGGATCCACCGGTTTGGCGACGAAGTCGTTCATGCCGGCGGCCAGGCAGGCGCCGCGGTCTTCATCGAAAGCGTTGGCGGTCATCGCCAGTATCGGCTTGTCTTGCCAGCCCGGCAGCGCGCGCAAGGCGCGGGTGGAGGCCAGGCCGTCCATCACCGGCATCTGGATGTCCATCAACACCAGATCGAATTCGGCAACCCGCGCCTTGTCCAGCGCGATCTGACCATTTTCGGCGCTGTCCACCGCCAGGCCGACGCCATGCAGCATTTCCAGCGCCACCTCGCGGTTGATCGCATTGTCTTCCACCAGCAGCAGCCGCGCGCCGGCATGGCGTCGATGCAGCTCGACCTCGGCGGCCGCGCAGATCGGCTCCGGGAAATCCGGAACGACGCCGTGGCCGCGACCCAGCAGCGCGGTGAACCAGAACAGACTGCCCTTGCCGGGTTGGCTTTCGACGCCCACCTCACCGCCCATCATCCGCGCCAGATGGCTGGTGATCGCCAAGCCCAGGCCGGTACCGCCATATTTGCGGGTGGTGCTGGTATCGGCCTGTTCGAACGGCTTGAACAACTGGGCGATGGCTTCCGGGCTGATGCCGATGCCGGTGTCGCGCACCTCGAAACGCACCCGCAAGCGATCGCCGATCTCGTCCAGCAGTCTGGCGCGCAACTCGATGCCGCCGTGTTCGGTGAACTTGACCGCGTTGCCGGCCAGATTCAGCAAGGCCTGACGCAGCCGGGTGTCATCGCCGCGCAGCCACATCGGCACCGCGTCGGCATCGATGGCGACGCTCAGGCCTTTGCTCTGGGCGGAATCGCCGATCAACGAGCGCACATGGTCGAGCACGGCGGACAGCGCGAAATCCCGGGTTTCCAGCAGCAGCTTGCCGGCCTCGATCTTGGACAGATCGAGGATGTCGTTGATGATCGACAGCAGATGCCGGCCGGCGGCGTCGATCTTGTCCAGCCGCGCCGCCTGAGTCGCGGCCACGCCATCCCGGCGCAACAGGTGGGTGAGGCCGAGGATGGCGTTCATCGGCGTGCGGATCTCGTGACTCATGTTGGCCAGGAAGGCGCTCTTGGCCTGATTGGCGGCTTCCGCCTGCGATTTCGCCAGTTGCAACTGGCTGGTGCGCAAGGCGACCAGATCTTCCAGGTGCAGCCGGTGCTGGTCCAGTTCCAGGCCGAGTTTCTTCTTTTCGCTGATGTCTTCCTTCACCGCGACGTAATGACTGACGCGCCCATCCGCCTGGCGCAGCGGCGTGATGATGGCGAACTCGACGTATTCGTCGCCGTTCTTGCGCTTGTTGACGAACTCGCCCTTCCACGGCCGACCGGCGACCAGCGCGGCCCACAGCGCCACATAGGTGGCGCGCGAGGTCTTGCCGGAATGCAGGATTTTCGGATTCTGGCCGATGATTTCGTCGCGGCTGTAGCCGGTGGTGTCGACGAAGGCCTGATTGACGTATTCGATGCGCGCGTCGATGTTGGTGATGACGATGCTCTCCGGGCTTTGCTCGACCGCCTGAGCGAGTTTCAGCAATTGCGCCTCGGCCTGTTTGCGCTCGGTGATGTCCAGCACGGTGAAGGTCACGCCGCGGCTGGCGTCGGCGGCGTCGATCGGCGTGCTGGTCAGCAACACCTCGATGACGCGTCCATCCTTGCGCCGGAACCGGGTCTCGACGCTGCCGGTGCCGGTTTCCGCGATCTGGCGATATTTTTCGCGTCCGACGAAGGCGAACTCCTCGTCGTCGGGGTAGAGCAGGCGCGCCGATTGGCCGATCAGCTCCTCGCGGCTGTAGCCGGTCATCTCGGACAAGGTCTGATTCGCTTCCAGGAAGACTCGATCCAGCACCACGCCGATGCCGGTCGGCGCGGCGCGAAAGATGCTGCGCAGCTTCTCCTCGTTGCGCCGCAACTGGTCATCGGCGCGGCGCTGGCGGACGATGCTCCAGATCGCCCCGGCGATCAGTTGCACCGTCTCGACATCCATCTCGCTATAGGGCTCCGGCTTGTTGCCGACGCCGGCCATCATGCGCACCTGGCCGCCCTCGATGACCGGCACGCTGATCAACCGGTTCAGTTCGGCGTGTCCCTCCGGCAGGCCGTGCTTGCCGGACGCGGCGGCGTAGTCGTTGACCACCACCGGCGCCGCGTTGCGCTGCGCGTCGGCCCAGATTCCGGCCTGGCTGATCGGGTAGTGCGAGTCGTAGGCGGCCTGGCAGAAATTGGCCAATGTGGCGCGCGACCAGGCGACCAGTTCGATGGTTTCCTGGTCATCGTTGACGAAATGGATGAAGGCGATGCGGCTGTCGGTCAGTTGCTCGGCGATTTCCTGACCATGCTGCATGAATTCGCGTTCTTCCATGGTTTCGGCGGCGCGCGGCAGATCCAGCAGCACCTGGGCGCGGCGGGCCTGCAAAGTCAGGGAAATCTCGTTGCGCTTGCGTTCGGTGATGTCGGTATGGGCGATCACCGCGCCCTGGCCGGCGCCCAGCGGGCTGACGCTCATGCTGAACCAGCGCTGCCGCGACGGCGAATGGCAAGCATATTCCAGGTTGAAACCGGACCGCCGTCCTTCCAGCACCGCCGTGATGCCGTCCAGCGCCTCTTGCGCGTTTTCACTGGCCAATCCGGCTTGACAGATGCCCAGATAGTCGGCGCCGACCTCGGTATTCGGCAGCGGCTGGCCCGGTTCGATGCCGTTGTCGATCGCGAAGCGCCGCCACGGTTCATTCACCGCGACGATCACGCCCTGGCGATCCAGCACCGCGATTTCCGCCGATACCGAATCCAGAATGGCATGTTTGAACGCCTCGCTGTCGCGCAACGCCTGGTTCGCCGCTTCACTCTGATTGCGCGCCACGATGGCGTCTTCCATCAGATTCAGCGCCGCCAGCCGGGCGTGTTGCTGCGCCTTGATGGCGGCGGCCTGGCTGGCGCGCAACGCGGCTTCGGCCGCAACATGGGTTTGATGTTCGCGCGCCGCGTCGATGGCGCGCCGGATCGTCTCCGGCAAACGCGTCAGATTGCTGTTCAGCACGAAATCGGACAGCCCGAGATGCAGCAGCTCCGCCACGGTTTCCTCGCCGATATTGCCGGATACCATGATCACCGGCAGATGCGGGCGGGCCGTCTGGATGTGTCGCAGCGTCTGATGGAATGCCATGCCCGGCGCGTTGTAGTCGCACAGCAGCACATCCCAGTCCTGGCTCAATGCCGCGTCCAGCGCGCCGCCGCTATCGACGTACCGGCATTGCTCGGCGAGGCCGTGCTCGCGCAAGAACTGCCGCAGCCGCGGAAAATCGGCTTCCACTTCATTGATGACCAAGATGCTCAAGGCGGGCTCGTTCACCACGCTATCCCCTCAGTTATATTTTGCTCGCCGGCCGCTGGACGTTGTCGCAACCATGCCTCGATCTGCTCGGCGGGACCGGGCTTGCAGAACAGATAACCCTGGTAGAAATCGCAGCCCTGCTGGCGCAGAAAGGTCAGTTGTTCGTGGTTCTCGACGCCCTCGGCCAGCGCTTGCAGTTTCATGCCACGCGCCATGGCGATGATGGTGGTGACGATTTCGCGGTCGTTGGGATCGATCGCCAGACCGCGGATGAAACTCTGGTCGACTTTCAACTTGTCGATCGGAAACCGCTTCAGATAGGCCAGCGAGGAAAAGCCGGTGCCGAAGTCGTCGATCGCCAGATGTACGCCGAGCTGCTTCAGCGCGTTGAGGGTTTCGATGGACTGCTCGGCGTCATCCATCAGCATGCTTTCGGTCAACTCCAGTTCCAGGCAATCGGCCGGCAGGCCGGATTCCGCCAGGACCCGAGCGGTCAGTTCCGCGACATCCGCCGCCTGGAACTGCCGCGCCGACAGATTCACCGCCATCACCAGCGGCGCCAGACCGGCGTCGATCCAGGCGCGCGCCTGGGCGCAGGCGGTGCGCAGCACCCATTCGCCGAGCGCCACGATCAGGCCGGTTTCCTCGGCGAGCGCAATGAAATTGCCCGGCAAGATCAGTGGTTCGCCCGGCGGCTGCCAGCGCACCAGCGCCTCGACGCCGGCGACGCCGCCGTCGCGCGCGTCGATCAGCGGCTGGTAATGCAGCACGAATTCCTCGTTCTCCAGCGCCCGCCGCAAGCGGGTCTCCAGCGCCAGCCGGGCGCAGGCGGCGACGCTCAGCGCCTCGGTATGGAAGCGGAAGGTGTTGCGGCCCTGTTGCTTGGCCTGGTACATCGCCAGATCGGCGTGCTGGATCATTTCCGTGACATCGCCGGCGTCATCCGGATACAAGCTGATGCCGATGCTGATGCCGACATAGATTTCATGCCCGCTGGGCAAGCTGAACGGCGTGGCGAGTTGATCGATCAGCGCCTGCGCCACGGCGCCGGCGTTGGCCGGCAGCGCGATGGATTCCAGCAGCAGCAGAAACTCGTCGCCGCCCAGACGCGCCAGGGTATCTTCCTCGCGCAGGCGTTCGCTGAGACGGTGCGCCAGTTCGCTCAGCAGCTCGTCGCCGACCGGATGGCCGAGACTGTCGTTGACGTTCTTGAAGCGATCGATGTCGATATACAGCGCCGCCACCAGATCGCCGTGCCGCTCGGCGCGCTCGATGGCGTGCCGCAAGCGCGCCAGCGCCAGCAGCCGGTTCGGCAGACCGGTCAGCGGGTCGTGCTGCGCCAGATGTTCGAGGCGCGCCTCGGTGAGCTTGATCTGGCTGATATCGGTGAACACCCCGACATAGTTCAGCGGCGCGCCACGCTCGTCGCGCACCGTGCTGATCGACAGCCATTGCGGGTAAATCTCGCCATCCTTGCGACGGTTCCAGATCTCGCCTTGCCAATGCCCGGTTTGGTTCAGACTGGCCCACATCGCCTGGTAGAAATCGCGATCATGCCGACCGGAGCGCAACATGCCGGGACTGTTACCCAGCACGTCCTCCCGGCTGTAGCCGGTGATCTCGCCGTAGGCGCGGTTGATGGCGACGATGCGCGGTCGCAGATCGGTGATCAGGATGCCGTCGCGGGTCGATTCGAACACCGCCGCGGCCTGACTCAGCGCCTCGTCGGCATGCACTTTCTGCACCGCCAGCGCGGTGATGCCGGCGAATTCGCGGATCAGCTCCAGCTCCTCCGCCTCGGGTTCGCGCGGCGTGTCGTAGTAGATGCCGAAGGTGCCCAGCACCCGTCCGGCCGGGTCCTTGAACGGCAACGACCAGCAGGCGCGCAAGCCGGCCGGACGGGTCACCGCCAGATACGGCGTCCAGTAGGGATGCTGTTCGATGTCGCTGACCATGACCGGCTCGCCCAGCCAGGCCGAGGTGCCGCAGGAGCCGCGCCCCTCGCCGGGTTCCAGCCCCTCGACCGCCGCCTTGAAGTCGTCCGGCAGACTCGGCGCCGCGCCATGCCGCAACCGTCCATCGCGCGGGTCGAGCAGCAGGATGGATACCCGCATCTTCGGCGCGATGGCTTCCAGGCCGCGCGCGAGATTGTGCAGGATGTCGTTCAACGGCAGCTTGCCGACGATCTGGTCGAGCACCTCGGCGCGCGCCCGCCGCGCCGCCTCGCCGCGCTTTTGCTCGCTGATGTCGAGCCAGACGCCGACCGTCTCGCAAGCCAGGCCCTGGGCGTCGCGCACCAGCCTGGACTCGTCGCGGATCCAGCGCGGCTGTCCGGCGGCATCGAACAACCGGTATTCATGCGTCAGTCGGCCGACGCTGTACAGCTCGGTCTGGCGCGCCGTCACCGTCGCGCGGTCGTCGGGATGCAGATGCTCATACCACCAATCCGGCGCCAGAGCTTGCGCGACGCTATAGCCCAGCAGCCGTTCGATGTTGTCGCTGACCCACACCGGGGTAGCCCGCTCGCCATCCAGCCGCAGGTTGTAGAGGATGGTCGGACTGGCGTCGAGCAGGTGGGCCAGATGCCGGCTGGTTGCCTTCAGGCTGGTGCGTTCGCGCGCCAGTTCGGCTTGCCGGTAGACTTTTTCCAGCGTCGCCGGCACCTCGAACAGATAGCCCGCATGTTTGGCGACATAGTCGTCCACCCCGAGATGCAGCGCGCGCGCCGCCACCTCCTCGCTGCCGTGGCCGGTGATCAGCACGATGGGCAGGGTCACGCCGCGCTGTTCGCGTAACTGGTTGATGAATTCCAGGCCGTCCATGCCGGGCAAGCGATAGTCGACCAGCAGCAGGTCGAAGTCGTCGGCGTCCAGCGGCGTCGCCGGCAACAGGCGCAGCGCCGCCTCGGCGCTGTCCACCGTGGTCAACCGGATATGCGGCGCGTATTGGGCGAGATGGCGGCGCAACAAGTCGACATCGTACGGGTTGCGTTCGACATGCAGCACGCGCAGCAGCCGGTTGCCGCGCTCGACGCCAACCTGAAACCGCGCCAGCGCCCGGCGCAGCGTGCTCGGCAATTGCGCCAGGTAATCATTGCGCTTGACCAGATAGTCGTCGGCGCCCGCCTTCAGCGCCGCGACGGCCGCCTCCTGGTCGCCGGAGCCGGTCAGGATCACCACCGCCAGCGCCGCCTTGGTGGCCCGCACCTGGGCCAGCGCATCGAGTCCGGAACCATCCGGCAGGGTCAGATCCGACAGCAACAGATCGTAGCCGCCATCGGTTTCCAGCCGCTTCAGCCCCTCGCTCAGCGTCGCCGCGATGTCGACTTCGATATCCGGCGCCAGACGCGCCAGCGCGCGGCGCGCCAGCTCGGCATCGCTGGCGGTGTCCTCGATGTACAGGATGCGCATCAGCTCTGCCCCGGCAACTGATTGGCGACGCACCAGTACAACTCGATGCGCTCGGCGACTTCCATGAACTTCTCGAAATTGACCGGTTTGACGATGTAGGAATTGGCGCCCAGATCGTAGGCGGTATTGATGTCGCGATCTTCCTTTGAGGTGGTCAGGATCACCACCGGCACACGCCGCAGCCAGGGATGCGACTTCAGTTCGCGCAGCACCGTCAGTCCATCGACGCGCGGCATGTTGAGATCCAGCAGGATCACCGCCGGTTGGACTTCACCCGCCTCCCAGCGCGCTATCCATTGCAGGGCTTCCTCGCCGTCGCGCGCCACCAGCAGCGGGTTGACCAGCTTGCGTCGGCTGAACGCGCGCAGCGTCAGATCGACGTCCACCGGATTGTCCTCGACCAGCAGGATGGGGGGATGCATTGCCTGATCCATGTCGTTTGCCCGTCCCTTGCCTATTCATTCGAGTTGTTCCGCGGCGCCTCCGCCAATTCGATGTAGAAGGTCGCCCCCTCGCCCGGAACGCTTTCCGCCCACACCCGCCCGCCCATGCGCTGCAACGCTTTTTTGACCAGTGCAAGGCCGACGCCGGTGCCGGGATATTCCTCCAGACGGTGCAGCCGCTGGAAAATTTCGAACATGCGATCATGGTACTTCATGTCGAAGCCGATGCCATTGTCGCGCAGCCATAGCCGTACCTTGTCGCCGTCGCGGCGGGCGCCGATGTCGATGCGCGGCCGCGTCGCATGGGCGCTGAACTTGATCGCGTTGTCCAGCAGATTGCGCAATGCCATGCTCAGGCCGTCGGCGTCGCCGATGACCGACAGCGGCGGCAGCTCGGCCTGGATGTCGACACCCGGCGCGCCGGTGTCGGCGCGGTGTTCCGCCAGCAGGCGGTCGACCAGTGCCGGCAACGACAACACATCCGGTTTCAGCTTGCGGCGTTCCATGCGCGAATAGGCCAGCAGATCGTCGATCAGCTCGCCCATGCGCGCCACGCCAGCGCGGATGTTGGCGATGAACAAGCGGCCCTCGGCATCGAGTTGCTCGGCGTAATCCGTCTCCAGCAAGCGGCTGTAGCCTTCGACGCCGCGCAACGGCGTCTTCAGGTCATGCGACACGGAATACACGAAACTTTCCAGAGACTGATTCAGCGCGTCCAGCTCGGCGGTGCGCAGCGCGACGCGCGCCTCCAGATCGGCATTGAGCTGACGCAGCGAGTCCTCGGAGAGGCGCAGGCGCGCGGCGGCGGCGGCCAGTTGCCGCGCGGCTT
>JAGUXX010000145.1 GCA_020061585.1 Betaproteobacteria bacterium | reverse complement strand
TAGCCTGAAAAATCAATGAAGGCGCGGTTGACCCGCTGCCGGACCAGGTCGGGCGACAGGCTGGAGATGCCGATGACGGCGTTCTCGAAGATGGCGCGGAAGAAGCCTTCACGCTCTTGCAGCGCCCGGTTGCTGTGCTTCAGCTCGCGGGTGCGGGCCTCCACCGTGTCTTCCAGTTCCTGATTGACGGTTTCCAGTTCGCGCCGCGCCTCGGCCAGACGCAAGCGCATCGTCTCCTGCGCGCGCGCCAGTTCGCGGACTTCCCGCCAGCGCGCCTGCAAGCGGATCGGCTGATCGAGTTGCAGATCGCCGATGCGGGCGCTGGCCCGCGCCAGTTCCGCCAGCGGCCGGCCGAACTGGCGCGCCACCCGTACCGCCACCAGCACGCCGACCAGCAAGGCGAACACCGCGATGGCGGCGAGAAACAGCAGATCGGCGCGCGTGGTGGGCATGAATTCCTGCTCCGGCGCGAACACGCCGAGCTGAAACTGCTGCTCGCCGGCGCGCAGCGGGCGGAGCAAGCTGAACCAGCGCTCGCCCGCCACCGGGTAGCTGCCGATCGCGGGTTGCCCTTGCGTTTGCGGCGGCCGCCAGCTTGCATAGCCCGCCGCGATGGCGTCGAGGCCCAGCTCGGCCGGGGATTTCAGCACCGCCGACTTGATCGCGTCGGCGCCCTGGAAGCGTGGGTCATAGGGCAGCGCCAGCAGCTTGCCGTCGGCCTGGAACAGCGCGGCGCGGCCGGCATGACCGACCCGCAGGGCGGCGGTGAAGTCGGAAAGATCGAGCAGGCGCACATCGTGGCCGATCACGTAACGGCTGCCATCCTTGCCGGTCCAGCGCATCGCGGCGGTGATGCCGGGATCTTTGGTGGTGAAGAAGATGTACGGCGCGGTCCAGAAAATATCGTTGTCGTTGTTCAGCGCCATCGCGCCCTGGTGCCAGGGACGCTTGCGCGAGTCGTAATCCAGCATTCGCGTCTCATGGCGAACCAGCCGGCGTTGCGTGTCCCAGAAATACCACTCGGTGCGTTTGCCCCAGACCGCCGGGTTGCTCACCCGGTTGACCCAGGTGCCATCCGGGTTGAGCAACAACAGGATTTCGCGGCCGGACTCATGGGCGAAATTGACCGAGGTGATTTCGCCATGGTTGGCGATGATGGGGAAGAAGAAGCTGTTGTACTGTTCGAGTTGATCGTGCGTCAGATCGCCATTGACGCCCCAGCCGCGAGAACTGCGCAAGGTGGTTTCCACGGTTTGCAGCAAACGGCCGACGCGCGCCTCCAGTTGCTGCGAGACCATGTTCATCTGCGCATCGGCCAGGCGATCGATGGTCGGCCGCACGATGAAGCGATAACTGCCCGCCGCGAACAACGCCAGCGCCAGCGTGATCAGCAGGGCGATGCGGATGATCAGGCTGTTGGCGAAACTGGGCCGATGGAAACGCGGTTCGCCGCCGCCTGCCCGGCTCATGCGCGGCAACCGGCCCGCTGCGACACGGTCAGCCCGGTCCGTTTGGCGTACGACAACTTTTCGATCCCCGGCATGCCCGTCCTCTCCTAATTTACCCCCCGCAATGGCACCGGCGGCAAACTTATTCCCTATCGCTGGAAGGGTCTGATTTAACTCCAGCCGACAGGGCGGGACAATAGCGGAGAAGGGCGGTTGCCGCCCGTATTCAATACGCTTCCGGGAGCAGTTTTCCAGGTTGTCTGGCGCTGGCGGTTACGTCAGCAGTGCGACCCGTTGCAGTCGTTGGCTTCGGCCATCTCACCGGTGGCTCGCGCCACATCGCGCGGATAGCTGACTATTACGGTGTACTGGAGAAGCGATAGGTGGAACTTCTGGACGAGGTGCTTGCCGGACTACAGAGTTAACGATCTGGAGCACCCATGCTTTTCAAGCAACTGTTCGAACCCGTTTCCAGCACCTACACCTATCTCCTCGGCTGCGAGGAAACCGGCCAGGCGTTGCTGATCGACCCGGTGCTGCCCACCTGGGAGCGCGATCTTGCCGAGGTCAACAAGCTCGGCATCAGACTCGCGTACACGGTCGAAACACACATCCACGCCGACCACATCACGTCGGCGAAGAAACTCAAGGAAATCGCCGGTAGCAGGATCGCCGGCCCCGCACTGGATGCGCTACCCTGCACCGACGTTGGTATTGACGACGGCGTGCCATTCAAAATGGGCTCGGTCGAACTGGCGCCGATCCACACCCCTGGCCATACCGACAACCACTTCGCCTATGCGCACGCTGGTCGGCTCTACACCGGCGACGCGCTGTTGATCGAAGCTTGCGGTCGCACCGATTTCCAGAGCGGCGACCCGGCCGCGCTCTATCACTCGGTACGCGGCAAGCTGTTCGCTTACGAAGACGACACCCTGGTCTACCCAGGGCACGATTATGAGCAGCGTCGCATCAGCAGCATCGGCCAGGAAAAGGCGCGCAATCCCCGGCTCGGCGGCGAGCGCACGCTGGAGGATTTCGTCGCGCTGATGAGAGGCCTCAAGCTTGCCTACCCCAAGTTCATCGACTACGCCGTGCCCGGAAACCGCGAATGCGGCGTCTGCCCGCCCGGCGTGCCGGAACACATGCAGCAGTATTGCGCGCAGATAGCCGAGAGCCGCCAGGGCTGATTGAGCCAGCCCGCGCCGGACTAAGGCGCTGCGTCGAACCCGTGCCAGCGCCTTGAATACGGCTGGCACGCCCCCTTCCCACAATCATTTTCAGGAAACATCCCATGCAAATACAGTTCAATACCGATGAAAGCGTAGACGGCCGCGAAGCCTTCGCCCGCCATGCCGAGGAGGTGGTGCAGCGGGTGCTCGGCCGCTTCAGCAACGACATCACCCGGGTGGAAATTCACCTCAGCGATGTCAACGGCCAGAAGGCTGGCGAAAAAGACAAGCGCTGCCTGATGGAAGCGCGCATGGCCGGTCGCCAGCCGGTCGCGGTTACCGAACAGGCCAACACGTTGCACCAGGCCATCGACGGCGCCGCCCAGAAAATGAAGCGCTCGCTCGACAGCGCCCTTGGTAAATTGGGTGAGCATAAGCCCCGTTTAGCCGTTCCGAACGACCAGGATGAATCGTAAGCGATGCTCGCGTGTCCAAAAGTCGACCTTCAAACCATCTGACTGCCCTTGAAGACGACTTGTAGCGTGTTTTGCCCGCGGTCCTTCAGCGCCGGCCCCATCAAGTAGCCCGCGCCAGTCCCCTGAACGAGGACGGTCGGGGCTGGCTTTGGTCGAAGTCGGTTCGCCGTTGATGCATTCCATTAGCGCACGGCCACCTGCACAATCGCCACATGATTCCGCGCCTCACCATTAGCCCTTTGCAGTGGATGCGATCGCCATATGGCGTTCTCGATGGCGCGCTCGCCTCGGGATACACGACGTTTACGACCCGCTTGCCGGTGATGGGCTCATGCCTGGTCACCGGTGATCCCGTATTGATTGGCGAGATTTCGCGGAATCCGGATCTCATCGGCGGGCGGGGTACGGAGGCGCTGCGACCGGTCGTGGGCGAGCACAGCCTGATCGCGCTGGAAGGCGAACGGCATCGCGTCCATCGCAGCGTGCTGTTGCCGCACTTCTTTTCCGGCAATGCGGAGACGATCGACCGGGTCAACCGCAAATGGGCCGATGCGCTGATTCCGCAAATCGGCATGCACGAGGTCTTCAATGCCGGCGAGTTCCTGAGCCGCATCACGCTGCATGCCATCATCGAACTGATCTTCGGCGACCTGCCGGAGCAGCGCCATAACGAGGCGTTCCAGTTGATCGAGGCCTGGAAGTCGTCCTTCAGCCAGGCGGCGGTGTTGTTCCTGAAGATCCTGCATGTCGATCTCGGGCGCATCTCGCCTTGGGGTCGTTTCCTCATCAATCGCTCGCAGGTGCACGACTTCATCCGGAGACAGTTACGCGAGGTACGCCGAGCCCCGGACGGATCCGTGTTTTCGCGGATTGCGCATGCGATGCCAGAACATGGCGCACCCCTCAGCGATGACGAAATCGTTTCGGAAACCGTGACCTTCCTGCTCTTCGGTCATGACACGACGGCGGCGAGCCTGGCCTGGGCGCTGACCCACCTGCTCGCCGACGGATCGGCGAGCGAACGGGCGCGGGCCGAAGTCTCCACGGCCGGGGAATCCGCGCCGCCCGAGGCGTTGCCCTTTCTGCGTTCGGCAATCGAAGAATCCATGCGGCTCTGTCCGGTCGTCGTGCATCTGACCCGCCATGCGGTCGCGGCCACGCAGGTCGGTAGCCATGCGGTGCTCCGCGACACCCGGGTGTTGCCCTGCATGTATCTGGCGCATCGCAATCCGCAGGTTTTCGACCGCCCGAATGCGTTCGTGGCCGACCGGTTTTTGGCCAATTCATCCCGCTATCGCCACGCCTACTTTCCCTTCGGGCTGGGCGATCGGGTCTGCGCCGGCATGCCCATGGCCCTGCGTCAGATGGTGCTGTTGCTTGCCTGCCTGCTGCGACATGGCCGCTTCGAACTGGTCGAGCCGGCGAAGATCCGGCCGGTGCGAAAACTCGTGATCATCGTCCCTTCGGGCGGCCCAATGCTGCGGCGGGTCGATCGATGATTGGTTTGCAGGGCCAGCCGCCAGCCGTTCTGGTCATTACCGGCGGACTGCTCAACGAAAAGGAGTCGTCGCCCTGGCGTGCGCTGCGCAAGCAGGCGGCGCAGTGGCGTGCATCGGAATCGGCCTGGCTGGACCTGAAAAGCAAGGCGATCATCGGCGAGTCCATCGTGCTGAGCGGCTGGCATCGTCTGGTCGCCGGCCGACGCCTGGCGGCCGGGGTCAGGGCGTATTTTTCGCGCACCGAAAACATGGATGTTCCGGAACTGACCGAAGTGGTGTTGACGACATTGCTGCGGGCGGAAGGGCTTCCTTACGCAATCGCCACAGTCGACGAGGTGTTTCGCGATGACCGTGCGATGCGCGCCAAGCTCGCGGCCTGTGCGCTGGTCTTCCTGTCGGCGACTCTGTTACGCGATCTGGGCGAGGTGGAGCCGGTCCTGCGGCGGATCATTCGTCCGCACAACCGGATCGTCCTCGGCGGCGCGCTGGCGTCCATCCTTGCGGAGGAGGGCGACGGCATCCCCGGCGTCGACGTTCTTGCCGTCGGCTATGGCGAGATTCTCGTGCCGATGCTTGCGTCCTACCTCCGCGCCGGGTTCCAGACGTTTTCCGCAGCACCACCGGCCAGCATCGAGCGGCGCCGGCATTCGACGATCCTGCGCAGCGGCGTGCCGGCGACCCGTTCGCTCGACAGTCTGGCAACGCCGGATTGGCTCGGGGCCTCGCGCGATCACGGTCGCCGCTTCCCGCTCGTGCATTACGAAAGCGTGCGCGGCTGTCCCTACCGCTGCAATTTCTGTAACTACCCCTACCTCTTCGACGACGAGAAATTTCGCTACAAGAGTGCCCGGAAAATTGCCGATGACTGGCAGCGCTATCGAGACGAACTCGGTGTCGAATTCATCTCCTGCCTCGATTCCTTGTTCACCATTCCGCGCCGGCGCCTGTCGGCGCTCTGCGACGAACTCGTGCGCCGAAACATCGACATCAAATGGATCTGCTATGCACGCGCCAGCGACCTCGCCGATCACGATGTTGCGGCGATGATGCGGGAGGCCGGCGCGTATCAGGTGCAGATCGGCATCGAGTCCGGCGACCCGCGGATACTGTTGAACATGAACAAGCAGTGCAGTGTCGAGGACAACGCCAAGGCGCTCGACAATTGCCGGGCGGTCGGGTTGACCAGCGTGGTTTCGCTGGTGGTCGGCTTTCCCGGCGAGAGCGAAGCGAGTCTCGCCACCACCTACCGCTTCCTGCGCGACCATCCGCCGGATTTCTACTTCCTGGCGATCTTCAGCACCCGCGTCGCCGGGGTGCCCGTGCTCAATGCGGCCAACCGGGCGCGGTTCGGACTGCACGTCGATTCCAACCCGCGCACGGTTGCCCCCTACTGGCGGCATGCCAGCATGTCCTCGGCCGATGTCGGGCGCCATGTGCGCCGACTCAATCGCCAACTGATCGAGAACCGCGTGGCGCTGAACGCGGCGACCTTCTACTCCGGCTTGCTCCGCTATTCCCCGTCGCAACGCGACGACCTGCTCGATTTCCAGAGCGCGACGGTGAACCAGCATCGACTCTTGACGCGGGGTTTCGATCTTCTGCATGGCTGGATCGACCGGCGGCTGGCCGATGACATGGCGCGTCGGGAGGCGAGCCATGCTGGCGGCTACGGAAACGAGCCCGCAGGGTGGCGTCGGTGACATGGACGTGGCCGAACCGCGCGCGATGGGCCGTCTTCCTGCGACGGTATGTCCTGCTGACGCTGCTCTTCACCGTCGTCTATGGCGGCGCCAACTGGATCGCGGCCAACTCGGGTCGGGATGTGAGCCTGCATTTCGCCTGGGAACTGGCGATTCCGTTGGTTCCTTGGGCGATCCTGATCTACTTTTCGATCGCGCTGCTGTTCTGGCTGCCGCTGTTCGCCTGCAACATCGAGGGCTTGCGCGCCCTCGGTCGGCGTATCGCGCTGGCAACGCTGGCGGCCGGCCTGCTGTTCATCGTTTTTCCGGTGCGCAGCGGCTTCCCACGGATTCCACCGGAGGGCGCGTTCCACGCGCTGTTTTCCGTATTGTGGGAACTCGATGGCCCGTTCAATTCCGTCCCGTCGCTGCACATCGCCTACAGCACCCTGATCTTCCGCGCACTTTCGGGCCGCGTCGCGGCAACGCACCTTCGCCAGCTCGGCGGCGTCTGGTACGTGGCCATTTGCGCTTCGGTACTGCTCGTGCACCAGCACCATCTGGCCGATATCGCCGGCGGTATCGCGCTGGCCTGGGCCGCGTGTGTGGTCGACACGCGCTGGCGGCAACTCAATCGGGACTTGGTTCGGCCTTGAGGCGCTGCGGCGAAGGGGCGGTCGCCGGCACCGGCCCGCGCCACATGCGCAGGTATTGCCGCCAGATGCTGACCGGGGAATAGGCGCCGTTGCCGTGGCGTTCGAGTTCGCTCCATGGCAGCCAGGGCTTCTGGTGATGGACCAGATCCCAGTTGCCCTTGAGCAATATCCACGACATGACCGGACCGACGCGCAGGTTCAATGCGCCGTTGATGACATGCCGCTCGGTGAAGGCGTGGGTGATGTACTGCCGCGTCGACCAGTTGAAGGCAAAGCAGGCGTACATGATCAGCACCGGCTGCCAGGACAGATCGAGCAGCACGAACAGCCCGGCCCAGAACGCCAGGGTCAGTATGACCTCGACGCGCACACGCCCGACCCCATGTTCGGCGAAATCGTCGAACAGTACGGCCGTGGTCCGCGCCCGCCGGTAAGGCCCCATGCGCAGCAGTTTCGGGAAAGTCGCCAGGACCAGCGCGCCGATCGGAATCCAGGGCCAGAACAGGCCGCTGAGCAGGCCATACCACTGCCCGAGTTTGATGAACAGGCTGTCGCCCGGGTAGTACAGATCAAACATCTCGTGATCCGTCCGATTGCAGCAGTGATGAACCGTGTGGGTGACCTTGATCATCGAAAACGGCACCGGAAACAGAAAGCCGACGAGAACCCCGAGCCAGCGATTCCAGGTCGGGTCCGAGTTCAGATTGTCGTGCGCCGCCTCATGGATCAACGCGTAGTTGGTCAACAGGACAAAGGAAAAGACGATGCCGATGGGCAGCGCCAGCCAGAGGTCGACCCGCGACCCCAACCAGAGCAACGCCAGCGCGATCGCATAGACGATCGCGATCAGCGCAATGTTGAAGCGGTTGCGTATCACCTGCTGTTCCGCTGAGTTCGCGACCACTTACCTGGCTTTGCGCAACCTCGACAGCAGCCAGGCGGCCAGAAACCCGGCCAGCAGGCCGACCAGTCCGGCAATCCAGACCAGGCGCTCGGCGTTATTCAGCAGCGGGTTGTCGAACAGGTTGGTCGAGAAGTGCAGCGCGGCGATCTTCCACTCACCGTCCTGCTTGACCATCGTCGTGCTCCAGTTGGCATGGAGCGTGAACTTGAGGCCGTCAGATAACGCGAAGCGCTCCACAGTCGTACCCCAGGCGACGGCGCTGTCGCCATAAAACACCGCCGGGCCGCCCAGGTTCGCCTTGACGCTATAGTTTTTGACGATCGGACTGGCGCCTTTGATCATGCGATCGTGGTAGGCGCGAACCTGTTCAAGGCCTTTCGATACCTCGGCGTTCTGCCAGGTGACGATGACGTCGGGGTGCATCAGCGCCGTGGCCGCATCGATATCGAGCGCCGCGGTGGCCTGTTCGATGCGTTCGAGCAGAACCCGCAGGGCTTGCCGGTCCTCGACCCGACCGCCAGCCGGATCGAGGGGCGGCGCGGTGGCCGCCCAGGCGACTGCATGGGTCAGGAACAACAAGGCAATGAGGCTGCAACGCAGTAAATTTCGCATGGTGTTTCGTCTCCTGAGTGTTGGTATCCGCGGTTGAAACTGTGCACGGGACAGGTCAAATCCGGGATGACTATATATGCCGACGGCGGAAAAACAACAATCCGGCGATGCAGCCGGCCAACGCCCCGCCCGCCGCGGCGACCAGGGCGCCCTGCCGCGCCGCGTCGAGCATTCCGTTGTCAAACAGATTGAACGAGTAGTGCACGGCGGCGATCCGCCAACGCTCGTCCTCGCGCGCCAGGGTGGCCGTCCAGTAAGTGGTCAGGTCCAGTTCGAGGCCGTCGGCAAAGGCGTAATGGTCCCTGGATCGACCATGCGCGATGGCGGTGTCGCCGTGAAATCGGATATCCGGAGACATCGCGACGGTCGATTGCAGCGACTTGATCGAAGCTGCGTAGCCGATCATCTTGTCCAGGTAGGCGGCCAGCGCCGGCTTGCCGACGACCGTTTCGCCGTTCTTGGAGATCATCAGATGGTTGTCGGTCGCACTATCGATCAAGGTCTTGGTGTCGCGTTGTTGGACCGCGCGTTCGACGCTGGCGAAGACTTCGCGGATTGCGCGCTCGTCTCCAGCCTGTGCCGGCGCAACCAGGACAAACGCGCATGTAAGCGCTGCCGTACGTCGATCCATACGCTATTGCCGCCTGAGGTAAGAAAAGAAGCGATACAGCACCGGCGCGATCTGCGGCCCGCGAAAAAAATGGTCGTAGCCGAGGAAGGGGAGCGTCAGGCCGGCGTCGATGACGGTACGCCGACAGGCGACCATGCCGTCGTTCGGGCCCAGGTCGCTGATCGCCTGATAGCGGTTGATCAAGGATTTCTGGATGTGGCTGGGCAAGGGAATCGCCGCCAGGTTGAACACCCGCAGGTGCGGCGGCAGACGCAATGGTTCGCGCCAGTATGCGTGAGCCGTGGACAGTTCGCGCAGCAGGTCGAAGCGGGTGCCGAAGGCGCGGCAGATTGCCTGGAACTTCAGCCGCCGCGCCGGCGTGGCGATATCGAAGTCGGCGATGTCGCAGCCTTCGATCAGGCCGCAGATGTTGATCCAGCCGGCGATCCGTTTGATCGCCGCGGCGTCGGCATAGTGCTCCAGGTAGACCCGGAAGTCGGCGCCACCCTTGCTCGCCGTGAGCAGCCAGACCCGCTCGGCGGGTTCGCGTTCAAGGTAGTCGCGAATGATGCGGGCGTTCTCGGTGATGGTTCCAAGGCTCTGGATCGGGATGGTTTCGACTTCGAAGCCGCAGGCTCTGGCGATACCGATGGACAGCGCCACATCGCCGCCGGTTTCCGGGTAGTGCTGGTAGAAGAGCGCGGGGACCGCCAGTATCTTGGCCGGGGACGTTGCGGGTTCAGTAACGACCGGCTCGGCCTCGATGCGGGCGATGAACTCGGCGTTGGCCGGCGCCGTCCGCAATGCTTCGTAAAGCGCCATTGTCGAGGTGTCGAGTCCGTGCTCGCGAGTCAGTTCGATCAGGCGTTCCACACTTGGAACGGCGCCGTTGAAACTGCGGACCAGCGGCGCGACTTCCCGCGCGAGACGGACCTCGTCGACCGGTGGGCAGAGGTAATACTGGACCACTCAGACGCTCCGGGCCGAAGGCGTTCTCGACCAGCCGAAGCGCCAGAGAAACGCCAGAACGGACGGGTATTCCAGCCGTTGCGCCCGAATCCGCTCGGCGAGGGTTGCGTGCAGGTCGGGCAACTTGCTCCAGTGGGTCGCGGGCGACAGGTGGTGGGCGGTGTGATAGCCGTTGTTGAGGCACAGCCAGTTGCCGACTCGTCCGACGAAATCGCGCGAGCCGCCAACCACCAGGCCCGGCTCGCAGGCATCGTGCTGCAGCAGGTTGACGCCGACCAGCAGCGCCAGCCCGAGCGCCCAGGGTAGGACGTTGAACAGCATAAAAACCTGCCAGTCCGCAAGCAGCCCGAGCAGGATGAATGCCGCGAGCACCCGTTGTTCGTGACGGCGGCTAAGCTCGGCGCGTGGGGCCAGACGCGGCGCGGCGGGATGTCGCCGCTCGATGAGCATGTTGACGCTGGCGGCGACGATGAAGCGCACCAGGCGCAGCCAGCCGATTCCCCGACCGGCGAGTTGTGGTCGTATCCAGTCGCGTGCGCCGCAGGATTCGACGTGGTGGTTGAGGTGGTGGGGCACGATGATGCCGCTCGCCGTATGCCCACGGCAGAGGGTGAGCACGAGGTTGAATGCCTGATTCAAAACACGGCGCTGAAACGTCGCTTGGTGCATGTGGTTGTGATTGGCGATGTTGGCGATGAAGCACAGCATGGCCGAGACGGCGATCCACGGGCCGGCCGGTATCGCATCGGGGCCAAGGACAGGAGGCAGGATCAACGCGGCGCAGGCCAGGCCGACCAATGCCAGGGTTCGCCAGTCCGCGCGATGGCGCAGGATGCGCCGTGAAGACGTTTGCCTCATCACAGCACGGCGACTTCCGGCTGCACCGGTCGTCCGTCGAGGTCGGGTGGCTCGCCGTAGGCGACGGTGTAGACCGTCATCGCGTATGACGCTGGGCGGAAGCGGGTGGCGAGCTCTTGCAGCCCCGGATCGCGGCTGGAAATGCCCAGGGTCAGCACGGCCGTACTGCACAGCGAGAGCGCGTCGGCAACGAGTTCCGGCAGCCGGGGGGCGCGCTTCGCGTCGGCGGCCAGAAACGCCAGATAGGTCTGGTCAACCGCATTGCCGGGGCGCGGCAGGGTGACGCGTCGACGCGCCGCGGCAACCAGGTTGTACAGCGGTCGCAAGGCGGCAAGCGGTTGGCGGTAGGCGCGGGCGACGACTTGCTTGTAGGCATTCTGGTTCCACAGTGCCATGCATGCCACGGGCTGCCCTGACCCGTCGCGGCAGACGAAGAAATCGGCGCCGGTCGCGGCCAGGGTCTTCGGGTCCAGCACCGGCGAGAACTGGCGCGACGCGGCGACGGTGTTGTGCAGGGCGCAAACCGCGTCGCATTCATCCTGGCGCATCGGCTGCCAGTGGCCCAACCGCTTTCCCCGAACGCGCGGCATCGCCAGCGCCACCACCTCGCCCGCCTCGACGTAGCTCGGCAACCCGTCCAGCTGCGCTTCAAGCAGGCGTCGCGCTGCCCGGTTTTCGGACGCGATGCAGGTGTAGTAGAAGCCGATGGCGGCGGCTTCATCGGCCGCGAAAGCCGCCGCAAAACCATCGCGCAGCGCCCGTACCCGCCGCCGATAGCCGGCATCGATGCGCAGCCCGCCGAGGTAGCCGATCCGCGCCGGTTGGCCGTTGAGATGGACCGGATGCTCGGAACGCACGTACATGCCGACGGCACGACTCGCGTCGCGCGCGATCACCGCATGGTCGCGACCGAAGCGGTCCATGCCCGAGAAGAACGCGGGTTCGCGCTCGACCGCCATGGTGACCCAGGATGCCATGCTGTGGTCACGCAGCAGCGCGCGCAGTTCGGCATCGTCACCCGGAGTCGCGGCGGCGAAGCGGATCATGCCGATTCAACCATCCGGCCTGACCCGCTCTCGTCGCCCAGGGGATAACCGTTGCGCCGCGACACGTCCTGGCGGTGCATCAGGTTGATCGGCAGGTAATTGCGCAGCATGAACAGATCGCTACGGTTGCCCAGCGCCCGCTGCAGGATGCTCGGCCAACTGTAGAAGCGGCGGCGGGCGGCGAGACAGCCGCCGGTGACCTGCTCGGGCGTCAGGCGTTGCGGCCGGAACGGCACCTCGTTGTAACGGTAGGCGGGGTCCAGCCACCAGGCTGCGTAGCGCAAACGTCCTTCCTCTTGCAGGCGGCGGTACAGCGGCGTACCCGGAAACGGGGTCATGTGATTGAACGCCGCGATGTACATGCCTTCCGAAATGGCCATATCGACGGCGGCGTCGAAGGAAGATTCGACGTCGTTGTCGTAGCCGAACACGAAGGTGCCGTAGACGGCGATGCCGTGTCTGCGCAGATTGGCGAGGGCGACGTGATAGCCGCCTTTCATCAGGTTGAAGCGCTTGTTCATCTGCCGCAGATTGTCGGCATCCAGCGATTCGAAGCCGATCAGCACGCCCTTGCAGCCGCTTTTCGCCAGCAGCGACAGGAACGCTTCGTCGTGCGCGGCATTGATGCTGAGCTGGGTGATCCAGCGGATGTTCAGGCGGGCGAGTTCCGGCAGGAGTTCCTTGCCGGCCTGGAGATCGCCGGCGAAATTGTCGTCAACGAAGAAGAACAGGCGCTTCTCGTGTTTCAAGCCGCGCAGTTCAGCGATGACGTCGGCGATGGGCCGATTGCGGTGGCTGCGGCCGAAGAACGACTGGATCGAGCAGAACTCGCAGGGGAAACGGCAGCCACGGCCGGTCTCGATCAGGCCGATCGGCAGGTAACGACGCTGGGCGAACAGGGAGCGATCGACGCGTATCGCCGCGAGATCGCCGCGCGCCGCGACATAGCGCGGGCGCAGGGTGCGGTGGGCCAGGTCGTCGAGCACTTCGGGCCAGATGCCTTCGGCTTCGCCGACGACGACCGTGTCGGCGTAGCGCTGTGCCTCATCGGGCAGGGCGCTGGGGTGGAAGCCGCCGACAATCACCGGCACACCACGCCGGCGGTATTCGCTGGCGATCTGGTAGGCGCGCCGAGCCGTGTAGGTTTCGACCGGCATGGCGACGGCGTCGCAGGGACGGTCGTAGTCGATGGCCTCCATGCGGTCATCGAAGAAGGCCAGTTCGACGCTGTTTGGCGTCAGGCCGGCCAGCGTGGCAATCGGCAGGGGTTCCATCTGCCAGGAGCGGATATAGCGCTCACCGGCACGGTGGCCGATGGCCGGCTGGATCAGGGTCAGCCGCATACGATTCTGGCGGTGTCGGCGGCGACGGCGGCAGGCCCGGCCCGGGGCCGATCGAGGAGGTCGATCGGCCAATCGCAATTGTAGAAGCGGTGCAGATTGTGGGCATAGAAGCGATACCCGGTATTGGCCGTCAGCGCGAGCGGCCGCAGGTTGCCCGCCCGCCACAGCCGACGCCCGATCGCCGACCAGCGGTAGGTCTGTTTCCAGGCCCGTTCGTGGCCCTCGGAGAGTTCCCGTGCCGACATGTTGCGCGGCTGGAACACCACATGCTGTGCGTCGTAAAGCGACCAGTCGCGGGTCAATATCCGGCCTTCGCGCTCCAGTCGGGTGAACAAGGGCGTGCCCGGAAACGGCGTCAGCACGGCGTAGCGCGGCAGGTCGATGCCGGCGTCGATGGCGAACGCCATCGTGGTGTCGAAAACTTCCGGCGTATCGTGATCGAGTCCGAACACGAAACAGCCTTGAATGGCGATGCCCAGGCGATGCAGGTCATTGATCACCGAGCGGAAATCGACCGAGGCATTGAACCGTTTGCGGGCATCTCGCAGGTTGTCGGGGGTTACCGTCTCCAGGCCAAGCAGCAGTCCCTTGCAGCCACTGCGGGCGGCCAGTTCCATGAATTCCCGGTCGTGCGCGATCAGCACCGTGGACAGGCCAAACCACTCGATCTTGAGGGGGATCAGCCGGGTGAACAACTCGCGGGCGTAGTCCTTGTCGGAGATCAGGTTGAGATCGACGAACAGGATTTTTTTCTGGCCGAACTGCTGGATGTCGCGGATCACCCAATCGATGGGCTTCTGGTATTGCTTGCGCCCCCAGGCGGCGGGCGCGACGCAGAACTCGCAATCGTGGGCGCAGGAACGCGTCGCCTCGAACACCGCCTGGGTCAGGAAGTTGCGTGTATCGAACAGCTCGCGTTTGGCGAAAGGCATATCCGGCCGGTCGAGCGAGAAGTCCGGGCTCTGGAAATAGGCCGGTTTCAGGCTGCCGGCGGCGAAGTCGCGCAGCAGCTGCGGCCAGCTATCCTCTGCATACCCGACACAGATCGAATCGGCATGCTGGGCCGCTTCGTCCGGCAGCAGCGTGACGTGCGGGCCGCCGAGCACCACGGTTTTGCCGCGGGCGCGGAACTGCGCCGCGAGTTCGTAGGCGCGCGGCGCCGTGCCGGTGATCACGGTCAGGCCGATCAGGTCGGCGTCGATCTCGTCCGGCAATTCGATGATGCCCTCGTCGTAGAGCGCGATCTCGGCATCGAGCTCCGGCGGCACCAGAGCGGCCAGCGTGGTCAAGGTCAGCGGCTGGTAGCGCAGCGACTTCTTGAAGATGCCGCCACGGTGGCGGTACAAGGGGCCTTTCGGCGATATCAGGGCGATTTTCATGGGCACTCCCGTTCGAAAATGTCTAGCCAGAATGACTCGGGACGCAGCGCGGTCAGCTTGATGTCGCCGAGCCTGGCGCCGCGTGTCAACAGGGTTGTTTCGTAGGTCGCCCAGGCGCGGGGGACTCGCAGCATGGTCAGCGGCGACAACTGGCCGAGTGTTCTGGCGTAGGCGTATTGGGGGTTGCGGCACAAGGCCGCCTCCAGCCGGGCAAGATCCTCGGGCGCGGTATCGTGCTCACGGACCAGAACATAAGCGCGCCGCCGCGCGTCGGGAATCAGCAGCGAAAAGCCTGGCAGAAAGGCCAGCGCAGCCGAGACGAAGGACTCGCTCAGTTTTTCGCCAACCAGATCGCAGTGCAGACCGGAGCGACCGACGAAACCGAGTATCGGCCGGCCCGATGCGGCGTAGCCGCGACAGCATACGGCGTCGCCGCTGCGATAGCGGTAGAGGCCGCTGGCCGTCGTCACCACGACCTCGTACTCGCCACCGGGTTCAAGCTCGTGGGCGAGGAAGGCCTGGTCGTCACGCAGGAACTCGAAGAAACCGTTGGCAATGAGTTCCGCTTCGCCCCCCTGGTTCGGCACGGTCACCACGGCTTCGGTCGAGATCAACCCCTTTGGCTCGATGGCGACGCCGGGAAAACGGGCGGCGAGCTCGGCGGCGTAGGGTCGAGACGAACCGTCGGCCCAACAGCTGATCACCTTCAAACGGGGCCAGGCGGCGGCGATTTCCGCGTGGCCTTCCAGCAGCGTAAGCAGGAAGGTCGGGCTCCAGACCGAGATCAGCTCAAGCGTCGAAGCGCTGGCGAGGTGATGCAGCGTCTGCTGGCGCCAGGTGGCGACATCGCTAAGTTCGGCGACGGAAAACGGCACGGCGCTGCGTGTCATCAACACTTGGCAGGTTGCCTCGTCGAGATAGGCCGCATCGGGCAGCCCGACCGGAACCTCGCCGATCCGTTCGGCGGCACGCGCGACCGGGCTGATCGAAAAGTAGACCGTGCCGGTGATGGCGTGCCGTTCCAGGGTTGCCGCCAGCCAGGGCGACACGGCGCGACGGAAATCGGCGATGCCGGCGGCGGAATAGGGGATGAGTTTGCTGCCGCCGGCACTGCCGCCGGTTCTCTCATAGGCGCAGGGCCGGCCGCGAAACAGGACGTCGCTTTCGCCGTCACTGATGCGCCGCAACCAGGGCGTCAGACTGTCGTAATCGCAGAACGGGACTTGTGCGCGAAAGGCGTCGAGCGTGAGCGGGCTGCCTTGCTGACGGAGGTACGCGGTCGACGCGTTGGCCGCCAGCAATTCGGCGAGCCAGTCAGTTTGTCGTGCCGACGCGGGAGCGACCGCTATCTCGGTCATCGCCGTGCCCCACCGGCGCGCTGGAAGAATCGCGCGGCCAAGGGTTTCAGGTTGTCGACCGCCAGCTCGCAGACGCAGACCAGCTCGTTTCCTTGCAGGTAGCCGGGATTGCGGGCGAGGAAGAAGCGGACATCCTGGCGTTCGAGTTCGTCGCTGTCCGGGCAGGCGATCGCCGGTCGCAAATGGCCGCGCGATTCGGCGAACTCGACGACGCCGGCTTGTGGCTTGTAGTCGGCCCCGAAGCGCGCGGTGGCAAGGAAATCCGCCAGCGGCTTCAGTCGCCTGGCTTCGGTCTCCTGCGCCTGCCAGCAAGGGTGGAACTGGCGGGCGAAGACCGGCAGGTAGCGATAGGTGCGGTGTCCCTTGACCAGCAGAAACCAGTACAGAGGCCGTTCGGGCGCAGCCGCCTTGATGCCGCCGACGAACTCCAGCCAGGCGAAGGCCAGCTCGCGTTGCCCCCAATGACGCGGGTCGACGATGGTGTCGCCGGAAAAGACGATGCCCGTGTCTTTCCCTTGCCACTCGACTTCGTAGTGCTTGATCGTCGTGAAGCCGACCAGCGCATCGCCGCTGAATACCAGCAGGGCATGGTCCTTATCCATCAGGTCGGCGCGGAACAAGGCGCCATTGCTGCCCGCATAGTTCTCGAGGTAGAGCGTCGACATCTCGGCAATGCGTCCTTCCCCGAGTTCGCGGGTGGGGACAACTTGCGACCGGTAAGCCGGCTTTGCCGGATCGTGCCGATCCCGACGGGTTTCGATGGCTGCGGCGGCGCTCATCGCCAATCACCGATGCCTTGCGGCAGCCCCGGCCGCCGACCAGGCGAACTCGGGGTACTCGTCGAACATGTTGTGCAAGGACGGCAGCTTGGCGGCGGCGAAGAAGGCGTCATAGAACGCCGGCGAACCGGCAAGCGAGCGGACATCGCGGCGCAAATCGTCATGGATTGCCTTCAAGTCGGGGAACTCGTGCACCAACCGGTCAATGACGGCGATGCCGGAGCGTTTCGGCGCGAGGAACTCGCGCATCAGCCGCGCCAGCAACGCGCCGTTGATCTTGCGGGCCAGCGCGGAACTGTCGGACAGCACCGCACGGACGATCTCCGGATAAAGCTTGACGTGATGAACCTCGTCGCGCAGATGGCGAACATGCACGGTCAGGAAGTTCGCTTCGATGGCCGCGCCTTCCCTGGCGAACTTGATGACGGCTTTCGAGAACTCCGCCGACGCCTCTTCGAGAAAGAAGGCGAGCCAGATCACGAAGGTCATGGATTTCGGGCGCTGGACGCAGGCATTGAGCAAGTGGCGCGCGATGGCCGAAGGACGAATGAAGACATGTCGGCAATGTGCATAAAGTTCGGGAAAGGCGCGTCGGTTGATCGACTCGAACATGCCCTGGTGCCGCTCTTCATCATCGACCATCCCCCGCAGTCGATCTCGCAGCCCTTGCTGCTTCAGCGCACCGGACGCCAGCAAGGCGCGCGAAATGGCGTTGCCTATGTCGTGTTCGAAGAACATGAACTGTTCGTTGATATGCGCGGCGTAGAGTTGGTTGTAGCGCAAACGCTGGGCGGCGCTCAGTCGCGCCAGTGCGGGCGTGTAGTAAAGCTGTGTCAGAGATTCGGGGACGAACGGAATGGAGAAATCGATCGCCGTGTCGGCGTCGTCGAATTCATTCGTTGGCACGGCATCGCCGTTGTTCTCTGACATGCGGGCTACCTTTTCCCTGCTTCGCTTCGCGGGCCATGGGCTGTTGCGTCATCGCTTCACGCCAGGCACTCATCCGGTCGCACCAACAGGCGCGTCCAACTGATTTTTCAGTATTGTTGCTGATTGTGTGAATCTTGCTAGACCAAATGTGACTATTGATTCGGCCAGAATTATCCGCGAAACCGTAGGGTGCGCCGTGCGCACCGATTGGCTGGATGGTGGTGCGCACGGCGCACCCTACGCCTCGGCGAGCATTCTCGGTTTAATTGGGCCGGATCAATAGGAGCCTGTCTACGTTCCACCCTCACACCTGCTCCAGAATTTTGAGCGGCTTGATCGCCGCCAGTACTTCGGCCATGGACTCCCGCGTCCGTTCGGTGTCGTACTTGGCCTGCAAGCGCAGCCACCAGCCGCCCCACCAGCTCGGACATGTTCGAGTAAGTGATAAACGCCTCGCGCGTTGCGCGCGTGATGGCGACGTAGGTCAGGCGCACGTCGTCTTCGATCGCTTCGGCCTTCTTCAACTCACCCAACCCGCCTATTGCCACGCAGGGGAACTCCAGACCTTTGGCGCTGTGCATGGAGAGAAAACGTAGCGCGTCATGGTCCGCTTGACGCCACTGATGCCAATCGAATGGCGCCAGCCGTTCCATCTCAACCCCGCCACGTTTATCCGGCCAGTATTGCTTTGAGATCCTTAAGCATCAGGAAAAGGTGATAGGGGTCGGTCGGACTTGGCTCGAACTCCCAGGCTTCGTACCACTGGCGAGCCGCATCATCCTTGGCATGTACCAGCAGGCAGCGGATACCGGCAATGTCGGCGGCCTGAGCAGTACGCAGCAGGGCGTCCTTGAGTAGTGCTTTCCCGAGGCCCCTACCTTGATGCCTCTGATCGACGGCGAGTCTGGCCAAAATCATCATGGGTACCGGATGGTGGGCCAAGCCCTTCATAACCCTTGGAGGCGCACTCTCCGGATCGACGCTGCCGACCGCGAGGCTGTAGAAGCCCACAACTTCGCCTGCTTGGCAGCAGACGTAAGTTTGCGCGCTGTTGGCTTTCTGATTGACCAGAGCGTAGCGCTGCAAGAATTGGTTCAGTGCCGGCTGGCCACAGTCGAACCCATCGAGCAGGTCCTGTGCCGTAAGTTTGCGGACAGGTTCATACCCAGCACTCAACCCAGCACTCCGGGCTCACTGATCAGTTTCTTCAGACGCGGCTTGGTGTTGACGGGTCGATCCAGTGCGTCCTTAAACGCTTGCCACTGTTCATCGTTGAGAGTGAAGTGGCGACGGTCTGCTAACGCTTGGTTGGCGGCTGTCACACCCACGTCCAGAAGAAACTCACTAACGTTCTTGTGACAGGCAGCAGCAGCCTCCTGCAGTAGTTGCTTCACGGCACTGCTGGTGCGCACATCAATCCGTTCCGTTTTCGAGAGGTTCAAGGTGCTCATGGCAACCCCCAGTTCTTGACATTAGCCTCATGGTAACGTCCGGATAATGTCCCGACAAGATGAAAATCCAAGGAGCAGCTGGCAACTGGAATGCCTGGCAGGCTTTCCATCGGAACAAGTGGCGGATTTCACCGGAATAAACACGTTGGCGGCATACCACGCGCCGGCATCGTCGAAGTCCTTGCGATTGGGCGCGGGCAGGCCGTACTCGTGTAGCATCCTGAAACACCAGGCATGGAAGGTCGAAGTGATTACCTTGTCCACCACGCCCCGGTCCTGCATCGCATTTTCCAGCCGACCCGAGATGCCGTTCGCAAAACTCAACAGCAGCACCGGCCGGGTCGCCGCGCGCGCGATCTGCTAGGCGCGAAACGCCAGAATCAGTGTCTTGCCGGAACCCGCCACGCCCCGCACGATGCGGTGACCTTCTCCCATGCTGCGCGCCAGCAACTCCTGCTGCATATCCAGCACCGCCAGCATGCGGTCATCGGCGGGCGAGGCATTGGCCGTCGGCTCGTCAAACGGCAAGGCCATCTGGGCGACGCGAATCTCCGGAAACAACCGCGCACGCACTCGGTCGATCTGCGGCAGCGACAACGCCGGCCCGATGCGCGGCGACACCATGCGCCAGACCTGCTCGCGAAACGCATCAGGGTCAACCTTCTCCGCCATCTCATCGCGGAAGATGCAGCGCGACGACGGAAACACCTCATGCAAATCGGTCTGGTCAAACTGCTTGCGCATGATGTTGCTGAACACCACTCCATACCCGAAAGAAAAGACCGGCTTGCCCTTGAAGCTTCCCCCTTCGTTCACCAGCAACGGATCGCGCTTAAACCTAGATTCCTCTGTTGGACGCGTTCGAGTGTGGGTCTGGCGGGTTGTCTGGCAAGGCGCGAAGAGGCGCATGGTCGCTCCCTGCAACGACGAGCAGCGGAGTCGTTGCCGCCTTTGGCGGCTTACGAATCCGGCGTACTCCTTGCGAGTACAACGCGGCCAGGCGGCCCGCCAGACCCGCAATCGGACGCGTAGCGGGCTCAGCCAATTGGTGAGCGTAATCGGAGACGCTAACGCATGTATGCATGAGACATCTCAAGGGCTGAGGAGCGGTCAACAGAGGGATCTAGGTTCAACGTATCCACCACGCTGAACATGTAGCTGCGCACCTGCTCGAAAGGGTTGTCGGTCGACACATTGCCGCTATCAGTCAACAACTCGACCTGCATGCGGTTCACATGGACGATCGTATCCAGCCGCCAGTCCTTCACCTCCAGCACCACAATGCCCTGCTGTGGATGCAAAGCCACGAAATCCGGATGCCGGCCGAAAGGCCCGAACCGGAATGTTGTGCCACACCCAGGCATTGTCTTCGAGGTAATTCTTCAGGCGTTCGGCCAGACACAACTCGCCGCGTGCATCGAAGCGGGCGGAGCCGAGGGTGGGGATTAGGGTGGCCAAGGGTGGGGTAGGGGTTATGCGGGTGGGGGAGGAAATAGACTCAGCTCTTTGACGCTTTTGGTTCGGTGGCCCTTCCGTATTGGCCGGTACAGATTTCTCACAGCGAAATGGATTCTTGCAACTGTTCCACAGCGTCCACTGCTAGCTCTTCATCCTCATCAAACACACTTTCTAGGATTGAGGGATGCCGCGGCAGCTTACTCAGGCCATGCAAGCAGGCAATTTCTCTAATGAACTTGTCTGGAGACCTCATCAATTTCGGCGTACCTCCTTGCTCGGAAAAAACGAGCATTTCGGATCGCTGGTCATCAAGAGTGGGTGGACGCTGGACAGCCACACCGTTCAATTGAAAAACCGCCAGGGCTTGCATCTGTGCATCGGAAAGACTTTGCAGTGAAATATGAGCAGTTTTGCCGGCAGCCCTGAGCGGTTGAGCAACCGCCTGAGCGGCATTGGTTCCAAGTTCCAGGAGCCCGTCTAACTTCCTTGTTGCCGTCGCAGCCATGACCATCGACTGTAGATGGAGCTCGGGAACAGAGTCAGCAATTTTCGCCAGATCGAACAATGCGTCGTCCGTAGCCAAGTAGGTAAGACGCCCAGAGCGATACCTGATCTTTGGGGTGAGCCGTTTCTTGCCATAAGTGTTGGCAGATTGGTATTCCCCCACGAGTTCCTTAAATTCAGATTCAAACTGGATTCGCAGTTGTCGTGCCTGATCAATCAGGGAATCAGTAGAGACCTTCCGCTTGTTTCGCCAGAACCAGCGGAACCGCGACCATTCTTGAATTTTTTGCAGGTAGCCTCGCTCGAAAATAGCCTCGGAGTAGTCTCGAACAGGGATGCGCATGCCTTCACCGACAAAGGCATCATGAAGCGAATCTCGCGCATCAGGATGGGCAAGTAGGTGCCTCTTGAGGTCACCGATTAGTGTTTTCCACGATACCGGCCGACGACGATCTTGAAAGTCATGCCTGCCTTGAACCCATTCCGAGCAGGGTACGATCAAACTCTTGGGCGAGTCGTCGTCGTGCGCCTTGAGGCCAAGCTCCCCAAGGATCGACCGTATTGTCTTGACCGCAGCCCTGATCTGCTCGTCACGTCCTACCAGCGTGATGTCATCGACATAACGGAAATATTTAACGCCATTGAGGCCAGCAAGCTGAGCGTCGATATCGCGGAGTACCAGGTTGCCGATCAGATGGCTGAACATCGGGCCGGTCAGTATGCTGGGCTTCTGGCCATCCGTTGCTTTGGCATGGTCGCCAATGAACTTGTCCCCCAACTCCCTCCACCGAGGCGCGATTTCTGCCTGGTCAGCGGCCTTGCGCCATGCTTTCAATGCCAGATCGGGGTGAACAGATGGATAGAATTTCTTCAGGTCGAGGTAGCGGACAGTTCCTTCAGGACAGTCATCGCATGCCTGGGCTATAGCATCATGGCGATTGCGAAGGCCGGCAGAGTAATGACCAAAAATCCCCGAGCGATCTTCCCCGGTCGCCAGTTGGTAGCTGAATACGAAATCAGGATTACCAAACACTATTGGGTGGCGGGCACATTCGGCAAGGAGCGCTGCCTCGGCCAAGGCTTCATTCGCACAAGGAAGAAACATCGGGCGATGTTCCACTCCCATCCGGTGGTTTCCATCCTTGAAGTGGTACGCCCGGAAATATGGCTGATCTGAACGCTTCAACACCAGGTCTGTAGCGACTTCGTTCGCCCAGCGATCCGTGCGCGCGGCTTCGTTGTTCAGGTAATAACGCAGGGCCAGGTAGGAAAGTACATCCCGGCGACGGTATTGGTTTACGGCTCGGACCGCCAGGACGCCGGCACGTTGACGTGGCATCAGGAGCGCTCCAAATCAAGTCGCATAACCGCCAGCCGGATCGGGTGTGGCCGCCCCAACGCGAGCTGTGATTCGAACTTCACGCTTGAAGTCATAAAAGGTGGGCTAGCTTCTCCACCCGTTGCCAGTTGAGCAAACCTGCGCCACTTCAGGGGGGTTAACTGGGCCAACCAGTGAAATATCCCACCGTCAGAATTCACCTTGTTCATTTGGGGCTCTATCCAAATGGCGACGTTTCCCGGCCCAGACGTATGTCTGAACAGCTCCTCCAACTGTGGCTCGACGTCTTTCTGTTTTCCTCGCTGGGATAGGAAGCCGCTGAAGTTCGCGATGACAAGAAGCCGGTTGTTGAGTTCTGGGCAGCCGCGAACCATTGCCTGGATCAGATCGGTATTACTGAGCCGGTCGGTTGCGTCCCACTCTAGGAGTTGTTCACTCAGGAAGATCGCCTGGGTCTCCAGAAAAGGGCGCATGTCCTCCAGAAGTTGCCTCGCGTAATCACGGGCAAAGGGTGAAATCTCCGCCCCAAGTAGCCTTACCTCCAGCGGCAAACGAGGAAGCACATCCTGCTTGCGCAATTCCGCGATGGTGCTGAGGAAGGCCAACGATGCAGCACCGGCTCCGCAGGGGGCGTCCGTCAGGCAGATTGCGCCAGCACTCAACGCACACACGAGTGCATCCGACGCCGCATCGACTTCACCCGTCACATTGGTCAAAGAGAGTTGGGCGCGTGCGACCGAGTTGTCGAACTGCTGCGCGAAATGCTTATCCGTGCTGACTTGATCGATGCCCCCTATGGGCGAGTCATCACGCGTTCTGGAGCTAGCAAGTTCACGCAAGCCGTGACGGTCGATCAGAGCTTCGTAGCATCTGGCGAGGCTTTCTGGAATATGAAGTAGGCCTGTGTCGGGGTCCCACAGATTCTTGGGAAGCTGGGATGGATCGAGGTAGGTGACCGGGTTGCTCATGTCTAATTTGTTGTTTGTAATGGCTTCTGCCGGTAGGGACGGAAGTTACACCATCGTTGCATTGGGGTCATGCCGTACATTGCAGCATTCGGGGCAGATTCCGGCAAATTTACGCACTGCCAGTAAGCTAAGGTTTTACGGCTTTCCATTCCGCCGGTGGCTTTGGTCAATTTATCGGAGAAGCCATTGGCGATGTGCGCTGGTTCAAGCAACGGGTCGCGCCAGCCCAACTTGGTGATCGGTTATCTGCGCCGGGAGAAAAGAGATTGTTGATCCTGTCCATAGGTCTCGCGAAGGCGGGAACCCCGTTGAATCAATAACCTGGATTCCCACCTTCGCAGGGATGACGAATAAATCAGCACTTTCTTAGACATCGCGCGAGGTGTTTGGCGCTTTCCTATGGCGCCGGCCCGAACAACTTCTTGAATGCAGTATGTTTGGCTTCACGCCAGGTACGCGGCAAGTCGTCGTTGTTTTCCAGCGCGGTATAGATTTCCCGGATGAGGATGTTGTCGATGGCTTTTGCTCCGAGCATCTTTTTCAGGAGTTCGTGACCGTGCCAGATGTCGATTTCGAATTCTTCGGCAAGTTTGTGCATACCAAGGTCATCGGTTACTACGATAGCGGGACGAACCATGCCAAACGCCAGCAAAAAGCAATCGGTTGGCGATGGCGGTGAGCGGCCCTGACTGGTGTAGTCGTGAACGTTGGCCAGTACATGGGCACGCAGAACGCTGGTAGCCGCTTCGATGCGTTGCCTTTCTTCCACACTCAACCGGACTTGCTTGGATAGGCGTTCTGATGCCAGGTCGGCGTCGGAAAACCAGGGATAGTTGAATTCGAGGCGAGGACTTTTTCTGACCTCATCCTCGGTCTGCTTGAGGATGGTTAGAACGTATTGCTTCTGACCGAAAGGAATCCCCAACAGAGGGCGGATGCGCTTGGCCAGTCGCAGATAGGCGTTGGTATCAAGCAGCGCCAGAGTCAATGGCGCAACGCCTCGTGGAAAGCAACGGCATCCTGCAAAGAGGTATCCAGCACTTGTTGGATATAGGCTGCGCCGGTGCCGTTTGCGACGATCATGCGTTTTATCGCATGGAAGAAGTCGGTCTGGAAGGTGTTTTCGCAGGCGGCGATATAGCGTTGTGGCGAGGGTGGCATCGGGTCGAACAGGGCTTCGCTGACCAATGCCCCGCGCAGGCTGTTGCGCACTGCGTGTATGGCTGTTTCCTGGATGGGAAGCGGCGTAATGCCGGACGACGCGGCGTAATGCCGGACCTGTTGATAGACGGTGTTCAACGAGATCATGTGCGCATCGGCTTGGCCTATCAGCACCTTGATCGCGCTCTCGGGTTTCGTATGCCGGACGGCCTCCCGATAGGCGGACTCGGCGCACGCTTTCGGGTACAGCAGCGCGCCGGCGAAGGCGTCGGCAAAATCCTCACCTGCGTTGCTGCCGGACAGGTCCGGGGTAAGCACATGGGCCAATTCATGGGCCATCCAGAATTTGAAGTCTTCCAGCCGGGTATCGAGATTGAGGAAGATGAAGGTGACATCTTCTTGCGGCAGTCGGATATGCAGGGCGTTTTCATGATTGCCCTTGGCACCCCAAAGCACGGGAACCAGAACAGCGCCGCAATCCTTGAATTCGCCGATGAGGTTTTCGTACCCCAGCACCGCTTGTTGTCCGATGCCCAGCCGATTTCGGGTTTGCGATACGACGATCTGAAGCTTGTCGTAATCGGTTGATGGGGACGTTATCAACGTGCGCAACGCTTGAATTTCAGGCAGGTAGGCGACCAGCGGTTTGAGCAGCATGCCGATGCTTTCCGCCTTGGCAAAATGCACGGCGGTTGTTTTGGCATTCGCCTTCTTGCGATATGCGACTACAGGCCGCCCTGGATCGTTGACCTGAACGAGTTGTTCAAACGTCAGGCTAAGCGTGGTGGCTAGTTTGAGAAGTGCGGCCGGGCGGGGAAAGTCCTTCCCCTTGAGCCAGTTGGTCACCGATTGGGATGATGTGCCGACTGCTTCCGCCAACTGTTTCTGGTTCATCCCTTGAGCGGTCAATGCGCTCTGGATTGCGTTGAAATTCAGGGCTTTTTCCATGCACGAAATTATATTTGGAAAAGGCGTGCAATCAAGTTTTATCAAGTTTTGAGGAATTTCAGTTCATTTTTGTTGCAGGGGTTTCTGGGGGGGCAGGTGTTGGTTGACCCGATCAGTAACAACAGCAGTAACAACAGCAGAACAACAGGGGACAGACCACGGTTTGCACTGCCAAGCTCATCCACTGTCATGGCGAATCTTCGATTTTTGCTGCCTGACATACTGCGGGCAGTTGCTTCAGCAAACCCGGCAGCGCCATTTGTACGGTGTCCCACACGATATCGAGGTTGATGTCGAAGTAGCCGTGGGCAATACGGTTGCGCATGCCTTGCATGCTGCGCCAAGGCACTTCGGGATGCGCCTGCGCGAAGTTTGCGTAGCTGTCCATCGCCTTGGTGGCCGCTTCGCCAAGGATGATGATGCTCATGATGACCGCTTGTTGGGTGCGTTTGTCCGCAATGAACTCGTCCTTGGTCAAGCCGTCCACGAAGCTGCACGCATCCGTCGCAGCCAGTTGCATGTGTTCGAGTTAATCGGAAAGTCGATTCACCTTCATACCGGCTGCGCTTCCGCAAGCACCTTGGAACGAAATTTCGGGGGCAGGTCTGTCGGGGTCAGCAAATCGACCTGGGCGCCGAGCAGCGTTTCCAACTCGTACTGCAAACCACCCAGGTCGAACAACGTTGCCCCTGGCAAGGCATCAACCAGCAGGTCGAGGTCGCTTCCGTCACGGTCGGTGCCATGCAGGGCCGAACCGAACACGCGCGGGTTCGCCGTGTGGAAGCGGCTGGCGGCTTCACGTACTGCATTTCGCTTCATGTCGAGAGCAACGGACGGACGCATGGACATCCTTTCTGCGAATCAGGGCAACAGGTAAAAAACCACGGCTTTTACCATTCTGGCCGCCGTGTTCTACAAGCTCAAGCCAGGGTGAACTTTAGCGTAGCGCCCGGATTCACGCTTGAGCGTGGGGAGACACCGTTTCAGGCCGGGGCAAATTCAGGGATTGCGCGAATCATGAATTCATCGAACAGCGGCACCGTGAACGCCATGTCGCCGTGCGCGGGGCTGTAAATCATTCCCTTCTTGATGAGCTTGGAACGGACTGGGCCGATCCCCTTGACCGACATGCCCAAGGCGGTGGCGATGTCGCCGGTGCGCTGGTGGTCGGGGCCAAGATAAGCCATCGCGCGCAGAAAGTTCTTCTCCCCCGGTGTCAGGCGATCAAAGCGCACCCGGAAAAAGTTTTTATCGAGCCGTCGAATCACCTCTGGCGTCGCAGTCCGCACGGTCTGCAAGGTAATCGGGCTCGCCGCCGCGATATTCCACGCTTGGTAACCCCATTCCTGGATGAAGTAGGGGTAGCCATGCGTCAGGCGGAACACCTCTTGCAGTGCGTCTTCCTGAAATTCGACGCCGGCATCGCGGGCGGGATCGCGTAATGCCTTGGCTGCGTCCGCTTCCGACAGCGCCCCGATATCCGGAAAATTGAACAGCCGTTCGGCATACGACTTCGATTCCCCCGCCATGCCGGGAAGTACCGGCAAACCGGCGGCGAGCAGCACCAGCGGCAACTGCTTCTGCTGCATCTTGTGCATGGCCATGATGATGGCGCCCAGTTCCTTCTGGCTCAGGTACTGGATTTCATCCATCAGGATGGCGACGGCTGACTGTCGCTCTTCCGCCGCTTCGGCAATGGCCACGAACAGATTCGGCAGGTCGATTTCCAGATCGCCGCTATCGGCGGTGCCCTTGGCCGGCTCAATGTCCAGGCCCAGCGCCAGATCGCCCACCGTCAGCTTGATGCTGCCGATAAAGCTGCGCAGCACTGCCAGCCCACGCTTGACCTTGTCACCCGCACCGGCCACCCGGTCCAGCTCGTAAAGCAGCCCGCGCAGCGCCGGATAGATGAGCTCGCCCAGCGGCTTTTCCTCGTGCGCTTCGAGCAAGATCGTCTGATAGCCAGCGCCCTTCGCCATCCGTTCGATGTCATTCAACAGCACGGTCTTGCCGACGCCGCGCAGACCTGTCAGCAGCAGGCTCTTTTCCGGGCGCTTCTGTTTTACGCGCCCGAGGAGGATGCGCGCTTGTTCGAGCAACGGGTCACGCCCGACCAACTCGGGCGGTGGCGCACCCGCGCCGGGAGAAAAAGGATTTTTGATCGGGTCCATAGGGCTCTCGTCAGTTCTAACAAAGTCTATCTAAAAACAGTTAGACATTGTTAGATGTTGCTAGGTATGGCAGGAAATAGCAGCCTGACACGCGTCCCTGAACAGCATCATTACCTTAGTCCCCAGATGGTCTGATTCCATGTCCATCATCGGGCTGAAGCTGTCGTTGATGCCCAGGCTGGCCAGGGGCTGGCGATCCCTTATCCACATAGAGGGCTGACCCGAACAGGACTGTAGTTCGCATAGGTATCACGGGGTTTCAGACCGAGCGAAGCGCCAAACATTTGCGAGGCGCAGATGAATGACATGAACGCAATCAATTCGGAAATTTCTTTTTCGGAAAAATCCGCCTTGAGCACATTGAAGGCGCTGTCATCTATGTCCTGGTGGTTTCGAACGAAAAGCTGAGCAAATCCGACTGCGAGAGAGGTTCTCGGGTCAGGTTGGACTTCGTCAGGCCGACCGGCTTTTGCCATGCAGTATTCGCAGCCATTTCCAAAAGCCAAAGCACGGCGTACCTGTTCGAGTAATTCTGGTGTGAAGGTATTGCTCGAAAAGAAGGCGTTTTCGAGTTCCGTCCATCGTTCGAGGATGTTCGGGGCATGACCCAACAAACGTTCCCAAGGTGATGAGCCATTTACTGAAAGTGAGATGCGCGACATACGGAACCTCCTTTGATTTTGCGGAAAACCCCTATTCCAAGCACTGGGTGCAAGTTTTTGGCTGCGCCTTGCGCACTATTCAGCGTTAAACGGTGCGCACGGCGCACCCTACGTTTCAGGCGCGAAATCCGCTGATAGGCACCGGTTTCAGCCTACAACTCCCCCAGCATCTGCCGTGCATGCCCCGCCCCCGCCCCATTCGCGGCAATTTCCAGGTAAGTCTGGAACGCGGTTTTGGCTTTGGCGGGTTCGCCGGCTTTCAGCCAGGCGTCGCCCAGGTTCAGATAGGCGATGGCGCGGGAGCGGTCCATGCTCAGGGTGTTCTCGAACCAGCGCGCGGCTTCCGGATATTTTTGCTGGCGGAAGTAGATGAAGCCGAGGTTGTTGGCGGCCAGCGCGAAATCCGGCCGCTGCCGCAGCGCTTCAGTGAACGCCGCTTCCGCTTCGGCATAGCGTTTTTCCTTGTACAGCTGGAGGCCTCGGTCGTTGGCGCGTTGCGCCAGTTGGCGTTGCGAGGGCGGCACCGCTTTCGGCAACTGGATTTTTTGCGCTTCGCCTTGCAGGTCGGTGACCACCACTGGCGCGGGTTTGGCGGCGGCGGCGGTGGCTTGGGGCTGGAGGGTGTCGAGCCGGCTGTTGAGGGCGATGGCTTCGCTGGAAAGCTGGCTGCTCTGGGCGCTGAGGAATTCGTTTTCGGGTCGCACTTCGAACACGAAATCGCCGCCTTCCGATCCGGGCAGGCTGCCGAAGGCCGGTGTCTGGCGCGAGACGCCGGCGACGCTGGGGGCGATGTAGGCGGCCAGTTCGGTGGCGGTGATCAGGCTGTCGCCGTTCAGGTCGGCGCGGCCGGCCAGCGCTTGCAGCAGGGTCCAGGTGAAGATGGAGTGACCATTCGGCCCGCCGTCGGCCACCAGCTGGTCGGCGCCGCCGGCGGTGAGCATCTGGCGGCCCTGGCGGCGCGCGTTCTGGTGCAGGAAACCGCTGGCGCCCCGGGTCAGGCCGAGGCCGCTGTAACAGGCGTCCATCACGAACAGCACATGACGCGCCGGCAGGCTTTCCGCGATGTTCTGGATTTCGGTCATCGGTATGGCGTCGCTGGCGAATTTCTCCGGGTCGGAATCCACCGGCACGATGTAACCCAGGTCGCGGCCGGAACTCAGGTGCCGGGTGGCGCCGTGGCCGGCGAAAAAGACGAACACCCGGTCGTCGGGTTTCAGGTTGTGTTGCAGCCGCTCGTGGAACGCCGCCAGGATGCCGTTGCGGGTGGCCTCGCCGTTGTTCAGGCTGATCACCCGCTCCGGGCTGAAGCCGAACTTGTCCACCAGCGTCTGGGCGATGGTTTCGGCGTCCTTGGCGGCGTGTTGCAGCCGGGGCCAGTGGCTGTATTCGTCGATGCCGATGGTGATGGCCCAGGATTGGCCATAACCGGCATTGACCACCGGCGGCGGCGTCGGCTGCGTGGCGATCTTGGCGAGCTTGTAACCGCTCCCGTCCCAGGTGGCGAACTGGTAGCCCTCGGCCATCAAGCGTCCCAGCACCAGAGGCAGCGCCTTGACCGTGCGTTCGTGGATGTCGTGGAACAGCACGATGCCGCGGCCCTGCGCGTCCACTTCGCGCAACACCCGGTCGGCGATGGAATTGGGGATGGGGTCGGCCCAGTCCAGCGAGTCGATGTTCCACATCATCGAGCGCAAGCTGGCCTGCGTCAGGGTGTTCAGACCGTCCGGGCTGCCGGCGCCGTAGGGAAAGCGGAACAGGTTGGAGCGCTGGGGGTCGACCGCCTTGAGCAGGCTGTCGGTGGTGAGGATTTCCTTGCGCACGGTGTCGCCGTCCTGGGCCGACAATTTGGCGTGGGTCAGGCTGTGATTGGCGAGCAGGTGGCCGTCCGCCAGCAGGGCGCGGGCGGCGGCAACGCGCGGCGAGGGTTTGATGTGGCCCTCGGAGTCGAGGCTGCCGAGATTGCGGCCGACCTCGAAGAAGATGGCGGGTACGCCGTACTGGCCGAGGATGGCGGCGATCTCGCCGGTATGGCGTTGATGCGGGCCGTCGTCGAAGGTCAGCACCAGCGTCTTGGGCGGCAGGTCGCGGCCGAACAGGACGTCATTCTTGGCGTCCTTGCTTTGTGTCGTCGGGGCGGCTGACGAGGCGGCGGACAGGACGATGCCGTGGTCGCGCAGGATCTGCTCGCGGCGATACAACGTCTTCAGATGTGCGACATAGTCCGACCATTTCTCGCGTTTGAGGACGATGGCGCGGGTATCGAAACGGCTGAAGATTTCCCGAATCTCGCGGTCGTACAGACGCTCGATTTCGGCCAGCGCCTCCAGGTCTTCGCCGACCCGCTTGTGCAACTTCACGGCGGGCAGACTGCCGTCGCGGCTGATCTCGCGCTGCAGGTCATTCAGGAATTCGCGGAACGCCAGCCGGTCGGCGTCGTACAGGCCGGGTTCGGATTCGATGAACGCCAGCACCGCTTCCAGCTCCGAAAAGCGGGCCGCACCCGGGCGCGCCAGAAGTTGTGTCAGATCGCTTTCCGCGCGGTCCAGACGCGCCAGATTTTCATGGAACAGGGCATGCCCCACTTGCTGCGCCGCCGCCCGCTCCGACGCCGACAAGGTCTTCTCCTCCGCCAGCAGCACGATGATCTGCCGGTGCGCCGCCAACATGCCGCGCGCGGCTTCGAGCAATGCGTGATTGATCGGGGTGGGCGCATCTACCTTGATCGACGCAGCGTCTTCCTTGCCAGGCTGAACAAACCAATAAGCCACTGCCAGACCCAGAATCAAGGCAACAGCCGCAAACCCTCGACGCATAACCGTCCCTGTTAGTTCGTTGAATTGACCCGAGCCTCAGCTTGGATCGCAAGGTGGCGCAATCATGCCCGCGGCATGCTGCGCTGTGCAAGTTTGCCGCTTCGAACATGTCGTGGCTTCCATGCCAGCCAGACCGCCACCAAGGCAAACCCGAGTTCCAGAGCAAAAGTCCAGTGCAGCAGGAAATTGAGCCACCAGGGCGAGTGGATGGCAGGGATGACGACCAGTGAGAACGGGGAGTCGAGCCAGGGCCAGAGCCACCAGATGTCGCCGGCGATGCTGTCCAGCAACAGGTGACCCCAGACGGCCAGCAAGAATACGGTCAACGGTTGCCGTGCCGCGTCGGACGTCCTGAACAGCAGCACCGCGGCGGCCGAGATCGCCAGCCAGACCAGCGGCAGATGGGTCCAGTAGCGGTGGTGATGCACGCTCCAGTGATCGATCAGGATGGCGTAAAGCAGGTCGATATCCGGGAAGATGCCGCCGGCCATGCCGGCCAGAATCAGGTCGGGGGTTGCCGACACGCCGAGACGGCGGGCCACCTGGCGAGCGGTGAGGTAACCGGCGGGCAGATGGGCGATGAACATGATTATTCGCCCTGATCCATCGCCGGCTTGGGCTGTGCCTGCCCCACCCGGCCCCAATCCAGCCGGCGCGTCAGGTACATGGTGAGCCCCAGCAGGCCGAAGATCAGCCAGGCGCCCATCAGCAGCGCGTAGTCTTCCGAGGCGAGCAACTGATACAGGCCGAAATAGAGCAGGCTGTAACCGGCGCCGAGGCTGGCGGCACCTGGCCAACTGCCGAGCAGGCTGCGGCCGTAGCCGCCGATCATCAGCACGCAGGCGCCAGCGGCGATGAGGTAGGCGAGGGCGAAGCCGGTGTGTTCGGACAGCGCCAGCAATAACAGGAAGAACAGCACCACGGCGAAGCCGATCAGCAGATATTGCAGTGGGTGCACCGGTTTGGCCTTGAGCAGTTCGAACAGGAAGAAGCCGCCCAGGGTCAGCAGCACGAACAGGAAGCCGTAGCGCACCGCGCGGTCGGTCTGGGTGTAGGCATCAACCGGGTCGATCAGCGAGACGCCCAGGCTGGTGTTAAGCCAGCCGTTGTTCTTGCCGGCCAGCATCCGGTCGCCGCCGGTGGCGAAGTCGTTGACCCGCCAGCGGGCGCTGAACCCGGCCGCTGTGATCTCGCGAGTTTCAGGCAGGAACAGGCCGGCAAAGCTGGGATGCGGCCACGCCGAACGCAGGCTGAAGTCGTTGTTTTCCGCCAGCGGCGCCCAGTCCAGACGACCGCTGCCGGCGATTTCCAGTTCGACGTTCAGTTCCAGGCCTTGTGCCAGTTGAGTCGGGTCGAGCGGGACGTGGAAACCTTGTTCGAACGGCCCACCGGGCACGCCGGGCTTGGCGTTCAGCGTTTGGCCGTCGGCGCGAGTCAGTTTGATGCGTTTCAGGCCGCGTGGATCGCTGACGCCGAAGATCAGCTGCGCTTCCTCGATGCGTTGGCCGGGCTTGGCCTGGAACACCGGCAGTTCGGCATGCAGCTTGAGTCCGGCGAGGTAGACCCGCGCCTTGTAGATGCCGCGATAGCGTTCCGCGACATCCAGATTGCCCTGACCGCTGAGCAGGCTGGGGCGGATGGCGCGGGAACAGTTCTGGATGACGTTGCGTTGGCGGGTCGCGCCCTTGTCATCGGTCTCGATCAGGCTGCGCGGTTCGCTGCATTTCACCCACAGCAGCGGGCCGGCGAGTTGTTGCTCGCGGGCGTATTGATCGGCGATGGCGCGCACCGCGCCGTCGCGGGTGGCCTGGCGTTCCAGCACCTTCCATTCGATCTGTTTGACCGCGAAGGCCAGGATCAGGGCGAGCAGGGCGAGGGCGACGAGTTTGATGTTGAGCGGTTTGTTCATGGCGGACTCCCGGTTGCGGTGGGGAGAGCCTGACGCGCCGCCGTGGCGGATTGGTGTGGACTGCGTGTGGATCAGGTGTGGATTGGCGTTGGCAAAGTCAGACAGGCTTCTGCGCCGCCATCGGCATGGTTGCGCAATTCGATGCCGCCGTGATGCAGGCGCGCCACTTCCTGTACCAGATTCAATCCCAGGCCACTGCCGCGCTCGCCGCTGTCGGGACGCGGCGTCGAGTAGAAGCGTTCGAACAGGCGCGGCAGGGCGTAGTCGGGAATGCCTGGCCCCTGGTCGCGGATGCACAGCCGCGCGCGGTTCTGTTGCCTATCCAGTTGTATCCTCAGACGCCCGCCGGCCGGGCTGAAGTCGATGGCGTTGTCGAGCAGATTGGCCACCGCCTGGCGCAGCAGGAAGCGGTTGCCGGCCACCCGCGCGGGCTGCAGTTCGGCATCGATGTCGATGCGCTTGGCGGCGATGCGTTCGGCGCGGGTAGCCAGCACGTCGCGGATCAACTCGGCCAGCGCGATGTCTTCCACCTCGTCCAGGCGACCGCGATTCTCGGCGCGGGCCAGGTTGAGCACACCTTCGACGATGCGTTGCAGGCGCTCGGTCTCGCCGGCGATGTTGGCTTGCAGACGCGCGCGCCGATCTGGATCGGTCTCGTCGGCGAGCAATTCCACGGCGCCGGAAACGGCGGCGATCGGGCTTTTCAGTTCATGCGCCAGGAGTTGCGACACCTTTTCCACATGCGCCTTGCCATCCAGCTCGGCGCGCAGGTGTTCCAGCGCCTGCGCCAGTCGGCGCAATTCGCTGCGGCCCTCGATGGGGATGCGTTCGCGTTTGCCCTCGGCCACTTCGTTGGCGTAATGCACCAGGCGGCGCAGATCGCGGGTCATCCAGAACGAGAAGGCCAGCGCCAGCAGCAGCGCCAGCGCGAACAGCCACCAGGCGGATTGCCAGGCTTTGGCGCGGGCCAGGTCGATGAAGCTCTGGAACGAGCGCGACGGTTTGCCCACCGACAACACGCCGACGATGCGGCCGTTTTGCAGGATCGGCGCGGCGACGTACATGACGCTGCTGGAACTGTCGTATTCGTTCTCCCGCGTGGTGCGGGCGCCGTATTCGCCCTTGAGCGTGCGGCTGACATCCAGCCATTGCGAAAAATCCTGTCCCACATCGCGGCCCCGGCTGTCGAACACCACGCGGCCGGTCTGGTCGGTGACGTAGACGCGCAAGTCCGGTTCGCTTTTCAGCACGCCATAGATGCGCGCCTCGAAGCGGCGCTTCTCATAGCCGCGAAACACCGCCTCGATATTGGCGGCGCCGGTCTTGCTCTGGACCGGTTGCGCCATTTCGGCGAGCAGGTTGGCGGTCTGCACCAGGGTTTCCTCGACCGACTGACGCACGCCCGGGACGAACTGGTCGCTGAACAGCTTCATCGCCAGCAGCACCGCGACGGCGGCGACCAGCACGTAACCGACGAAGAAGCGGACGAAGAAGTTCAAGTTGTGATGCGCGTCAGGCTGTAGCCCAAGCCGCGATGGGTCTGGATCGGATCGACATCGGGCGCGCGGGCCGCCAGCTTGGCGCGCAGGCTCTTGATGTGGGTGTCGACCGAGCGTTCCAGACTGGCTTCGGCCAGACCGGCCGCGTCCATCAGTGCGGCGCGGCTGAACACTTTCTCCGGCCGCGCGGCGAGGGTTTTCAAGATCAGATATTCGCTGCGGCTCAGATCGAGCGGCTGGCCCCGGCAGGTGATGCGCGCGCGCTCGGCATCCACTTCGATAAAGTGCGGTGAGACGGCTGGCTCGCCAGCGTTGCCATTTCTGCCGCCAACCCGACGCAGGATGGTTTTCACCCGCGCCGCCAGTTCGCGCGGACTGAATGGTTTCAGCACGTAATCGTCGGCGCCGATCTCCAGACCGACCACGCGGTCGATCTCGTCGGAACGGGCGGTCAGGAAGATCACCGGCACATCGGAAAAACCGCGCAGCGTGCGACACAGATCGAAGCCGTTGCCGTCCGGCAGGCCGACATCGAGGATCGCCAGATCGAAGCCGCCGCCGCGCAGCAGCGCCAAACCTTCGGCCGCCAGCGCGACGTGGCGGCAATCCAGATTCTCCCGCGCCAGGGCGAGGATGACGTTTTCGGCGATGGGTCGGTCGTCTTCAACCAGCAGAATGGAGGCGGGCACGCGGTCTCTGGCAGTACGTCATGAACAAGGAGTGAGTTTATCCGAGCGATTCGTTGACTTGGTGCGGCAAAGAAAAAGGCCGCTATCGAGATAGCGGCCTGTGGGCGCCGTTTGCAGCAGCGCCGATGTCGTCAAACCTGACGATCAGTAGCGGTAATGCTCAGCCTTGTACGGACCGGTCTTCGGCACGCCGATGTAGGCGGCCTGCTGGTCGGTCAGTTCGGTCAGTTGCGCGTTGAGCTTGCGCAATTGCAGACGCGCGACCTTCTCGTCCAAGTGCTTGGGCAGCGTGTAGACGCCCACCGGGTAATCGGCGGTACGCGTGAACAGTTCGATCTGGGCGATGGTCTGGTTGGCGAAGCTGGACGACATCACGTAGGACGGGTGGCCGGTGGCGCAGCCGAGGTTCACCAGACGGCCCTTGGCGAGCAGGATGATGCGATGGCCGTCGGGGAAGATGATGTGATCGACCTGCGGCTTGATCTCTTCCCACTCGTAACCTTCAACCGAGGCGACGTCGATTTCGTTGTCGAAGTGGCCGATGTTGCAGACGATGGCCTGGTCTTTCATCTTCGCCATGTGGTCGTGGTTGATCACGTGGTAGTTGCCGGTGGCGGTGACGAAGATATCGGCCTTGTCGGCGGCGTAGTCCATGGTCACCACGCGATAGCCTTCCATCGCGGCTTGCAGCGCGCAGATCGGGTCGACTTCGGTAACCCAGACCTGGGCGGACAGCGCGCGCAGGGCTTGGCAGGAGCCTTTGCCCACATCGCCGTAGCCGCACACCAGCGCGACCTTGCCGGCGACCATCACGTCGGTGGCGCGCTTGATGCCGTCGACCAGCGACTCGCGGCAGCCATACAGGTTGTCGAACTTGGATTTGGTCACCGAGTCGTTGACGTTGATCGCCGGGAACTTGAGGTCGCCGCGTTCATGCATCTGATACAGGCGATGCACGCCGGTGGTGGTTTCCTCGGTAACGCCCTTGATTTGCGCCAGACGGGTGGAATACCAGGTCGGATCGGTCGCCAGCTTGGCCTTGATCGCCGCGAACAGCACGGTTTCTTCCTCGCCGTTGGGCTTGGCGATGACGCTGATGTCCTGCTCGGCGCGGGCGCCCAGATGCAGCAGCAGCGTCGCATCGCCGCCGTCGTCGAGGATCATGTTCGAGTAACCGCCATCGGTCCATTCGAAGATGCGATGCGTGTAATCCCAGTAATCGGTCAGTGATTCGCCCTTGACCGCGAATACCGGCACGTTGACGGCGGCGATGGCGGCGGCGGCGTGATCCTGGGTGGAGAAGATGTTGCACGACGCCCAGCGCACTTCGGCGCCCAATGCGGTCAGGGTTTCGATCAGCACGGCGGTCTGGATGGTCATGTGCAGACTGCCGGTGATGCGCGCGCCCTTTAGCGGCTGGCTGGCGGCATATTCCTCGCGGATCGCCATCAGGCCGGGCATTTCGGTTTCCGCGATGCGGATTTCCTTGCGGCCCCAGTCGGCCAGCGCCATGTCGGCAACGATGTAGTCAGTAAACGGTGTAGCCACAGGTGTGCTCCTTATCTGCGGCCGGGCGGGCGGAGGTGCGCAGGCACTCATCTGCTCCGTGCCCGGCACGGGTTGAACAGATGAGCGCAGTTTTGAACCGAGCCTAAGGACGACCAATGCGGTCGTCCTTGCAGCGCTCCTCGGAGGCTGGCGATTATAGCCGGGTGTCGCGTGTTTTCGGGTGGGCGTCGGGTTGGGTGGCGGTTTCCAGGGCATTCAGCCAGGCCAGCGCCTGTGCGGCGTCGCTGCCGCACATGTCCGGACTGGCTTGCAAACCGGCGCAACAAGCCGGACGTTCCGGGCGGCCGAAGATCCGGCAGCGTGCTTCCGCGTCGAGTTGCACACAACGCACGCCGGCCGGCTTGCCCCGCGGCATGCCGGGAATCGGGCTGGAAATCGACGGCGCGATGCAGCAGGCGCCGCAGTTCGGGCGACACCCCGACATGGCCCAGTTCAGAAGCGTTTGCTCTTCTTCAGATGCTGCAACACCAGTGTGGCGACCTGCACGCGATTGTGAAAATTGAGCTTCTGCATGATGTTGGCCAGATGGTTGCGCACGGTGTTGTCGGACAGGTTCAGTTTGCCGCCGATGACCTTGTTGCTGAAGCCCTGGGCGACGTACTCGGCGATTTCCAGTTCGCGTACCGACAGTTTGGCCAACGGGTCTTCGCCGCTGGTGCGGGTCAGCCTTTGCACGACCGCCGGCGGAAATGCGCCGGCATCCTGGAGAACCATGCCGATGGCATGCGATATCTGGTCGGAATCGGAGGACTTCAACAGGTAGCCATCAACGCCGGCATCGACGGCGGCGCGGATTTCCTCGTCGTCGTCTTCGATGGTCAGCACGATGACCTTCATGCCGGCGGCCTTCAGCAGCGGGGCGATTTCCAGACCATCACCATCCGGCAGGCTGCGGTCGAGGATCGCCACATCGGCTTTGCCGCCCTCGTTCAACCAGATGCGCACGCTGGCCAGATCGGCGCATTCCCCGGTGACGCTGAAACCGGTCTCGCTTTCCAGGGACCGCCGCACGCCCAAGCGCAACAACGGGTGGTCATCGATGAGCAGGATACGGATGGCGTTCATGGGCATGACCTCGTATTCAATTGACAGTGCGGAGTTTGCATCAATCCAGGGTTTTGTACTCGATGTCGATGATTTCCAGTTCGCGCATGCCGCCTGGGGCCGGAAATCGGACGCTGTCGCCGATGCGTGCCTTGAGCAGCGCGCGGGCCAGCGGGGAAATCCAGGATATGCGGCCGCGCGCCGGGTCGGTTTCATCCAGGCCGACGATGCTGTAGCGCGCTTCGGCGCCGGCTTCGTCGAGCACGCTGACGGTGGCGCCGAAATACACCGTGTCGGTGTTGGGCTGGTCCAGCGGGTCAACGACCAGCGCATTCTCCAGACGTTTGGTCAGGAAGCGGATGCGGCGATCGATTTCGCGCAGGCGCTTCTTGCCGTAGATATAGTCGCCATTCTCGGAACGATCGCCATTGCCGGCCGCCCACGACACGATGCTGACCACGGCGGGCCGCTCGCCGCGCACCAGATGCGAGAGTTCCTTTTGCATGCGGGCATGACCGGCCGGGGTCATGTAATTCTTGCTGCCGACAGGTAACGCGGGAAGTCCGGGTTCTTCTTCATCATCCTCGGCGGCGTCTTCTCTTACGAAGGCCTTGTTCATCCAGGATTATTCTTCTTCTTCTTCTTCTTCTTCTTCTTCTTCGAGCGGCGGGTTGCCGTCGTAAACCAGGCCTTGGCGGCGTTCCAGGAAGAAGTCGCGGGTGAATTCGTATTGGTCGAGCGCGGCGGCGTCCATTGCGCGCTTGCCTTCCAGCAGTTCGGCGCGGCGACCGATCAGGCGTAGCGCCAGTACCGGGTTGCGGGTCGCGACGTCATCATGGTTGCGTACCAGATCGGTGTGCCTGCTGTCGACGGCGGTGCCTAGCGCGTCGCGCAGATTGCTCGGCCCGAAGAACGGCAATACCAGGTAGGGGCCGGTTCCCGCGCCCCAGCGCCCCAAGGTCTGGCCGAAATCCTCATTGTTCTTGTGCAGGCCCATCTCCGAGGCGATGTCCAGAAAACCGAACATGCCGAAGGTGGTATTGAAGCTCAGGCGCAGTATATCTCGCACGCTCTGTTCCAGTTTGAGTTGCAGGATGTCGTTGGCGAGTACCGTGACGTCATCAAGGTTGGAAAAGAAATTGCGCAGGCCGGACTGCGCGAACTTGGGCGTGATGGCCTGATAGCCCTTGGCGGCGGGTATCAGGATTGCGCGGTCGAATCCTTCGTTGAAGCTGTGGATGGCGCGGTTTACCGGCTCAATGGGATCGCGCGGATCGCCATTCACGGCGCATCCGGTAAGCCCGAGGCAGCCTAGCAGCAGAAGATGGCCTAAAGATGACATGATGTATTTCCGAACCCTTGATGGCTTTTATCGACTAGCCGACATATTACTTGAGCATCGTGCAACGCGGGCAAGTTGGCGTAGCCGCCGACTTGCCCATGCTGGATATACGGTTGACCCTGATCGGTCGGCATGACCACAATCCAGATCGTCGTCAACCTGCGGGAATCAAAGCGTGAATTCGGACCTCGAACTTTCCAAAGAGCAGCAGATCATGCGCGCGATGCGCAAAACCCTGACCTCCATCGTGCGTGATGCGGCGCCCAGAGACGGTATGCCCAGTCCGTTCTCGCCGGATACGGTGGAGAACATTCGCATGTGTCTCGGGTTGATTTCCGCGCGGGAAGCGGAACTGGCGGAAGCCATCGGCCTGGATCGCAACGAGCGTCCTCGCTATTCGGATGAGGAGCCGACGGCGAAAACCTTGCAGTTCGTGCCGCCGGGCAAGAAATTGAATTGATGGCCGAAGCCATTGCCAGCCTGATTTCCGATTCCGAGTCGCCGGTGGTGATGACCGGTCATGTGGTGATCTATGCGCCCAAACGGGGCAATCGCAAGCGATTTCCGGAAAATTGCGTCACCCAGCACGCCTCCGAGGCGGCGGCTTTGGCGGCGGCCAGACCGGAACTGGGCTATTTCGCCGCGGTCGCTTCCGGCCCGTCGCGCTCTTCCGAGGGATTCCGTCTGTTCTATCTGGTGCGTTGGCTGAGTTGAAGGCTTGTTGTTCGCGGTAGGCAAATTTACTCAAGTTTTCCGAGAAATCGCCGTACACGCCCTGTGGCATAATTCGCCGCGTTTTTATCACTACCAGTGCTGGGGGTTTCCGAATGAAACGCTATGTGATGCCTGTCATTCTTGCAGGTCTGTTGTCCGCCTGTGCCAGTGGACCGGTTTTTCCTCCCGCGCCGGCCAAGGCCGCCGATAACTCGGATTGGTATTACTTGCTGGGTCCGGGAGACTCGGTGAATGTCTTCGTCTGGGGGAATTCGGATATTTCGGGTTCCTTCCCGATCCGCCCGGACGGCATGATGACCATGAATCTGGTCGAGGATCTGCCCGCCAGCGGCAAAACCCCGACTCAGTTGGCGCGCGAGATCGAGAAGATACTCGCCCGTTATATTCAGGATCCGGTGGTGACCGTGATCGTGGCCGGCGGGGTCGGACCTTACAGCCAGCAGATCCGGGTGATCGGTCAGGCCGCCAAACCGCAGGCGCTGAACTATCGCGAGCAGATGTCGCTGGTGGACGTGATGATATCGGTCGGCGGCTTGACTGATTTCGCCTCCGGCAATCGCGCCAGTATCTTGCGCGTGGTCGATGGCAAGCCGCAGCAATTCACCGTGCGTCTGGAAGACCTGCTGAAAGGCGGCGACGTCTCCGCCAATGTGGATATGCGGCCTGGTGATGTGCTGGTCATTCCGGAAAGCTGGTTTTGATGCTTGAGAACTCGAATTAATCCTGCCGGGAGTCTGTTTGCATGAATGAAGTATTTGACCAGATATTCAGTTATCTCAGGTCGATCTGGCGCAGGCGATGGCTGGTGATGGTCATCGCCTGGCTGGTTTCCTCGGCGGGTTGGGTTTGGGTATACCTCCTGGAAAATCGATACGAGGCGCAAGCGCGTGTCTTCGTCGATACGCAGTCGTTGTTGCGACCGTTGCTGGCGGGTCTCGCCGTGCAACCCAATACTTCACAGCAAGTGGCGATGATGACCCGCACGCTGGCCAGCCGCCCCAATCTGGAAAAAGTGGCGCGCATGACGGATCTGGACTTGCGGGCGAAAACGCCACGTCAACAGGAGTTGCTCTACAGCGAGTTGGCGAAGGCCATCCAGTTGCGGGGTACCGAGCGTGAAAACCTGTACACGATCACCTATCAGAACGCCAGTGGCGATACCGCCAAGCGGGTGGTTCAGGCGCTGTTGACCATCTTCACCGAAAGCAGCCTGGGGGGCGCGCGCAAGGATATCTCCAATACCCAGAAATTCATCGATGATCAACTCAAGGCGTACGAAGCCAAGTTGCTGGAGAAGGAGCGGCAGTTGGAGGAGTTCAAGCGCCGCAATATCGGCACGTTACCCGGGCAGGGCGGCGATTTCTACGCCAAGCTGAGTGAGATGAATCAGTCCCTCGAGCAGGCCAAGCTCGAACTGGAGGAGTACAGCAATCGCAAGCAGCAGTTGCAGCAGCAGTTGGATGATCAGGAAGAGGTGCTGAGCATGCCGATGCCTGGTGGCGCGGCGGGTACGGCGCTGGATGGCCGCATTTCGGCGCTACAGGCGCAGATGGATAATCTGCGGCTACGCTACACCGATTTGCATCCAGAGATCGCGCGTACCAAACAGCTCATCGAGCGTTTGGAGTCGCAGAAAAAACAGGAGGAAGAGGCTTTGAAGGCGCAGCCGCAAGGTGCGATCAAGGCGCAGAATCCGGTGTATCAACAGTTGTCGATCGCGATTGCCGAGGCGGATGCCAATATGGCGTCGCTGCGCGCGCGCGTGGCGCAAATGCAGGCCAAGCGGAACGAAATCATGCAATCCGTGGATCGAATTCCGCAGATTGAAGGCGAATACACCCAGTTGATGCGCGACTATGATGTGTTTCGCTCGAATTACGCCAATATGCTGGGGCGGCGCGAAACAGCCGCTCTGTCCGGCGAGGTGGAAAGCAAGACCGATGTGGTCGAGTTCAAGGTCATCGATCCGCCGCGCGTACCGAGCAAGCCGGCCTGGCCGAATCGGCCGTTGCTGGTCGCCGCGGTGCCGTTGGCCGGTGTTGGTTTTGGCATGGGAATCGCTTTTCTGCTGGGGCAGATGCGACCAAGCATCGACAACCGGCGCCAGTTGCGGGATTTGACGCCTTTCCCGCTGCTGGGCATGGTAACCATGATCCAGACCGACGATGCGCGGCGAAAGCGGCAACGTTCCAATCTGCTGTTCGCTGTGGTTGGACTTGGACTCCTGCTGGGGTTGCTGGGGCAGATGATTTATTACCTGGTTCTTTCACCCGCAGCATAGCCCAGGAGGCGATATGAGCATAATCGAACGCGCAGCCGGCAAACTGGGCAATCCGCAACAACCTGAAGCTTCGGCCATCAAGTCCGCTACTCGTCCGCCCGCCGACACTGAAGATGGCAGGCTGATCGAGGCCGCCATCAAGAAAGCCGAGGCTTCTTTCAATCGGGCGCCGGCCAGCGTCAGTCCGCCGCCACAAGAGCCGGCGTTTTATCGTGATGACGATGGGCCAGCCACGATCATCGGTAGCCAGCATGGTTCGGTCAATCTGGCGCGATTGAAGCTTGCCGGCGCGCTGACGCCTGATGCCGGCCGGAGCAAGATTGCCGAGGAATATCGACTGATCAAGCGTCCCTTGTTGATGAACGCGTTCGGCCACGGCAATAACGCCCCGATTCCGAACGGCAATCTGATTATGGTGACCAGTTCGGTGCCAGGCGAGGGCAAGTCGTTTACCGCCATCAATCTGGCGATCAGCATGGCCACCGAGCTTGAGAGCACGGTATTGCTGGTGGATGCCGACGTCGCCAAATCTTCGGTGATTCGCTACCTTGGCCTGGAGGCGGACCGGGGGTTGCTGGATGTGCTGAGGGATCCGAACGTCCAATTGGCCGATGTTTTGATCAAGACCGATATAGCCAAGCTGACGGTGCTGCCTTCGGGCAGAGGCTTCGCGCACGCCACCGAATTGCTGGCAAGCAATGCGATGAAGGCGTTCATGGAGGATATTTCCACGCGTTACCATGATCGCATCATCATTTTCGACAGCCCGCCATTGCTGGCCACCAGCGAGGCTTCGGTGCTGGCAAGCTATATGGGTCAGGTGGTGTTTGTGGTTGAAGCCGAAACAACCCCGCAGGAAGCGGTCAAGGATGCGCTGGCGCATCTCGAGAATTGCGAATTTGTCGGTGTCGTGCTCAACAAGGCGCCATCGCGGACGGTCGGTGGCGATTACTACGGCTACGGATATGGCTATGGCGGTTATGGCGAGTATGGCAAGCAACCGCAATAATTCCGGTCGGCGCGGCATTTCGTTTGCCGGCATATCGTTTGCCAGCTTATCGCTGGCGTTGCTGACGCCGGCTTCCGCGTCGGCGGTGGATTTTGATTTCAAGCCGACGTTGTCGTTGATGGAACGCTTTTCGGATAACGTCTCACTCTCCGCCACGAATCCGCAGTCCTCGTTTCTGTCCGAGATTCGTCCAGGGTTTTCCTTGAGCAGCAAAGGTACAAGAACCCGCTTGTCTGTCGATTATGGCTTGCAGGCGCTGCTCTACAGCCACGACCGTGACGCCAATACTCATAACAATCAGCTGACGGCCCGGCTTGGTTCAGATTGGCTCGACCGGCGACTGGTGATCAACGCCGATGCCCGTATCGGCCAGCAGAATATCAATTCCACCGGGGCGGTTGGGACTGGCAATTTCAATGTCACCGGCAACAGCGCCGAAACACGGACGTTCAGCATCGCGCCAGCCTGGAAGAGCCGCTTCGGCAATCAGGCCAATCTCGATGCGCGCTGGCAGTTGACCTATAGCGACTCTGACAGCGCAGCCTTGTCCTCGACCACGGCCAACAGTCTTGCCTTGAGCCTGTCCAGCGGCAGTGCCTTCAATCAGATACCCTGGGCTCTGGCGTATCGGGTTGCCGGTTCGGATGCCAATGCCAACGGCGATCGAAACGCCAGCTTGAGTGGTACGCTGGGCTACATTTATAGTCCGAAGACGCGTTTCAATCTGACCTTGGGCAAGGACAGCAACAACGGCACGACAACCGGGTTTGATCAAGCCGACGGAATTTACTGGAATGTCGGCGTCAATTGGGCGCCGACCTTGAGAACCAGTTTGAACGCGACCGCCGGCAAGCGCTACAACGGCGACTCCTATGGCCTGAATCTGACGCACCGCACGCGCAAGTCGAGCTGGGCGTTGCGCTATAGCGAGGAGATCACCGACGCTTACGCCCTGCTTACCGCTACCAGTGCTGTTGATATCTATAATTGCGGCGGCAACACCCCGCCGTTTATTGTCACCGCTGGCGCGGTGCCTGACAGCGCCGCATGTGGCGGCTTGACGCCGACCCCGATTATCCTGGCGGCGGTATTGTCTTACCCGCAGTTGGTCGACGGTTTCAACCTGAATCGATCCTGGTCCGGCATCACGACTTACAAAACCGGCAAAAGCGTGTTCAGCCTGAGCCTGAACAAGAGCCGTCGCGAGTTGCTGGCAACCAACGGTTCCGACAGCACTTACGGTTTGGTCGGCAGTTGGACATTGCGCGTCGGACCGCGAACCAGTTCCAGCCTGCTGTTCAACGCCACGCATTCGGAAAACGCCGTGGCGGAGGAAAGTGACGATTTGAGCTTGTCCTGGCTGTTGAGTTATCAACTGTCACGTCAGGCAACCGGGGTCGTGGAATTGCGACGGGTCGAACGAACTTCCGGCTCCACTACTGGCGCCTATGATGAAAACAGTATATCGGCGCGTCTTAACATGAGCTTCTGACCATGTACGAAAGTTATTACCAACTCCGCGACAAACCGTTTCAACTTAATCCCGATCCACGTTTTTTCTTCGCCAGCAAGGGTCATAAACGCGCTTTCGCCTATCTCGAATATGGCTTGTCGTTGGGCGAGGGCTTCATTGTCATTACCGGCGATGTTGGCGCCGGCAAGACCTTGCTGGTCAAGAGTCTGCTGAAAAAACTGGAAAACGGCAGTTATCTGATCGGCCAACTGGTCAGCACCCAACTCGATGCCGATGACACGCTGCGCAGTGTGGCGGCGGCATTTGGTTTGCAGGCCGAGGGGATGACCAAATCGGCGCTGCTGAAGAGTCTGGAAGATTATCTGCGGCTGGCGGTCAGACAGAACCGGCGGCCGCTGTTGATCGTTGACGAGGCGCAGAACCTTGATCCGCGCGCGGTGGAAGAACTGCGCATGTTGTCGAACTTTCACGAGAACGACAAATCGCTGCTGCAAAGCTTTCTGCTGGGGCAGCCCGAATTTCGTGACACGATACAAAGTCCGGAGATGCTGCAACTGCGGCAACGGGTAATCGCTTCCTATCACCTCGGTCCATTGGATCGCTCCGAAACCATCCAGTACATCGTGCATCGATTGAACACCGCCGGCTGGCAGGGCAATCCGACTTTCAGCGAAGACGCGTTCGACATCATTCATCAGTTTTCCGCCGGTGTGCCGCGGCGCATCAACACCTTGTGCGACCGCCTGATGCTGTTCGGCTATCTTGAAGAACGCAATGTGCTCGATTCCGCCGCGGTGCAGGAAGTCATCAGCGATCTGCGTCAGGAAGTGCATCATCAGGAACCGCGCGCGCATCAGAGCCAGCCCCCCGCGACGCTCGGACAAGTCGGGCAGGGCTACGCGCCGCAACCCGCGCCCTCCGCCATGGCCTTGTCGGAGGATGTTGAAGTTCGACTGGCGTCCATGGAACGTTCGATCAACCGCTTGATTCCGCTGGTGCGCAAAGTGCTTTATACGGTCACGGCGGGGAAAGAAAACGAATGAACCGCGACCGCGCGGTCGCGCTGTCTTGCCGCGCGCAAGATGAGCGCGTCCGAGGTCGATGAACGCCATGCCCGCACGCCAGCCGCAAATCACCAATGTCATGAGTGTCGATGTGGAAGATTACTTCCAGGTCGGCGCTTTCGAGCACACCATCGCGCGCGCCGACTGGGAGCGCTGGCCGTGTCGGGTCGAGGGCAACATCGAGCGCATCCTGGCCTTGTTCGCGCGGCACGACATCAAGGCGACATTCTTTACCCTGGGCTGGATCGCCGAACGCTACCCACGCATGGTGCGCGACATCGTCGATGCAGGACATGAACTGGCCAGTCATGGTTATGGTCATCAACGCGCCAGCGCGATGACGGTGGCGGAGTTCCGCGACGATGTGACACGGGCCAAGGCGCTGCTGGAGGACATAGGCGGCAATGTCGTAATCGGTTATCGGGCGCCGAGTTTTTCGATCGCCGGCGGCAATCTGTGGGCGCTCGATGTGCTTGCCGAAACCGGGCATCGTTACAGTTCCAGCATTTATCCCATCGCGCATGATCACTACGGCATGCCCGACGCGCCACGTTTCCCCTATCGTCCAGCGCAATGCGCCGCGTTGCTGGAGATGCCGCCGACCACCGTCAAGTGGCGCGGTCGCAATTTTCCAGCGGCGGGCGGCGGGTTTTTCCGCTTGCTGCCCTACGTGGCTTCCAACTGGCTGATCAAGCGCGTCAATCACGACGACCAGCGTCCGGCGATGTTCTATTTTCATCCCTGGGAGATCGATCCGCGACAACCGCGCGTAGCGGGGGCGCCGTTGAAAAGCCGGTTTCGCCATTATGTCAATCTAGGCCGGATGGAGATGAAGCTTGAGCGTCTCTGCCAGGATTTCGCATGGGGGCGCGCGGACCGCGTCTATGCCGCTGAACTGAAGTCTTCGACCAACACATGAACTTGATTGTCCGTCTTGCCGATGAGGTCGATGCCGGCGCCTGGGATGCTTTCGTGCTGACGTTGCCGGAAGCGACTTTTTTCCATCGCTATGGTTGGCGCAGGGTGATTCGGGAGGCTTACGGTCATCGCACGCATTTTCTGCTGGCCGAGCGGGATGGCGTGATCGAGGGCGTGCTGCCGCTGGCTGAAATCAAGAGTCGATTGTTCGGCCATGCGCTGATCTCCAGTCCGTTTTGCGTATATGGCGGCATCGCCGCGGCAACTTCCCAGGCGCGCGAAGTTCTGGACCAGCGCGCGCAATCGTTGGCGCGCGAGTTGGGCGTCGGCCATTTGGAGTACCGTGATCGCGATGTGCCGGCGCACGCCGATTGGCCAGGCAGCGAGCTGTATGTGACCTTCCGCAAGGAAATCGATCCCGACGTGGAAAAGAACATGGCGGCGATTCCCCGCAAACAGCGCGCCATGGTGCGCAAGGGCATCAAGAACGGGCTGAGTATTGATCTGGAGTCCGGCGTGGACGGGTTTTTTGCCGTGTATGCCGACAATGTGCGACGCCATGGCACGCCGGCCATGCCGAAACGCTATTTTGCGTTGCTGCGCGAGGTATTCGGCGCCGACTGCGAGGTGATGCTGGTGCGCGGTCCCGACGCTCAGGTGGTCAGCGGCGTGATGAGTTTTTACTTCCGCGATGAAGTGCTGCCTTACTATGCCGGCGATGCCTTGGCCGCGCGGGCGTTGGCCGCCAACGATTTCAAGTACTGGGAATTGATGCGGCGCGCCTGCGAACGTGGTGTACGCATCTTCGACTATGGTCGCAGCAAGGTCGGCACCGGACCTTACGACTTCAAGCGCAACTGGGGATTCGAACCGAAGCTGCTGCACTACCGTTACCAGTTGGTGAAGGCTGAGCGGCTACCGGAGAACAATCCCAACAACCCAAAATACCAGTTGTTCATCAAGGCTTGGCAGCATTTGCCGTTACCCGTGGCTAATTTTATCGGGCCGTTCATCGTCCGAAATCTGGGTTGATGCCTGGTTCGGTTTGCGAAAAATCGATGCGTAACCTGCTTTTCCTTTCGCATCGCATCCCTTATCCCCCGGATAAGGGAGACAAGATACGCTCCTGGCATTTGCTGCGCCATCTGGCTGAAGATTGGCAAGTGCATTTGGGCGCGTTTGTCGATGATCCCGACGATTGGCGACATATCCAGGTGTTGCAGGATTTGTGTGCCGACGTGAAATTGCGGGCGATTCAGCCCGCGTCACGCAAATACCGTTCACTGGTTGGCCTATTCACCGGAGAAGCCTTGACTCTGCCGTATTACCGCGACGCCGAATTGTCCGCGTGGGTCGCGGCGAAATTGGCTGACGGCATGGACGCGGTGGTGGTGTATTCCTCGGCCATGGCGCAGTTTGTCATGCAAGTGCGCGATATTCCGAGAATCATGGATTTCGTCGATATCGATTCCGACAAATGGCTACAGTATGCCGAGACCAAGGCTTGGCCGATGTCCTGGCTGTATCGTCGCGAAGGCCGCCGGATGCTGGAGTGGGAGCGCAAGGTGGCCGCCGGTTTCGACGGCGGCTTGTTCGTCTCCGATGCCGAAGCGGCCGACTTTCGCGAACTGGCGCCGGAATCCGCCGCCAAGATCGGGTATTTCAACAATGGGGTGGATGCCGACTATTTCACTCCCGATGCGGTCTATCCCAACCCCTATCCGGAAGGTCGGCGGGTGTTGGCATTCACCGGGGCGATGGACTACTGGCCGAATATCGACGCGGTCGTCTGGTTTGCTCGGGAAGTCATGCCGGAAGTTCGCCGCGCGTATCCCGATGTGCTGTTCTGCATCGTTGGGGGCCGCCCCGGCGCCGAAGTGCGCGCGCTTGAATCAGAAGCGGTAAGCGTCACCGGAAGGGTCGAGGATGTCCGTCCCTATCTTGCTCACGCCGCGGCGGTGGTCGCCCCGTTGCGTATTGCGCGGGGTATCCAGAACAAGGTGCTGGAAGCGATGGCGATGGCAAAAACCGTCGTATCGAGTCCGCAGGCGCTGGAAGGAATAGCCGCCAAAGTTGACGAGGAAATCCTGCGTGCCGACGGTTCGGTGAATTTCGCGGCAGCCATCGATCGGGTATTGCGCGGGTTTGACTGCGGTCGGGCCGCGCGGCATCGGGTGGTGACGGATTACAGTTGGGCGTCCAGCCTGAAAACGGTTGATGCATGGTTGAACGGGGAAATCAGAGCATGAACATGGCATCACGCTATTGGTGCCGGGCTGGCGTCTCACCGTTCACTCTGAGCAACGCCACACCAGGCGCCTGTCGGACATTGGAATCGTCGGCCGCAAATGGACCGCCGCAGTCCATTTATCGGATGCCTGATTCGGGCAGCAGCGCGCCGTGACCGATCAGCGTCCGCTTGTTGCCCATGTCGTCTATCACTTTGGTACCGGTGGCATGGAAAACGGCATGGTGAATCTGTTCAACCATATGCCGCCGGAGCGCTTTCGCCATGTGGTGATCTGCCAATGCGGCTATGCGGAATTCCGTCACCGCATTACCGAGCAGCAGGTCGAATTCTTCGATCTGGGCAAGCGCGAGGGGCATGATTACAGCTGGATGCCCAAGCTGTACAGGTTATTCAGGCAACTACGGCCGGACATCCTGCACACCCGCAACCTGAACGCGCTGGAAGCCCAGTTCGTTGGCGCTGCCTGGGGGGTCAAGGGTCGCGTGCACGGCGAACATGGCCGCGACATGTACGACATCGACGGAACCAACTGGAAATACAACCTGATGCGCCGCGCCGCGCGGCGGGTGGTGCACCAGTACATCGCGGTCAGCAAGGATCTGGCCGGTTGGCTGCATGATACCGTGCATGTAGCCGATGACCGGCTGAACCAGATCTACAACGGCGTCGATCAGGATAGATTCCACCCGCGCCGTGGCGCCCGCCCGGACCTTGGCCGGCCTGAATTTTTTGCCGGAGCAACCTGCGTCATCGGCAGCGTCGGTCGCATGGTCAAGGTCAAGGACTATCCGACCCTGGTGCGCGCCTTCATTCAGCTTTGCCGTCAGTCCGACGACCGCGCCGGGTTGCGACTGGTCATTGTCGGCGACGGCCCTACCCGCGCCGAATGTCAGGCTCAGGTCGATGCCGCCGGCATGGCCGCGCAGGTGCTTTTCGCCGGTGACCGCAGCGATACCGCCGACTGGCTGCGGGCGTTCGATATCTTTGTGCTGCCATCATTGGGAGAAGGCATCTCGAACACCATCCTTGAGGCCATGGCCAGCGGCTTGCCGATCATCGCCACTCGGGTGGGCGGTACGCCGGAATTGATCAAAGAAGGCATTTCAGGCCTCATGTTGACGCCCGGAGATGCCGATACACTTACCCGTATCTTGGCGGACTATGCCCGTGACCCCGCGCGCCGCGAGCGTGAGGGGGCCGCGGCAAGGGCGCGAATCGAAAACGAGTTTTCCTGGCACAAGGCGGCTGCGGCTTACCAGGCCATCTATGAGAATCTGACATGTGCGGCATAACCGGCATTTTTGACCTGCGCGAGCAACGACCCATCGACCGGGAGGTTCTGCAACGCATCAACGACATCCAGTGGCATCGCGGTCCTGACGAAGCCGGTCTGCATCTGGAGCCCGGTCTCGGCCTTGGGCATCGCCGGCTGTCGATCATCGACATCGCCGCTGGTCAGCAACCATTGGCGAACGAGGATGACAGCGTCTGGGTGGTGTTCAATGGCGAGATCTACAACTTCGTCGACCTGATTCCGGAACTGACCGCCCTGGGTCACACTTTCCGCACCCGCTCCGATACCGAAACCATCGTGCATGCCTGGGAACAATGGGGCGTCGATTGCGTGCAGCATTTTCGCGGCATGTTCGCCTTTGCCTTGTGGGACCGCAAGCAGCAGGTCTTTTTCATGGCGCGCGATCGCCTTGGCGTGAAACCGCTGCATTACGCGGTCACCGATGACGGTTTCCTGGTGTTCGGTTCAGAGCTGAAAACGCTGACCGCCTGGCCCGGTTTCCGGCGCGACATCGATAGTGAGGCAGTGGAAGATTATTTCGGCTACGGCTATGTGCCGGAACCGCGCACCATCTACAAGACCGCGCGCAAGCTGTCGCCTGGTCACCGCATGTTGATCCGCCGCGGCAAGCCGCTGCCGAAGCCGGAGGAATATTGGGATGTGCCGTTTCAGGCGCACAGCCCGATCAGTCTTGAGGACGCCAACGCTGAATTCATCGCACGCTTTCGCGAGGCGGTGGATATACGCATGGTTGCGGAAGTGCCGCTCGGCGCCTTCCTGTCCGGCGGCGTCGATTCGTCAGCCGTGGTTGCCATGATGGCCGGGTTGACCGAGCAACCGGTGAAAACCTGCGCCATCGCCTTCAGTGATCCGCGTTACAACGAAGCCGACTACGCGCAGAAAGTGGCTGACCGTTACCATACCAACCACCATGTCCACACCGTGGAATCAGACGACATCGGCTTGGTCGATGAACTCGCCAGGCTGTACGACGAGCCCTATGCCGACTCGTCCGCCATGCCGACCTATCGCGTCTGCGAACTGGCGCGCAAGGACGTTACCGTGGCGCTGTCCGGCGACGGTGGCGACGAGAATTTCATCGGCTACCGACGCTACCGCTGGCACGGCATCGAGGAAAAGATGCGCCGCGCGGTGCCGGACGGGTTGCGCATGCCACTGTTTGGCGCGCTGGGCCGCTTGTACCCGAAAGCCGACTGGGCACCTAAAATCTTCCGCGCCAAGACCACCTTCGAGGCGCTGGGCCGCGACAGTGTCGCCGGCTACTTTCATGGCGTTTCGGTGTGCAGTGACAGCTTGAGAAATCGCATGTTCAGTGACGGCTTCAAAAAGCGTCTGAACGGCTACAACGCAGTCGAAGTGCTGCGCGCGCATGACCGCAATAACCCCAGCGACGACATCTACGGTCAGGTGCAGTACCTCGACATGAAAACCTATCTGGTTGGTGACATCCTGACCAAGGTGGATCGCGCCAGCATGGCGCACGCGCTGGAAGTGCGCGTGCCGTTCCTCGACCACAAACTGGTGGAATGGATCTCCGGTCTGCCGTCCTCGCTGAAAATCCAGGGCGCCGAGGGCAAGTACATGTTGAAGAAATCGCTCGAACCGTATCTGCCGCACGACATCATGTATCGCCGCAAGATGGGCTTCTCCATTCCTCTGGCGGAGTGGTTTCGGGGGCCGCTCAAGCAGAAGTTGCTGGACTGCGTGAATTCGCCGCGCCTGGCTGACAGCGGCATCTTCAACATGATCGAACTGCGCAAGATGGCCGACGAACACATCGCCGGCACCCGGGACCACAACCCTGCCCTGTGGAGTCTGCTGATGTTTGAAGCCTTTCTGAAACAGAACGCCATGCCGGCCTGACCAGCCCTGCACGAGCCCCGAGCCCTGACGCGAAACCATGTTTCTCAACCACATCCACAACTATCGCGCCATCGCCATCATCGGTGTCGTGGCTACTCACGCGCTACAGAACTTTCATTGGCCGCCAGGCTCGCTGGTGTTCAACGGATTGAACTTCGCCTTGAACGAAACCAGTATCTGGTTCGTGTTCATCGCTGGTTTCCTCTTCCAGCATCTGTCCGGAAGATTCAAGTTATCCAAATACCTGCTCAGCAAGGCGAAATTCGTTGTGCTGCCCTACCTGGTGCTGTCCATCCCCGCGCTCCTGTACTTCACTCTGGTGGCGCGGCAGGACAACGTCTGGGCCGGGTTCTACGACCACAGCCCCCTGATCCAGGCCGGTTTGTTCCTTCTGACCGGCAAGCACCTGGCACCTTATTGGTTCATTCCCATGATATGCCTGTTCTATCTGCTGGCGCCGGCGTTCCTGCGTATCGACAAATCCCGGTTCGCCTACCTCTGGCTACTCCCCCCCCTGCTGTTGCTCTCCGCCATCATTGGCCGAGATGGCCTGCTTATCCACACCGGCCTGGATGGCCGCTACGCCACCTTTAGCAAGGCGCTGTACATGCTGCCGGTGTATATGCTCGGCATGCTGTGCAGCAAGTACCACAATGATCTGCTGGTCCTGCTCAAGCGCTACAACTGGGCACTGGCGGGAGCGTGCCTGGTCATGGTTCTGTTGGGCGCCCAGTCCGGCAAGGAGGCTCACTTCCTGCACTTCCTGTTCAAGATCACCACCGGCGTATATCTCATCTACCTGCTTCACCTCATCGACCGACCCCTGGGCAACCGCCTGACCTACCTGGCTCATGCCAGCTTTGGCGTTTACTTCCTCCACGGCTACTTCCTTGCCGCGGAAAAGATACTCTCCGCAAAACTCCAGCTCCCCGCTTACATCCACGAGGGCAATTTCATGTCTTTCGCTGTCCTGACCCTGGCGGTCACGGTGCTGTGTGCGTTGACGGTGAAGGCGGCCCAGATGCTATTCAAGGAAAAGAGTCGGCTTCTCGTTGGTAGCTGACCCCTAAGCGCAACAATGAAAATCCTCTACCACCATCGCATCGCCTCCAAGGATGGACAAAACGTCCATGTTGAAGAAATTATCTTCGCCCTGCGCCAATTGGGTCACGAGGTCCGGGTGGTGTCACCCGGCGTCCATGACGACAGCGAATTCGGCCACGAAGGCGGCTGGGTGTCCCGTCTGAAACTGGCCCTGCCCAAGGCCGTCTATGAACTGATGGAAATGGCCTATTCCTTCCATGCCTATCGCAAGCTGGCCGCCGTCATCCGGGAATTCCAGCCCGACGCCATTTACGAGCGCTACAACCTTTACCTGTTTTCCGGCATCTGGGCCAGCCGTCGCTACAAACTGCCCTTGTTGCTGGAAGTGAACGCCCCCATCGCCGAAGAGCGGGCTCGTTACGATGGCATGGCCTTCAAGAATCTGGCCCGCCGCGCCCAGGCCCACGTCTGGAAGCGGGCCAGCATGTGCCTGCCGGTAACCGAGGTGCTGGCAGGCTATCTGGAACGGGCGGGGGTGCCCCGGGAACGCATGGATGTCATCCACAACGGCATCAACGAGGCCCACTTCGGCGCCCCGCCGGACTCGGCTACCGCCAAGGCAAAATTGGGCCTGAGTCATCGCACTGTGTTGGGGTTCACGGGATTCGTGCGTTCCTGGCATGGACTGGACAAGATCATCCGCTGGATGGGCACCAAGGGCCGGGAAGACGTGCATCTGCTGGTGGTGGGCGAAGGCCCGGCTCGGGCCGAACTGGAAGCCCTGTCCCGGGAATTGAATCTGGCGGACCGGGTCACCTTCACTGGCCTGGTGCCCCGGGAGCTGGTACCCGGCCACGTGGCCGCCTTCGACGTGGCCCTGCAACCCGCCGTGGTGGAATACGCGTCGCCCCTTAAACTGTTCGAATACCTGGCCCTGGGCCGTGCCATCGTTGCCCCCCGGGTGCCGAATCTCATGGAAATCCTGAGCGAAGGCGAAAACGCTCTGCTGTTCGACCCGGACATCCCAGACGACCTGGAGCGGGCCTTGGCCCGGCTTTGCGACGACCCGGCCCTGCGCCAGCGCCTGGGCCAAGCGGCTCGCGACGCCATCCAGGCCTCGGGTTACACATGGCGCGGCAATGCCGAACGCATCGTGAACCACTTCCAACGCTTGCTGGCGTCTCCGCGCCATGGATGATGCGCTGTTGCAGCCAGGGGGGGTACTTTATCCACCCGACAAGGGGGACAAGATCGCCTCCTGGAACATCCTCAAGCCCCTGGCCTGCCTGGTCTGGCTTGACACCATGCGGGAGCCCGCCGCATGACCTCGTCGACCGCTCCACAAGCAGAAGACCCAGGACGGCATCCCCGGATACTGGTCTATTCCAGTCTCTTCCCCTTTCCCAAAGACCCCACCGCCGGCGTCTTCATCCGGGAACGTCTGTTCCGAGTCGGGCGGCACCTGCCCATCGCGGTCGTCTCCCCCAAGGCCTGGTCGCCTGTTGATGGACTGATCCGCTGGTTCCGCCCCCGCTTCCGGCCCGTGGCCCCCAAAGTCGAAGTCCAGCAGGGCATCACCGTCTACGCCCCTCGATTTTTCAGCCTGCCGGGCCTGTTCAAGGCCTGGGACAGCACTTTCATGGCCCTGGGCAGTTATTTCACCCTGCGCCGGCTGAAGCATGAGTTTGGCTTCGAACACATCGACGCCCACTTCGGCTACCCGGACGGCCATGCCGCCGGCCTGCTGGCCCGGTGGTTCAACGTCCCCCTTACCATTACCCTGCGGGGTTCGGAAAAAACCTACGCCGAAAACCCCGCCTTCCGGAAGCGCATCGTGGCGGGCCTGAACCAGGCGTCGAAAGTCATCGGCGTTTCCGATTCCCTGCGCCAACTGGCGGTGCGGCTGGGCATTCCGGAAGCCAAGACCCTGGCCATCGGCAACGCGGTGGATTGCCAGCGCTTCCAGCCGGTGGACCGGCGCGAAGCCCGCCAGCGTTACGGTCTGGACGAGGCCGACCGGGTCCTGGTTTCCGTGGGATGGCTCATCGAACGCAAGGGCTTCCACCGGGTCATCGAAGTCCTGCCGGACCTGGTCAGGCAGCACCCCCGCCTGCGCTATCTCATCGTTGGAGGTGCCACCGGGGTGGACAACATGGAAGCCCAACTGCGGCGGCAAGTGGCCGACCTGGGCTTGGAAGACCACGTGCGCTTCCTTGGTTCCATGAAGCCGGATGACCTTAAATGGCCCTTGTCCGCCGCCGACCTGTTCGTCCTGGCCACCCGCCGGGAAGGCTGGGCCAATGTGTTCCTGGAGGCCATGGCCTGCGGCTTGCCGGTGGTGACCACGGACGTGGACGGTAACCCGGAAGTGGTCTGCAAACCCGAACTGGGCCGCATCGTGCCTTTCGGCGACGGCCCCGCCCTGGCCGAAGCCCTACGCGCCGGCCTGTCGCATGACTGGGATCGGGGCGCTATTCGCGCCTACGCGGAGGAGAACTCCTGGGACAATCGCATTGCCCTGCTCGTACGGGTTTTCAAAGAAATACACCCGTCATGGTGAAACGAATAACCTGGTTCAAAAAAGCCGTTCTGGGACTGGCTATTGCCACCATCCTCGGCGTGGCGGCATTTATTCTGGTTTACCAGATCATGGGCCGCACCCCCCGGGAGCTATTCGATTATGTGGAAGAACGGCTACGCGGGCACCCCAAGTTGCAGGCGGTAGCCCTGCCGTTCATTTGGGAAGTAAGGGCACAACTCAATGAGCCCTCCCTCAAGGAACGCCAAACCCTGCAGTTCAACATCCCACCGCCGCCGCCCCTGATCGTCGACACGGCGGGCAGCACCGTATCGACCCTCGCGCCGTTCGGGCAGCGCATCATCAGAGTAGGCCCGAATGGCGATGCCTTGACCATCGCAGATGCGGCAAAACTGGCCCGGGACGGCGATATCGTCGAGATACTCGCGGGGAACTATTACGGAGATGTCGCCACCTGGACACAGAAAAAGCTGACGATTCGCGGTGTTGGAGGCCACGCCAGACTCTATGCAAGCGGCAAGAGTGCCGGTGGAAAAGCGATTTGGGTCATTCGGAATGGCGATTTCACAATTGACAACATAGACTTCATCGGCGCCAAGGTGGGTGACCAGAACGGAGCCGGAATCCGCTTTGAAAATGGAAACCTTCTGGTTCGCCATTGTCTGTTTTATGGCAATGAATCCGGCATCATGACGGGTAACAAACGCAGCATCAGCGTCACTGTAGAAAACAGTGAATTCGCATACAACGGCACACGATCGGGCAAAAGCCATGCCATCTATGCCGGCGGCATTGATACACTCAATATGACAGGCAACTACCTGCACCATTCCAACACAGGCCATCTGATCAAAAGCCGAGCCCGAAACAGCAATGTTCTTTACAACCGAATCACCGATGAATTTGGCCGGGCCAGCTACGAAGTCAACCTGCCCAACGGTGGCAATACCCTGATCATGGGGAACATCATTCAGCAAAGCCGCGAAACGGAAAACTCGACCATCATCCGCTACGGCGAAGAAGGCTACACCGAGCCAAACAATACGCTCAGATTGATAAACAACACCATAGTCAACAGCCACCCATTCGGCGGCGCATTTCTCAGGGCGGCACCCGGGACTCAGACTGTCATCAGCGTCAACAATCTATACATTGGCCAGGGCAAGCTGCATCCGGAAAGCAATCTAGAAGCGAGCAACGACATCTATGCCGATTGGGACATATTCGAACTTCCCCAACGCTTCAACTACACCTTGAACGCCAAAGGCCTGAAAGTTGCCCGAATAAACGCTCCTGATGCCATGCGCAATTTGCGGCTACCTATGCCTGATCAGCAATACACCCATCCTGTCAGCACCATCCTGCTTGCCCAGAAAGTCACCCACAGTGGCGCCCTGCAACCGTCATCCTCGGTATTGAACAGCCAATACCCTGTCAATGTGACGAAGATTAAAGGATCACTCCCTTGATTCGCGCCCTGCTCGTACTGGCCATATTTGCGTGGTTGGCCGCTCAGACCCTGTCCCGTCCCTATATGGGCACCTATCTGTGGACATGGATCAGCCTGATGAACCCCCACCGCCTAACATGGGGTGTTCTGAACACGCTGCCGATGGCCCAGGTTGTTGCCGGCATCACGGTGCTTGGCCTGATTTTCGGCAAGCAGAAAAAGCTCAATATCTGGTCCCCCCAAACCACTGTTCTGCTCTTGCTGGTGTTGTGGGTATGCGTAACGACAATCTTTGCATTCAACCCAACCGGAGCCATGAAGGAACTGGATCGCTTCCTCAAGATTCAGGTGTTCATCTTCCTGATTCTTGCCTTGATATCCGACAAACAAAAACTGGATGGATTTATTTGGGTCATGGTGCTATCCATTGGTTTCTTTGGCGTCAAGGGCGGCATTTTCACCATCATGACCGGTGGAAGCGCCCGGGTGTACGGGCCTGGCGGCTCATTCATCGCGGGAAACAATGAGATCGCCCTGGCCATGCTCATGACCATTCCACTCATGCGTTATCTACAACTGCAATCACAAAACAAATGGATAAAGCGCGGTTTGGTGATCGCCATGCTGTTAACCGCCGCAGCCGTTCTCGGCTCTCAATCTCGTGGCGCACTGCTTGGAATCATTGCCATTGGCGCCTTTTTCTGGATAAAAAGCCCATACAAACTGGGCTCAACCATGATGGTTGGCGTCATTGCCATGATGATCATGCTGTTCATGCCCCAATCCTGGTGGGATCGCATGAACACTATTCAGAATTATGAGGAAGACGAATCCGCGCAAACACGCCTCATTTCCTGGGAAACCGCCATGAATGTCGCCAACGACAACATACTGGGCGGCGGCGCAAACATGTTCACACGGGCCACATATCAGAAATACTCGCCCGACCCCAGTTATGTTAATGATGCCCACAGCATTTACTTCGAAATGCTGGGAGAACAGGGCTGGATAGGTTTGTTCCTGTTCCTGTTGCTAGCTTTTTTGACTTGGCGTACTTGCAGCGGTCTGAACAAGACCTATCGCAAGGTGCCCGATAAAACATGGGTGGCCGACCTTGCCGCCATGCTGCAAGTCAGCCTAATTGGTTACTACACGGCCGGAGCCTTTCTTGGGCTGGCCTATTATGACTATTACTATAATCTGATTGCGGCGAGCATCATTCTTTCAAAACTAGCGCTGGAACCCAGCAACGCGATCAACGAGTCCGATCTCCCTGCTCCCGCAGCTTCAGCGCATCCCAAACAGCGGCTTGCCGGCCCGGTAAACTCAAAGCACTCATAGGCGCGGAACCATGCCATCAACGTGCAATGTCTTCATGATCGGCGCCATGAAAGCCGGTACCACGACCCTGGCGGACCTGCTCTCCCAGCATCCGGATATCTGTCTGTCTTCGCCCAAGGAGCCGCATTTCTTCACCGAGAAGGAAGGGCGGGATCCGGATTGGTACCACGCCCGCTTTTCCCAACCGGAGCGGAAGATTCTCATCGATGCCTCCACCAGCTACACCATCGCTCCCGTCGAGGTGGGCATCCCGTTCAAGCGGGTCTGTGACAAATACCGAGGCATCCCGGAGAAAATCCACGCCTACAACCCGACCGCCAGATTCATTTACGTACTGCGTGAACCGGTGTCACGCACCTACTCACACTACAATCACAATGCCCGCACCGGCTGGGAGAAGCGTCCTTTCATGCAAGCCATTCATGAGGATGCCCAGTATCTGAGTGCCAGTCATTACCTGCAACAGCTGGAGGCGTATTGGGCGTTCTTTCCTCGGGAAGCTATCCTGTTGCTGCCTTTCGAGGAAATCATGAAGTCCCCAAGTGAAGCGGCACGGCGTTGTTTCGATTTCCTGGGCTTGCCCTCTTCTGCCGAAATGGAGGCGACCCGGGCAAAAAATGTAGGCTTCGTATACAACCCAATCGGCCAGAAAATGCACGAGCTGGGTCTCATGGAACTGGCCTCACGGCTGCTGCCTGACACCGTGAAACGATGGTTGGCACCTTTGGTCAGCCGTGGCATTCCCCCCATGAGACAGGAAGACCGGCTGGAACTTGCCCGCCACTTCCAGCCTTACAACCAGAAAATGAGCGAGGCAACAGGTTTCGATATATCCGGCTGGACTAGAAGCGCGCAATAAAAGGACGAAGACATGTTTCATTCCTACAAGAAAGCTGCCCGAAAGAAGTGGTTCGACATCAGCGCCCGAAGCATACGCGATACCCCCCGGATCCCTTGCGACCCGAACAGCCGGCTGATTGTCCTGACACAGCTCCATCATCCCGACGTCACCATGTATCTGGTGGCGGCAAAATCCTTTGCCCGCTATGTCACCCCCATGAAGTTCATCATCGTGGACGACGGCCTGACTGTGGCGGACCAGAGCCTGTTGCGGGCGCACTTCGAAAATATCGAATTCATCGGCACCCGTCAGGTCGATACCGGACCCTGCCCCAAGGGGGGGTGCTGGGAACGGTTCCTGACCATCGCCGCATTGAACTCCGCGAACTATTTGATACAACTGGACGCCGACACCATCACCACGGGTGATCCGGTTGAGGTACGGGACTGCATCAACCGGAACATCACCTTCACCATGGGTACACCTGGCGGCGAAAAGGTGGTGTCGCTGGAAGACATCCGTGACATGTCGGCCAACTGGACCCAGGATCACGTCCAGGCCTTGTCGGAGCAGAACATTTACAAGCTGCCTCCGGGGTTCGGGCGCCTGTATGTACACGGCTGCGCTGGTTTCGCGGGATATGCGCCGGGCACCCTGTCAAACGAGAAAATACACAGCATCTCCGTGGCCATGGAGGACATCCTGGGCAAGGAAAAATGGAGTGAATGGGGAAGCGAGCAGGTTACCTCCAACTACCTGGTGGCCAACCATCCCGATGCCTACATTCTCCCTATCGATACCTATCCTTTCTGGCGCAAGGGAAAAGACATCTCGAACGCCCGGCTGATCCACTTTTTTGGCACCCACCGGTTTGAGGCGGGACAATACATTAGCTCCGCTAATGCGATAATAAAAAATCTACATAAATAAAAATGACAGTTAAACGTGGCTTGTTGGCGCTAACCATAATGCAGGCATCTCTAAGTGCTCAGTACATTCGAGCGCGGCGCATGTCGCCATTAAAAAAAGCGATAGCCATAATACGACTAAATGTCGAACTCAATGCAAGATTGGTCAAGTACGGTATAAAATCCTACAGGAACCTGGTTGAAATAGAAACAGCCTGCGCAAATTCTGGGCTCATTCTGGACATAATAAAACCATTGAACTACCCATGGATGTTGCCAATATCGATCCTGCAAGACGGCGACGGCATGTCACTCAAGCACCCTGCCATAGACCCGGACTACGCAAGGCAACAATTTCCAGAATTAAACACCTCAGACAAGATTCTACGGCTCATCTCATCGGCCAACACTTGCCTGGACCAAGAGACCATACCAAAACTGAACCCCGGCGAAGCGCGAAGCCGCGCTACAAAGATAGCGATATATATCCACCTATACTACCCGGACATCTGGCCAATAATACGCAGCCATCTTGAACAAATACCAGAACCATGGCATCTATATATAAGCGCGCCAACATTTATATGCTCGCCAACAATTAAACATATCATCAATGAATTTCCGGAAACCCGGGTTTTTGCAGTAGACAATTCGGGGCGAGACATAAAGCCATTTTTAAAAATAATCAAGTCCGGCGTGCTCGGTCAATATGATGCGGTATGCAAACTTCACACTAAAAAGAGCCCGCATTCCAGTCGCGGAAACAAATGGCTGAATGACACGCTAACAGCCCTTGTGGGCAACGAAAATACGATCTTCAACATAATTTCGCGTTTCAGGTCATCAGGGGCGATCGGGATGATTGGCCCAAAGGACTTCCTGATTGATCAAAATCATAAACTCTACAATACCATGAACTCCGCAAGCATCAAGCAGGTCCGTAGTTGGCTGAATCTGCCCAGCTCCGCACATCATCCATTTTTTGCCGGGACGATGTTTTGGTTCAATCCAAAAGCAATGACTCTCCCAGATGACTTAGAAGTGGAAGCATTGCCTTTTCCCATTGAACATGGCCAAGCGGATGGAACGATAGCGCATGCGTTTGAGAGGCTTCTGCCAGCGTACGTGGCTAATCAAGGATACTCCGTGGAGTGCGCTACCCTAACAAGCTGAATGCAATCAGTAAAGGAACAAGCTAAGCACTTGCAGTCGGAGTCGATCAGTTGACACCACCCACTCGCCATCCAGGCACCAGGTCATACATGCGAATTCCAATCACAGTCAAGCAAATACCAAAATTCGTAACCCAGATCATGCAGCGTGGTCTGCTGACGATTTCAGGCAAAAGGAAGTCACCCACATTCTATCTTTGCTTTTTTAGTTGTGAATCATATTTCAACTATCTCTACTGTTCGTTGCACAGTATTCAACGCATACAAAAAAACACCGCGATCAAAATCCGCATATTCAGTGATGAAGAACAGCCTCTTTCTAGGCAGCAAAAAGACTATATTTGGCAAATATTCCCGGATGCGAAAATAATTGACTGGCCAAAAAGCATGGGGTGGGGGCACAAACAGATTGAAAGTATCTGGCAAGCCTATAAACAAACGGCCGATGAGGCGCTGGAAGATGATTTTATAGCCAGAGTGGATTCGGACGTATTTTTTATTAATGACAAGATATTTAAAGCTATTTCAAGATGCGATGCCGATTTGATCGGAGACGGACATTTTATAGACTTCAAATACACGCAGGGTGGATGTTATTTTTTTCGAGTGTCCGCAATAAATCGGATCTCGCATGCGCTATCAAGTACAAAGTTGCCCGACTTGCTCCCCGAACTAAACCCCGTCGTGGAAGATTTGGCCGCCTACGAACTGGCAAAAAAACTTGGCATGAGAATCTGGATGATTTGGTTCATGATGTTTCCCGATGAATTGCGAAACGCGGGGGGCATCAATGCTTGGGTGAACTGGAAGTTCAGTTGCATTCATTTTGTGATGAAAAACAAAAAACTCATGCTTGAGGCTTACGAAAAGGATGTTTTAAAGCTGAAACATTGCCCTGATTATCACGATATAATTTATTCTCCGCGCTCCACGCGAGTTTCGTAGACCCTGGCGGCTGACGGCAGACCGATTCAAATGGCTGCTGTACTGTAACACTACTCCAGTATTATTTCCAAATGGATCGATAGCAATTGACATGAGCCTTGCAAAAATAGGAATAAAAGGTGCTTATTTTACAGGCTTGGCGCTAGGCGCCAAGCAGGTCATTTCAATGCTAACTACATTCTATGTGGCCAGTCAGCTAACCCCCGCTGATATAGGTTTGTTCTCGCTCGTCATGCTGCTGATCGGACTGGCTCACACGCTTGGCGATTTAAGTATTGCCACCGGTATTGTCAAAACACAAAAAAATGACAAAACCCTTTTGAGCACATGTTTCTGGATTGCCGCCGGCATCGGAGTTATTCTGGCCTCCGCTTTGTTTTTTCTGTCCTCTTGCGCGGCGGAATTCTACAACACGCCGCATATGGCAAAATATTTGGAGGTATCGTCGGTAGGTCTGATCATCGTTTTTATATCGCCCATTCCATTGGCATTGCTTCAATTCAATTTGGCATACAAAGAAATTGCGTTGTCCCAGACGATCGGCAGTGTGTTTGGCGCAATCAGTGCCGTCTACCTGGTATTCATAGGCTTTGGTATATGGGGATTGGTTTTTCAGCCAATTATCGGAAATATTGTCAGTTTGGCGCTAATGCTGTACCAAACAAAGTGGCTTCCGTCCTTCATATTTCGCCTCTCATCAGCCGCGGAAGTCATCAAGATGGGTTCGTACCTGCTCGGGTCAGGGCTGATTACGTATGCTCGGAATAGGGCGGACACGGCAATCATAGGAAAAGCCCTTAGTCCCGGAGATCTCGGTTTATATGGCATGGCGCAGACCATTCTTTATGCACCGATGCATTTGATAACCAGCACTGTCACTCGTGTGTTATTTCCCTTGCTTGCAAAGATACAAGACGACAAGGGGCGGTTGGCTGTGGCTATTTTGGCCGCCACAAATAAAACCGCTTTGCTCACCTTTCCTCTTTATTTCGGCATCATGCTGGTAGCAAGAGATATTGTTGACATAATATTCGGCTCCAACTGGAGTGGTCTCGCGACTTTGCTTCAGATCATGAGCGTCACATTTATTATACAAAGCGTCAGCGGCATATCCGGCCCTATTCTTTTGATTCATGGCAAGGCTAAACTTGTGTTTTGGCTGGCAACTGGCAGTACGCTTGCCTATCTTGTCCTGCTTGCCATATTGTTGCCATATGGAATTACCGCTATAGCCCTAGGCTATGCCATATCCGGTACCATATCCAGCTTGCTTGGTTTGTCGTTATCTTTGTATTACTCAAAGATATCCCTTAAATTGTATCTTGTGACCGTGGCAAAACCAATAATTTATTCGTTGGCGATGTGTTTTGTTGTGTATTTGTCATCGACCATCATCATCTCGTCCAGCGCACTCGGCTTTGCCTTGAAGATTCTATCCGGAGTTGTATTCTATTCGATCATTATCTATATTTTCGAGAGGCCAACAATTACAAGCATTTTAAATTCATTCAAGTCTTGACTATCAATCACAACGCTACCACCTCTTTGCCACAACACGTTCTGATGACTGCACACGCTCACCGAATTCTTGTTCTTGATGGCGATATGATCCCGGCACTTTCAGCAGTTCGTGCTCTTGGACGGTTGAGTATTGAAGTGAATGTTGCCAGCTCTGCCCCTGACGCCATTGCAAGCTATTCTCGCTATTGCCGCACTACGCTGATTTACCCGGATCCGCTTACCCAGGAGGCCGAGTTCCTGGCTTGGTGCGCTGATCTACTGGAGAGGAATATCTACCAACTGATCTTCCCCATTACTGAGCGCACAGTAGTACCTTTGCAAACCCTGCTAAAGCACCCCGGTGGCGGGCGGATCACCATCGCCCCTACCGAAGCCCTGGCCGTGGCCCTGAACAAGGACCGTACCTTGGCCCTGGCTGCCCAGTTGGGCATCCCGGCCCCCCGCAGCGTGGAGGTCGACAATCTGGTTGACTTGGAGCAGACCAGCCAGGGCATGAGCATGCCCTTGGTCCTCAAGCCCGTCCGGTCCATCGGTGCCGACGGCACCGAACGCCGGCAGTTAAGTGTGGCCTACGCTTTCAATTCTCGAGAACTCCAGGACAAGGCGGAACAGTTTCTGCGCTACGGCCCTCTCTTGCTCCAGGAATACGTAGGTGGTGTCGGGGTGGGTATCGAATTGATCGCGGATCGGGGGGAAGTTGTCTTTGCTTTCCAGCACCAGCGTCTCCATGAGGTTCCCCTTACTGGCGGTGGCAGTAGCCTGCGTAAGAGCGTGGCCATAGAGCCGGAACTGCTCGAAGCCTCGCGCAAGTTGATGGCCGCGCTGAAATGGCACGGGGTCGCAATGGTGGAATTTAAATGGATTCCGAGCGAACGCCGCCTTTCTCTCATGGAGATCAATGGCCGTTTCTGGGGCTCCCTGCCCCTGGCCATCGCCGCCGGGGCCGACTTTCCGGTCATGCTCTATGAACTCTACACTCAGGGGAAGGTCACTCCGCAGCCTCCGGCTCGGCAGGAAGTTTATTGCCGCAAGATCTCCAGTGACCTTTACTGGCACGAGATGGTGCTGCGTCGGGACGGACCGCCGGAACTTGTGACTTTCCCAAGCAAGGGCAGCATGTTGCGGGATGCCTTGCGGGTGTTTTCCCCTCGTCACTATTTCGACGTGCAGCAATGGCGGGATCCCAAGCCCGGCTTGGTGGATCTGGCCCGCATCTGGCGGGAACAGACCGACCGGGTCAAACGCCTGCTGGCAGACAAGCGCGAACGCCAAGCCCAGCGCCAGGCCTGGCGGAATGGCGAGGTCGCACGACGGCTGGGCCAGGCGCGCCAGATCCTGTTTGTGTGCTATGGCAACATTAACCGCAGCGCCTTGGCGGAACGCTGTTTCGTCCAGCGCCACCTCAAATCCAGCGTCAAGGCAGTGTCGGCGGGCTTTCATGAAGAGGCTGGTCGTCCCGCTGATCCAGTGATGGTGGAAGTGGCTGGCAATGCCCAGGTGGATCTGTGCGGCTGGGCCTCGCACCGCATCGATGCCGCAATGCTGGCCGACAGCGACATCGTCTTCGTGATGGAACAGAAACATCTGCAGCGTCTGCGCCAGGCATTTCCCCAGGCGGCGGACAAGGCCTTTCTGATGAATGCCGGGCCTATGGTCGGCGGCTCTCTGGAAATCCTCGACCCCTACGGCAAGGCACGGGGCGTGTACGAGCAGGTCTGCCACCAAGTTATCCGTTGCGTAGACCACCTTGCAGAAATACTTCAGAAAAACGCCCGACCATGACGCTTGCCTTTTCCGTCATTCTGGCCACCCGTGACCGTCCGGGCCTGTTCGCAGATGCCCTGGACTCAGTGATTTCACAGGACTACCCATTTTTCGAGATCATTGTTGTGAACGACGGTTCTTCAGAAAGTGCCATGGTCGAATACCAACAAATTTGGGACAAAGCCAAGCAAACGTTAGGCTCTCGCCTCTCTGTCCTCAGTTTGGTCTACCGTCCTAAGGGGCACGGACCGGGATATTCACATAATTGCGGCCTGGAGCTTGCCAAGGGCGACTTCATCTGTTTTCTGGATGACGACGATAAATGGGTTGATCCCCAGCATCTGAGCCGTGCGGCCATTTCTATCACCAACAAGACGGATGGTGGCAAGCAAGTCGATTTGTACATGACCAATCAACAGGCCTGGATCAACGACAAACAGGTTACTGGTCCTGTTTGGCTTGAAGGGCTCGCCAAAGAGCTGGTTGCGCGAGGAAAGAAAGCGGACTCAAATGGTTGCTATGAAGTCACTGTCTCTGACTTGATGAGCGCCTCCGGTTTCTGCCACATGAACTGCCTGACCGTGCGAAAAACCCTTTTGGAACAACTGGGCGGGATGGATGAAAGCATACGCTGGGAGCAAGACCGTGACATCTATTTACGCCTGATCGATCATGCACGCATGATGCTGCACCACCCCTGTGTTACATCATTCCATCGTGTTCCTGATCCTGGCAAAGCGGTAAACTTGACTACCTCTGTTGGAATGCTTGAAAAACGATTGTTGCAAATCCGGGTGTTGGACAAGGCAGCGTTATTTTCCAGGCACTTCCTTATCCGGGCTCACGCACACCGCCACAAGGCATATGCGTTAAAAAAGATCTCGCAGGAATTGGCTGATAAGCAGGAGTGGGAAACCGCCCGCTATTATGCTGCTCAGGCCCTAGGCGTGGCTCCGGGGGCAAAGTGGCTGTTCTTTTCTCTTTACTGCTTCATTCGTAGTCTCAGGCCTCGCAAAAAAATCTCTGATCATGATTAAAGAACTGTCCCGCCTGATCCTTAGCCCGAGGCACTTGTTCGCCCACAAGAATATTTTCTTGTTCAGTCACATGCGGGCCAATACCAGCTTGTTCGGACACATCCTCGGCAGCCACCCGGACATCGAGGGCTATTACGAGATGCACATAGGCTATTACAGTTGGAAAAGCTTGTGGCGTCAGAAACTCCTGTATCTGGAGAATCACTCGCTCAAGCCGACTTCTCGATTTTTTTTCGACAAATTGCTCCATGAGTATTGCATTGTGGCGCCGGAAATTCTCGCGCGTCAGGATACAAAATGTATTTTTATGTTGCGGGGTGCGCGGCAAAGTATAAAAAGCATTATGGATCTTTACAAGAAGATTGATTCGTCTCATGCATTTTCGCAAGCGGTGGGTGCGGTGGAATATTACAAAGACCGGTTAAATGACTTGGCTGTAATTGCCGCAGCGGCGCCCCATGGTTATTATTATCTTGATGCTGAGGATTTGATTGAAAGCACGACCGATACGCTCAATAATTTAAGCGATTGGCTGGAGTTGAGTCAGCCACTCAAGCCAGAATACAACTTGTTCAACAAGACGGGTGCGCCGCAGGCGGGTGATCCATCAGATCTTATGAATACAGGTCGTATTAGCAAGAGTCAGCACGATTATTCGGGTATTGAACTGCCGTCGACTTTATTGGATCAGGCAGTTGTGGCCTACGATAACGCGCGCGCTGCATTGATCAGTAGGTGTGACAACAAGGCTGGTAAATACATTGCAACATCCATGAATAAATAGGCAAAAGCAATGGAGTAAAGGGAAATGCCATCAACCGCAGAGCAATACATAGGTAAGCCAATTGATTATTTCAAAAACCCCAGGCCTGAAATGGTGCAATTCATACCGAATAGCGTGTCCAATATTCTTGAAATTGGCTGTGGAAATGGCAGCTTTGGGGCGTATATAAAAAAATTGCGCCCGGTCTGTTACACGGGGGTAGATATTTTCTCCGAGTCTTTGGCCGTCGCGGCATCGTGGCTGGATCAAGCCATTCTTGCCAACATTGAGAGCGATGACCTTCCGTTCTCTCCCGGCGGGTTCGACTGCATAGTCCTGAACGACGTATTGGAACACTTGGTCAATCCCTGGGAGGCGCTGGATAAGATTTTAAGTTATCTTGCCCCGGGGGGGTATCTGGTTGCGTCAATTCCAAACATGCGTTACTACCCGGTTATCAAAAGCCTGTTGATTAATTGTCAATGGCGCTACGTAGAAGAGGGCGTTATGGATAAAACGCATCTTCGCTTCTTTACGCAATGTTCGATGGAAGATATGTTTAGTCAAAAGGGGTTGGTTAAAAGAGGGCTGACCGGAATCAATGGCGGAAGATTTCCATGGAAATTTGGGCTTCTAAACCGCATTTTCATGAACAAGTTGGAAGACATGCGCTATAGGCAATTCGCATACGTTGGGGAAAAAGTCGCCAATAATGATGATCGGGTCAACGCGACTCATACATAGCAAACCAGATGACTACAGATAAAATTGCACGGCTTATTGCGTTTTACTTGCCGCAATACCATCCTATTCCAGAGAATGATGCATGGTGGGGCAAAGGTTTCACTGAGTGGACGAACGTGGGGAAGGCTCGTCCACTATTCCCGGGACACTATCAGCCACACGTGCCTGCCGACTTGGGTTATTATGATTTGCGAGTTCCGGAAATACGAGATGCCCAAGCTGAAATGGCTCGAAAATACGGTATCGAAGGTTTTTGCTACTACCACTACTGGTTCGGCAACGAGCGTCAGCTAATTGAAAGGCCATTCCAGGAGGTATTGAAAAGCGGCAAGCCTGACTTTCCGTTTTGTTTGTGTTGGGCGAATGACACATGGACTGGTATTTGGCATGGCTCGCCAGGAAGGATCTTGATAAAACAAGAATATCCCGGCCCATCAGACGATGACTCCCATTTCGCAAAAATTCTGCCGGCGTTCAATGATGAAAGATACATTCGAATTGACGGTAAACCTGTTTTTGCAATATGGAAGCCTTTCGATTTTCCCGATCCAAGGCAAACTGTTGAGCGATGGCAATCCATGGCAAGAGGAGCCGGCCTTCCGGGCTTGCATTTAATCGGCATATACAGGCCTGGCGGAAAAGAACCGGAAGATTACGGCTATGATGCGTCCATCTACAACAACAACCCCCCCATACGTGGATGGGGTTCTTGGCGAACTCCGCATAAGCTGATATACAATAAGCTTTGCAGGCTGCTTCGTCTGCCAACGGTTGTGGACTACAAGCGGGCGATACCTTATTTTCTGCCAAAAGAAGCACATCAAAGCCGTTATCCATCTGTAACCCATGCTTGGGACAATACGCCGCGTAGCGGAGTTAACGGATTAGTGTTCAAGGACGCAACCCCGGAATTGTTTCGTGATGCACTTAACAAAGCTATTAACTTGGTCAAAGATCGACCGATACAAAATCGCCTGGTGTTCCTCAAGTCATGGAACGAATGGGCGGAAGGAAATCACCTCGAACCAGACTTGAAGTATGGTCACGGCTTCCTGCAAGCGATCAAGGACGAAATTCATGTCGATCATTGAGCAATAGCATGTACCAAGAATTGCACAGCGACACAAGCCAGGCTAATGTTATGCAAGGATCCGCTGCGGGTATTTTTGTCCGGGGATTGGTTTCCGTCATAATACCTGTATTCAACAGAGAAAAGCTTGTCGGCGCGGCATTGGATAGCGTTTTATCCCAAATATATACAAACTACGAAATATTATGCATTGACGATGGCAGTACAGATGGCTCGGTCGATGTTTTAAATAAATACGCCGAATCGCACCCTTCAGTCATCACGGTAATCAAAAACTACAGGGCAAAGGGTGTTTCAGGCGCAAGAAATTGTGGGCTGGATGCGGCAAAAGGCGAGTACATTGCTTTTTTGGATAGCGACGACAAATACAAACCTGTGCATCTAAGCGAATCCATTGAATCTCTTGTCCAAAACCCGGAGATTGATCTTGTTTTTTCTGATATTGAAAGAATCAAGGATGGCGTGGTAGTAGAAAAATCCGTCTACCAAAGCAACTCCAAAGACATGCGGAGATTGCTGGGAAAGGATCTGGTTGGATGCAGAGTTTACGGTCATCATAGCATCAGGCTTTTCATAAAACACGACACACTGCCATGGCTGCACACCAGCGTGGTACGTACTAAATTCTGCGCAAATATCAGATTCGATGAATGTCTGGCTATATTTGAGGACTACAAGTTCAGATTTGATCTGATCAAATCAGGGGCGCGCATGGCTTTTATCAACAGCATTCATCACGAATATTATTTTCATACCAACAATACTTACTCGGGAAATTCAAGCGAGAAAACAGTAATCAACTGTGATCAGCGTATCCTGTTCATCAAACGCCTGGAGGCGGCACACCATTTAACTGTCGGAGAGAAAATCATACTAAGAAAAAGGGCGGCTGGTTATCTCTTTTGGCAATGTGGTTGTCGGCTCCTGGATGATAACTTGAAGACAGAGGCCCGGAGATTCATGAAAGTGGCAATAACCATAGCGCCACCCTCGCTATCGCTCTTGAAATCATTTGTCATCAAGTATATTAAGATGAAAGTTGGTTGAAATTTCTCGCCGGCAATTGTGCAGCCCCTACAACACCGTCATTTACTGATATCAGTTTATCAAAAGCCATGAACTCCTTAGACATCGCCATTGACCTGCTCCGCAACGTTCTGCAGTTGGGCGCCCGCGCCGACCAACTCACCGCCGACTCTCCACTGATGGGCGCCTTTCCCGAATTCAACTCCCTGACCGTGGTTGGCATCGTCACCGGCATCGAGGAAACCCTTGGGTGCGAGGTTGGCGACACGGAAATCAGCGAAGAAATTTTCCAGAGCGTGGGTTCCCTGGCGGATTTCATCCAGACCAAGATGGCCTGATCCATGGCTATCTCCCAGCCTGTACCGTTGTTTCTTCAAGGCTCTGCCGGCCTGGTATTTGCCCTCTACCTGCCTGCCCACGGGCAGGCCCGCCAGGCTTTCGTCTACCTGCCCCCTTTCGCTGAAGAAATGAACCGTTGCCGGGCCACGGTAGCCCAGCAGGCCCGTGCCCTTTGTCAGCAAGGCATCGCCTGCCTGCTGCTCGACCCCTACGGCACGGGAGACAGCAGCGGCAACTTGGATCAGGCTACCTGGGACATCTGGGTCAAGGACACTCTGACCGCCGCTGAATGGCTTGCCCAGCGTGCCAACGCACCCGTCGGCCTGTGGGGCTTGCGTCTGGGCGCCTTGTTGGCCACGGATGTGGCCAACCAGGCGCCGGGGCGTTTCAATCGACTGCTGCTCTGGCAGCCAGTTCAGGATGGCAGGCAGTATTTCACCCAATACCTGCGCCTGCGGGTAGCATTCCTCATGGATCGCAACCTGCCCCCGGAAACCACGGACGAGATGCGGGTTGCTCTGGCGGCGGGCCAGACTCTGGAAGTGGCGGGCTACCCCATTGCCGGCCCCCTGGCTCGGGACCTTGACGGCACCAAGTTGGCTCTGCTCACCCGGCTCTCCGGCCTGCGGGTGGACTGGTTCGAGCAGGTGGGCCAGGCCGGAAAGCCTCTGACTCCGGCCAGCCAGAAGGGTATGCAGCAACTCACTGAACAAGGCTGCCAAGTGAGCGCCATACCCTTCACCGGCCCGCCCATCTGGCAGTTGCACAAGCGGGATGATGTGCCGGAACTGGTAAGCCTGACCTCCGCTCACTTGCAGGAGGCGGCATGAACGTCCAGGAAATCCCCGTCTCCTTTTCCTGCCAGGGGGATACCCTCATCGGTATCGTTCATGTCCCAGAAACCCCGCGCACCCGGGGCGTGCTGGCTATCGTGGCTGGTGGCCCACAGTACCGTGGAGGCTGCTGCCGTCAACTGGTGCAGATGGCTCGTAGTCTTGCTGACGAGGGTTTTCCGGTCATGCGTTTCGATTACCGTGGGCTGGGAGACGGGGCTGGGGACTACAAGGGATTCCTGGATATCGCTCCAGATTTGAATGCCGCCATCGACACCTTTCTGGCCCAGGCCCCCGGTGTCGAGGAAGTCGTGCTCTGGGGCGGTTGCGACGCTTCATCGGCGGCTCTGATCCATGGCCCCAAGCATCCCAAGGTCAAAGGCCTGATCCTGGGTAATCCCTTCGTGCACAACGAAGCCACCCATGCCAAGGTGGTGGTGAAGCACTATTACCTCCAGCGGCTACAGGACAAATCCTTCTGGAAGAAGCTGTTCAGCTTCCGCCTCAATCCGTTCAAAGCCCTTGGAGGCGCTCTGACAACCGTTAGGCGGGCCCATCAACAGACTGACGTCAACGTGGGGCAGTCGGCCTCCACCGGTAACGCTCCCTTTCCGTTACTCATGCTGGAGGGGGCACGGAAGTTCAATGGGCGTGTGCTGCTCCAGATGAGCGGACAAAGCATGGTGAGCAAGGAGTTCGATGAACTGCTGAAGGCTTCTCCCGAATGGCAAGATACCATCAAGCGATTGAATCTTACTCGGGTGGATTTCCCGGATGCGGACCAGGCCTTTTCCACGATTGCCGCCAGAACCGAGCAGATCGCCACGGCTCTGAAATGGCTCAAGGAGTGACGCACGCTGCTGTCGGGCCGCAGCTTGCCCTTCTCTTTGGTTTATCCGCTCAGTTACCGTTACATTCGTGCAAAGGACCCGGGAAATGAGATTTCCAGTCAGCCTGTTACTCGTCACCCTGTCCTGGACTGCTTGGGCCACCGGAATCAACCAAGGTCCGCCTGTGGACAAGAACCTGTTTGTCCCTGTGCTTACCAAGACGATGGTAGAAGGCCAGATAATGACCGTCAATGAAGTCATTGCCATGGAACCGGCCTGCTTGGTCATCGGTATGGGGCGTGCCACCGGTAACCACTGGGGAATGCCTGATGGCACCTTTCCAAAGGGTGCGGGGCCTCAGATGAGCAACTACCCGATGCTTTATATTGAAGGGACCAGCATCAATGCCGGATGGTTTCACCACTACTGCTGGGGAGAGCTGAGTCGTGTGCGCTACCTCACCGCCACCAATACGAACAAAAGGGCGAAATACCTGAATAAGTGGATCGGGGCGATCCATTACTCTCTCCGTGAAGCCAAAAGCAAGAACAACCGCTGGTCCTATCTGAACAAGGTCCGGGGCGATCTGGCCGCAGCCCAGCTGGAATCCAAGAAATACGCTCTGGCGGCCGTCACCGCGGCGGAAGTTATCGCCGTGGCCCCGGAGATCGAAGCCACCCATATCACACTGATCGACGCGCTTATCGCCTTGAAGAAAAGGCCGGAGGCCGAGGCTGCCACCCTGGAGGCGCTGAAGCTATTCGGCAAAAAGAAAAGCCTCGTCCGCCGCTACAAGGCGCTGACGGGGAGGGAGCCTGACATCCCCGACCCTGAACCGGCTCCCGTCGCCGCTTCCGAAATGCCAGCCCCTGTTCCGTCGGAAAGTCCGGTGCCGCAACAGGGCGGTCTGACCAAGGACGCCGCCCTCGAATCCGCACCCGTCGTCCAGGAAAGCGTATCCCCCCCCGCCAGTATCGGCAACGAGACCAACCCCTATTGTCGTTTCTGCCCAGATCCCCCTGCCACTAAGCCATGACCCAGCTCATTCACCAACTCATCACCCAAAGCGCTGCCGCACATCCTGATCGCCCTGCCTTGCAGGAGGGGAAAACCGTACTGGACTACGCGGCTCTGGATGCTGTGTTAAATCAGGTGGTACGCTATTACCTGCACTTGGGCCTGGAGCGCCACGAGCGGGTGGCCGTCTACCTGGACAAGCGTATCGACACAGTCACGGCTCTGTTTGGCGCGGCCGCCGCCGGCGGGGTGTTCGTGCCGGTGAACCCGCTGCTGAAACCCGAACAGGTCGGCCACATCCTGCAGGACTGTAATGTGCGCATCCTGGTCACCTCGCCTGAACGACTGGCCCCGCTGCGGGACAACCTTGCCCACTGTCGGGACCTGCGCACAGTGGTGCTGGTGGGGGACAAGGAGGTGGAGTCGGTGGATGGCCTTGCCCTGGCCCGCTGGTCGGACCGAGATCACGCGCCGGCGGCCTCGCCCCATCGGGTCATCGACCACGACATGGCGGCCATCCTCTACACTTCCGGCAGCACCGGCCGCCCCAAGGGCGTGGTGCTGTCCCACCGCAATCTGGTGGCCGGCGCGGAAAGCGTCTCCCAGTACCTGGAAAACACGCCGGAAGACCGCATCCTGTCGGTGCTGCCCTTGTCTTTCGACTATGGCCTGTCCCAGCTCACCACCGCCTTTCGAGTGGGAGCCTGCGCGGTGCTCATGAACTATCTGCTGCCCCGCGACGTGATCCGCGCCGTAGAACGCGAAAAGATCAACGGCCTGGCCGCCGTGCCACCTTTGTGGGTGCAACTGGCCCAACTGGACTGGCCCGAGGGGGTGACCGAGCACCTGCGTTACATCACCAACTCCGGCGGTCACATGCCACGCCCGACCCTGGACGCGCTGCGGGCTCGACTACCGAAAACCAAGCCCTATTTGATGTACGGTCTGACGGAGGCCTTTCGTTCCACCTACCTGCCTCCCGAGGAAGTGGACCTCCGCCCGGACTCCATGGGCAAGGCCATCCCCAACGCGGAAATCCTGGTGGTGCGAGAAGACGGCAGTCACTGTGCGCCTGGTGAAGAAGGGGAATTGGTGCACCGTGGCGTCCATGTGGCCCTGGGGTACTGGAACGACCCGGAAAAGACCGCCGAGCGTTACAAGCCCACTCCCGGCCAATTGTCGGGTCTGGTGATTCCGGAGCTGGCTGTCTGGTCCGGCGATACGGTGAAGATGGACGAGGAAGGTTTCCTCTATTTCGTCGGCCGCCGGGACGAGATGATCAAGACTTCCGGTTACCGGGTCAGTCCCTCCGAGGTGGAGGAAGTGGTCTACGCTACCGGCCTGGTGAAGGAAGTTGCCGCCACCGGGGTTTCCCACCCCACCCTGGGCCAGGTGGTGGCCCTGGTGGTCTACGCGGACATGACGGAGGGCGTGGGCGAAACGCTGTTGAACCTGTGCAAGCAGAAATTGCCCGCCTTCATGGTGCCCGGCCATGTGGAAGTGCGCGCGATGCCTTTGCCCCGCAATCCCAATGGCAAGATCGACCGCAAACGCATCGCTGGGGAACTGGGCGACCTTTATGTCGTTTAACTGCGCTCCAAGGCGCCAAGCCGACCCGCGGTTGATGCGGCCGTGACACTTGGGAAAACATCCCGGCGTGACGATGCGGCACGCGGGATAAGTTTTCAGTGATTCTCCTCCGCAAGCATACGCCGGATATCTCCCGAATAGGCCGCGAGAAAATCCTTCAAACGGGCGTCGGGGTCAGGTTCGGATTCGGAGTAGGGCGTGGCTAGCACTACGGTCGCGCCAGCATCCTGCTTGCCGAGGAGCAGGCTGACGATGAGCTTCGTTTTTGCCCGGAAAAAATTCGCGGTCTGCTGGTCATCGAGCTGATACCACTGCCACACCAGCATACGGTTTCTGGATGCTGGATCGCGCAACCTGACTTCCATGACTTCCATGTCTGCATGATCGGCGGAAATGGTTCGCGGCATTTGACTGACAAACTGCCATGTCCCCCGCAAGGCCCTGTGAAGCTGGTTGTTATGGCTGGTCAGCTCAGCGTTCTCTCTCTGGTGGGCGTAGTAAGCAACGTACAGCATGACGGGCCCGGATTGTTTCTCATAATAGGATTTGAGGACGGTATCCGGGTTGGTCCAATTAGGCGCCCAGTCGGAAAATGGATCACCGAGGCTTATCCATTCGGCTTTTGCTCCTGGCGCGTTCAGGGCCGGGATGGTGCCGGTTCGCTCGGTCATGCTGTTTTCCCATAGGGGAAACAAAGCCAGTCCAGCCAGTGCCACCACAGCGACCGCCACCGAGGAACGCGGTTCGACTACATTTACACCTGAAGAAGGCAATGGCTCCGGGTCCTCCCGCCAAAAAGAGCCTATCCAGAACATTGTCAGGATCACGACCCCGTACCAGCCCCAACCAAACCAGATATGATCCTCGCCGATCATCATCGTCATATTCGAGTAATGGCCTACCAAAACAATCATGACAGCTCTCAAACCGTTGGCAAGCAGGGCCGCGACTATGATGGCAACCGAGAAAGCGAGCCGTTTCCAAAACGTACGGTAGGTCAGATAGGCGTACAAAAGGCCTAGCGTAATCGATGCTGTCAGGTACCTTAGCCCTCCGCAGGCCTCAACTACCTGCCATTCACCCGTGGGCAACGAAAGATAAGGGCCATCTCTGAAAATGGGCACCCCCGCGGCCTGTACAAAGAAAGTCGTAAAGTCTGCCGTGTACTCTATCAACGAAGGAAGAAGAAAGTCCCCATTTGGCACCATGACCAACAGAAACAGAAATGGGAACAGTGCATGCTGGAACCAGGCCCAGCCAAAGCTGAGAGGCACCAAGGAAATTGCAATTGCCACAAATGCATATTGCTCCAGAACCTGGACGCCAGAGATGCGCGCCAGTAACCAGATCATGGCGAATGCGAATACCAATATAAGAGCACGCCAGTCTGGAGCAGCTTGTATCCTCATCAGATAATGCCGCTCGCGCCACAATAGCCAGAGACTGATAGGCAGAATGACATAGCCATAGGAGTAGGTGTCAGTGGACCCACCCCAGATTGCCGCCATATTCTGGAACGAAGGATGCAGGATTAAAACAAGGCCCAGCCATAGGCCGACCAATACCAATGCAGCTTTGACCCAAGCAGTGTTCGCAGGGGACATCATGGCGTATTCCTCAAGTATTCGATGTATGCATTGATTGGCCTAGGAGCTTGTCGGATTTTGGAATCGTCGGCTGCAAAGTCCCGGGGATAAAAGCGGGAAACCGGCCGCAGCGGTCCATTTTTCACCGGCCTCTTGCCCCATGGAGCAACCATGCGGCGGCGAATCCGGCAAAAAATGAGCTCGCCGGGACCAGTTCTCACTATCGACGACCAAAGTCCGACAGGCTCCTAGGAATCATGGATGTGGAGCAAACTGCGCTTTGCAGCCTGATCAAGTATGCCGTCAGTGTAATTTAGCGTCGACAAAATCAACCAGATTGCCGAAAGTCGCAAACGTATCAGCATTGATTTCGTCGTCCTCCACAGTAATGTTGAAGTACTCTTCCATGGCGGTGAGCAGGGTGACTACCGCCATCGAGTCCAGCTCGGGCAGTGCGCCGAGCAGGGCTGATTCCCTTGTCAGGGCCTCGGCATGCGCGCCAATTTGCAGGGTTTGGGCAAGCAGCATCTTGACGCTTTCTGAAGTAGACATGGTCAGGTAAGGGTATCTGCGGTGGTGGAGTGATATTGCGGGAGTATTGTAGGGGTAGTTGGTGTCGTTGACTCACACAGCATCAGTCAGGGCAAAATCGCGGATAACAGTCATCATGCCGAATAACACTTGTTTCACTGAGTCGAGATGAACCTGCCGGTGCATGTCCCGCATCTATTTCCGGTATGCGAAAACCAGTTGCGGATCGGGGGGCAGTCACTGACCGAACTATCCAAACGCATCGGCGGGACTCCGTTTTACGCCTACGACAGCGGCATGATCGGGCGGCGCGTCGCGGAATTGCGCCAGGCGATGCCGGCGGATATCCATCTGCATTACGCGATCAAGGCCAACCCGATGCCGGCGCTGGTGGGGCTCATGGCCGGGTTGGTCGATGGCTTTGATCTGGCCTCGGCGGGAGAGTTGCGGGTCGCGCTGGAAACCGCGATGCCACCGGCGCGGATCAGTTTCACCGGGCCGGGCAAGGGCGATGACGAACTGCGCGCCGCGGCCAATGCGGGCATAGTCGTCAATCTGGAATCCGAACAGGAAATGCAGCGATTGGCGCGGATTGCCGCCGCATCCGGATTGCGTACCAAAGTGCTGCTGCGGATTAACCCGGATTTCGAGCTCAAATCTTCCGGCATGAAGATGGGCGGCGGTCCGAAACCGTTCGGCGTCGATGCAGAACGTGTTCCGGCAATGCTGACCCGCCTGCGCGAACTGCCGCTCGAATTCCTTGGCTTCCATATCTTTTCCGGCTCGCAAAGCCTGAAAGCCGAGGCGATCAAGGAAGCTCAACGCAGCACACTTGATCTTGCGCGGCGATTGGCGCGGCACGCGCCGACGCCGATTCGCCTGCTGAATCTGGGCGGCGGCTTCGGAATTCCCTATTTTCCCGGTGATCAGCGGCTAGACCTGAGCGCCATCGGAGAACATCTGGCCAGCCTGATGCCGGCCGCGCGGCGCGATTTTCCCGAAGCCGAATTCGTCATCGAACTTGGGCGCTATCTGGTTGGGGAAGCGGGTGTCTATGTGTCGCGGGTACTCGACCGAAAAGTCTCGCGCGGCCAGGTTTTTCTGATCACCGATGGTGGGCTGCATCAGCATCTAGCCGCCTCCGGCAACTTCGGTCAGGTACTGCGCAAGAATTACCCGCTGCTGGTCGGCAACCGGGTAGCGTGCGATGCGGTTTGCAACGCGACCGTGGTCGGCCGTCTGTGCACGCCGCTGGATGTGCTGGGTGACAACATGCCCGTTGGCCACGCCCAGATAGGCGACCTGATAGTGGTGCTGCAATCAGGCGCCTACGGCCTGACCGCCAGTCCAACCGCCTTCCTCGGTCACCCGGCGCCGGCGGAAGTGCTGGTCTGAAGCTTTACAACCCGCTTACAGCCCCTTCGCCTCCAGCCACTCTTCCAGCATCATCAGCATCCACACCGCGCGCCCGAAATAGCTGGCGTGTCCGGTCAGGTGCTCCTCACGGATGTGGTCGATGTAGGCCGGTTGCAGGATGTTGCGTTTCTTCAGCGCCGCCAGCTTGATGTCGATGCGCTCTTTCAGCGGCGCGTATTCGCAGGCCCAGACCCCGAACGGCAGGCCGAAGCCATGCTTGCTCTTGTCGATGATTTCGTCGGGCAGAAAGCCCTTCAGCGCGGTCTTGAAGAACCAGCGCAGGTATTGGCCTTTCACTTTCCAGTCCGGCGGTACTTCGCCGGAAAAATCCATCATCGCGTCGTCGAGCAGCGGATAACGCACATCGATATCGGCGGCTTCGGTCATCGCGCCGACCTTGCGCAAATCGTTGTCGGCCAGCGTGAATTTGATGTCCAGATGCAGCATGCGGTTGATGTAGGAACCGGAATCGGCGCGGTCGTACACTTCCTTCAGCAAGGCGCCGGGCATCTGGCTATCGACCTGCGCCAGAAACTCGCTGGTGAACATCTCGTTCAGCGGCTGTCGATAGATGAAGTTGTACGACTCCATGCGTTCCGGCAACGGCATGTTGGCCTGCCGGATATAGCTCTGCACCTTGCGTACCGGCGGCAGCGCCGACAGGCCGGGCAGATGCGCCAGAGGCTCGATCAGGCCCTTGCGCAGCAGCGCGGGAATCTGGTGGTAGCGTTCGAACACTTTTTGCTTGGCATAGCGTTCGTTGCCACCAAATATTTCGTCGCCACCATCGCCGGCCAGCATGACCTTGAAGCCTTGTTCGGCGGCCAATTTGGCGCAGAAGTAGGTCGGCACGGCGGATTCGTTGGCGAAAGGCTCGTCGTAATGGCTGGCGATGATGGGTATGGCCTCGACGATGTCGGCCGGCTGGACGTAGTACTCGGTCATCTCCAGCCCGAAGCGTTTGCCGGCGAGACGGGCATATTCCATCTCGTCAAAGCCGTCCGAATCGAAACCGATGGAGAAGGTCTTGACCTGACCGGTCAATTCCTTGAGCACGCCGCAGACCGTCGAACTGTCGGTGCCGCCGGACAGGAACGCGGCGACATCGTCATCGCCTTTGGCGCGCGCGACGCTGTCGCGCAGCAGCGTGTGGAAGCGCCCGGAGAGGGCGGCGAAATCATGTCGCGGTGTGTCGCGGTAGTGCAGCGCCCAATAATAGCCGCGACTCAACTCACCGTGTTGCCAATAGGCCCATTGCCCGGGAAGCAGCTTTTCCACGCCCTTGAAGATGCTGCCGGGGGCGGGGACCTGGAAAAAATAGATGTAATTGAACAGGCCTTGCGGGTCGAGTTCATTGCCCACCGCCGGATGCGCCGCCGCCATGTCGGCCTGGCTGGAGAACACCATGCCTTGCGGGCTGGCGGCGAACGCCAGCTTTTCGGCGCCGATGCGATCCAGCGCCAGGAACACGCTGTTGTCCTGCCGATCCAGCACCGCGAGCGCGAAATTGCCGTGGATATGTTTCGCCGCGTCTCGACCATGTCTCCGCCACAATTCAAGCAACGCCGATGCCGCCGGCCGCGCCTGAAGTTCGTGATCGGTGAAGCGCGGCCGACCGGTAATCAGCGCGGCCAGATGGTCTTCGATCGCCAGCGGCAAGTTGGACGCCATGCCCCAGTCCGGGTCGGTATGGGTGTGGGCCGGGCGCGTGACGCTGCAATGCGACAGCATCCGCTCCAGGGTTGGTGCGGCATCGGGCGTGCGGTGCCCGAGCCAGCCTGCTAAGCGATGCATGGGATGGTTCCTGTGGCTGGGTAGATAAAATTGTCAGGGCGGGCTGGCCGGTCTGCTCCGGGGGGGGATCAGCGGCGTTCTGGGATAACCCGCCGTATCCAGCAGACTGTCCCAGGAACTGGCATCGAAACCCTTGGTATGGGTCTTGCCGACCACGATCACCGGGACTTCCAGCACCCCGATCAGTTGTTTCAGTTCCACCGCGATTTCCGGTTCCTTGGTGGGATCCTTGATCGTGAAACTGACGCCGCGTCGGTCCAGATGCTCGCGCGCCTGATCGCAGATCGGGCCGCAATTGCTGACGAACAGCACCACCGGATTGCGGTCGCGGGCAAGCCTTGTCTCGTAGGACTCCTTGTCGACATCGATCACATTGGCTTTGCCCTTGATCCGGGCGGACTGCGCGCCGGGCGGCGGCGGCTGGTCGGAATAGTGCACCTTGCCTTGTGCATCGGTCCACCGAAACACTTCGCCGGCTTGGGTGTAGGGACTGGCGAGCAGCAACAGGTATAACAGGTATATCAGGCCCCTGAACATGGTCTCTCTCCTTGTTGAATGCGGGGACATTCTAGCAGGGTGTTGACAAACACTCGGACGGGGCCAACAGCTTCCGGACCCCGGCCCGCGCCGGGGTGACGGTCACGCCATGCCGTTATGCCGCAGCAACGCGTCGATGGTCGGTTCGCGGCCGCGGAACGCCTTGAACGACTCGATCGCCGGACGCGCGCCGCCTTGCGCCAGGATCTCGCTCCAGAAGCGATGTCCGACCTCCGGGTTGAGCACCCCCCAGGTGCCCTTGGCGGCTTCGTCCTCGAACAGGCTGTAGGCATCGGCGGACAGGACTTCCGCCCATTTGTAGCTGTAATAACCGGCCGCGTAACCACCGGCGAAGATGTGCGAGAAATTGTTCGGGAAACGGTTGTAGTCCGGCGGGATCAGCACCGCGACGCGTTTTCTGATTTCGCGCAGCAATTCCAGCGCGGTCTGGCCGGGGCGCAGGTCGAAATGCAGGTGCATATCAAACAGCGAAAATTCGATCTGGCGCAGGGTCTGCATGCCGGCCTGGAAATTCTTCGCCGCCAGCATCTTGTCGAACAATGCCCTGGGCAGCGGCGCGCCGCTGTCGACATGGCTGGTCATGTGTTTCAGCACTTCCCATTCCCAGCAGAAGTTCTCCATGAATTGTGACGGCAGTTCCACCGCGTCCCATTCCACGCCGCTGATGCCGGACACGCCGAGATCCTCGACCTTGGTCAGCAGATGGTGCAGGCCGTGGCCGAATTCGTGGAACAGGGTGATCACGTCGTCATGCGTGAGCAGCGCCGGTTTGCCGCCCACTGGACGGGTGAAATTGCAGTTCAGATAGGCCACCGGCGTTTGAATTCCGGAAGCCAGGCGGCGACGGGTGATCGCGTCATCCATCCAGGCGCCGCCGCGTTTGGTGTCGCGGGCGTACAGGTCCAGGTAGAACTGGCCGACCAGTTCGCCGGCGGCATCGCGCAGCGAGAAGAATTTCACATCCTCGTGCCAGACCGGCGCGCTGTCGGCACGGATGTCCAGTCCGTACAGCGTCGAAATGACCCGGAACAAACCGGCCAGCACTTGCGGCTCCTGTAGATACTGCTTCACTTCCTGATCGGAATAGGCATAACGCGCTTCGCGCAGTTTCTCGCTGACCAGGGCGATATCCCAGGCTTGCGGATCGGGCAGGGCGAGTTCGCGGGCGGCAAAATCGCGCAACTCCGCCATGTCCTGTTCGGCGTAAGGCTTGGCGCGATTGGCCAGTTCATGCAGAAAGTCGAGCACTTCCGCCGGGCTGTCGGCCATCTTGGCGGCCAGCGATACATGCGCATAGGCGTCGAAGCCGAGCATCTGCGCGGCTTCTTCGCGCAACGCCAGGATGCTGGCGATGAGCGGCGTGTTGTCGAGTTCCGTCGCGCCGAATTCCGAGGCGCGCGTGGTGTAGGCGCGGTACATCTCCTCGCGCAGCGCGCGATTTTCGCAGTACTGCATGATCGGCATGAACGACGGCGCTTGCAGATTGAGCTTCCAGCCCGGGGTGTCGGCCAATGCCGGGTCGGCTTCGGCCATTTCCTTGAACATCGCCTTGGCGTCGTCGGGCAGGCCGCGCAGATCGTTTTCATCGTCGATGAATTTCGACCAGGCATTGGTCGCGTCGAGCAGGTTTTCCTCGAATTTGGCCGACAACCGGGACAGTTCTTCCTGGATCGCCATGAACCGCGGCTTCTGGTTTTCCGGCAGGTCGGCGCCGCCGAGTTTGAAATCGCGCAGCTCGTTTTCAATGATCTTCTTGCGCGCCGGCGACAAAGTGGCGAATTCCGGGGCGGCGGCGAGCGCCTTGTATTGATGGAACAGCGCCAGGTTCTGCCCCAGTTCGGCGTAGAACTGGGTGATCTTGGGCAGGTTCTCGTTGTATGCCGCGCGCAGTTCCGGACTGTCGAGCACCGAATGCAGATGCGAAACCTGGCCCCAGGCGCGCGACAGGCGTTCGTTGGCGTCGTCCATCGGTTCGACGAAGGCGGCCCAGCTTGCCGGCGTCGCGGCATCCACCGCCCGCGCGGTGGCGGCGCGGCTTTGCGCCAGCAGTTCATCGATGGCGGGGGTGACGTGTTCGGGACGGATTTCGCTGTAACGCGGCAGACCGGTGAAGTCGAGCAGGGGATTCATGACATGTCCTGAGAGAGAGGCTGAGCGGGCTTATATACTTGCGGCCATTGTGAATTATTTCCAGTCTAAAAGTTGCGCCACATGGCTATCGAATCTTATCGGGGCATGACCCCAAAAATCGCCGACAACGTGTTCGTGCATGCCAGCGCCACGATCATCGGCGATGTCGAAATCGATGCGGCGGCGTCGGTCTGGCCGGGCGTGGTGATTCGCGGCGACGTCAACAGCATCCGTATCGGCGCGCGTTCCAACGTCCAGGACGGAACGATACTGCATGTCACGCACCCAGGCGGGCATAGCCCGGCCGGCGCGGCGCTGAGCGTCGGCCGCGATGTCACCATCGGCCACGCGGTGATCCTGCATGGCTGCCGGATCCACGACGAATGCCTGGTCGGCATGGGCTCGCTGGTGATGGATAACGCCGTGCTCGAACCGCGCGTGCTGCTCGGCGCCGGCAGCTTGGTGCCGGAAGGCCGGGTGCTGGCCGGCGGCTGGCTGTATCTCGGCCGTCCGGCGCGACAGGTGCGACGCTTGACCGAGGAGGAACTGACTTATTTTGCCTATCAGGCCGCGAATTACGCGCGCCTGGCGGCGGAGTACCGCGCGGCTCAGAGCCAGTAAACGCGGCCGTCGGCATAGGCCAGCGCCACCCGCACCGGCTTGCCGGCGAACAGATTCAGCGCGGCGGCGCGGTAGCCGGCCATCTGTTCCAGGTGCGGCAAGGAGCGCAGCGCCAGATCGGCTTCCGCCAGGCCGCCGGTCTTGTAATCCAGCAGCCAGATTTCCGTGTCGAACTCCACCAGCCGATCGATGCGCGCCACACGACCGTCGGCATCGATGAACTCCAGTTCGTTATAGGCGCGCAGATGCCGGCTCGGGTCGAACGCGGCGGCCAGTTCCGCGATGCCATGGATGCGCAGCGCGGTGGATTCGATTCGCCGCAGCGCCGTTTCATCGGTGGCGGCATCGCCGACAAAGCGCGCGATCATCGTCGCGCGCGGCCAGCCCTCGCACAGTCCTTGCAGCCAGCCATGCACCTGGATGCCGAAATCGGCTTCAGCGCCGCCGGCCTCGATGCGGCAGCCGATGGCCGGCAGCGCCTGGTTTGGCGGGCTGTGGCGCTGGCTGGCGATAGATTGCTGGATTGCGGCGTCTGTGCGGTCAGCCGACGCGGGATCAAGCCAAAGCATTTCCGGTTGCTCGTGCAGGTCGCTGCGCCGCAATGCCGTTTCGGCCAGTTCCAGCCAGTTATCACCCGCATTCGCGTCAAACTCCTCGCCAGCCTCGGCCTCGCCCAGACCGCTGATGAACAGCGCCTGGCTGGCCCGCGTCATTGCCACATACAGCAGGTTCAATCTTTCGCGCGCGGCCTGCTCGCGGTTGTGCGCGAACAGCGCGTCACGCCCGGGGCCGCGCCAGTCTTTGCCGCCATGCAGCGAAAAGTGCGCTGGCCGGTCGGCGTCGGGCGGCCAGTCCAGCAGCACGCCATAGGCCGGATCGGGGCGGCTGTTCTGGTCGGCCTTGAGCAGAAACACGATCGGCGCTTCCAGGCCTTTGGCGCCATGGATGGTCAGCATGCGCACGGCATCACCGCTGGCCGGCGACGGTTCATCCGGGCCGTCATCGGCGCCTCGGCCGACCTGGGCGCGCAACTGGCGCAGTTCTTCGAGAAACCGCGGCAGGCTGGGGTAACGTCCGCCGGCATGTTCCAGCGACAATGCCAGAAAGCCTTGCAGATTCGCCAGCACGCTCGGGATCAGCCGCTCCGGCACGGCGGCGGCGTAACGTTGCGCGACCTCGGCCTGATGAAAAATCCGGTCCAGCAGATCGTGCACCGGCAGGTTGCCGGACAGGCCACGCCAATCGGCGAGCAGCCGCGCGGCGCGCTCGACCCGCGGCGGCGTGGCGGTATGCTCGGCTTTTGCGGCCCAGTCGGCCAGTCGCCGCCACCACGGCCCCTCGCCGCGCGCCAGGTATTTCAGATCATCATCGGCGAAGCCGAACAGTGGCGATTTCAGGCACTGCGCCAGCGCCAGATCGTCGTACGGTGTCGCCAGCACGGTCAGCAGACATTGCAGGTCATCGACTTCCAGGGTTTCCAGCAGGCCGCCGCGACGATCATTCAGATAGGGAATGCCGGCTTGACGAAAGGCATCCTCGAACACCCGCAGATCACGCCGGTTGGCATACAGCAACAGGATGTCGCCGAATCGGGCGGGGCGGGGTTCAGCCGCGTCGATTTGCAGACTGCCGACGATCTCGGAGATGCGCCGCGCCACCCAGGCCGCCTCCGCCGCTCGCGCATGCGCCGGG
>JAGUXX010000254.1 GCA_020061585.1 Betaproteobacteria bacterium | reverse complement strand
GGCCATGCCGCGCGAGCCGGAGGCGCGCGCCAGCAGCGCCAGCATCGCCACTTGGGTCGCCGGATCCGTGCTGGCTTCGGGCGCGGCCAGCAGTTCGAAGGCGAGACTTTGCAGCGCGTCGCCCACCAGCAGCGCGGTGGCTTCGTCGTACTGGACATGGCAGGTCGGCTTGCCGCGCCGCAGATCGTCGTCGTCCATGCACGGCAGATCGTCGTGGGTCAGCGAATAGACGTGGATCAGTTCGACCGCGCAAGCCGCATGTTCAACGCGCGCCGCATCGGCGCCGATCGCTTCGCCGGCGGCGTATGCCAGCATCGGACGGATCCGCTTGCCGCCGCCGAGCGTGGCGTAGCGCATCGCGTCATGCAGTCGGCACGGCTCGATCGCGGCATCCGGCAGGAATCGCGCCAGCGAGGCTTCCATGCCGGCTTGAACCTGACGTGACCAGGCGGCGAAATCAGGCATTGCGGTGGTTGCCATCACGCCCTCGCGGAAGATAGTCCTTCAGCACGCCGTTTTCGAGGACTTTGATCCGCGCTTCGGCATCTTCCAGTTTCTTCTGGCAGAAACTCGACAGTTGCATGCCACGCTGGTAGGCGGCTAAAGAGTCTTCCAGACCGAGGTCGGCGTTTTCCATATCGAACACCAGCGCTTCGAGTTCCTTCAGGGCGCTTTCGAAGTCCTTGGGCGCGCGCGGATCGATGTCCTCGGTTGGTTTGGTCTCTGTTTTCGGCATGACTGGTGTTGATTTATCCCGGATATTGGATGTATTCGCGTGTTGGTCGCGCAGGTTGTTGTCCGCAATGCGGATCAACCTGACAGCAGGGTAGGTTGGCGATTTTAATTGCCAGGCGCTGTAAAGCCCAAGCATTCCTTTGGAATGGCGCGGTTGCGCGTCAACCGCGATGCGTGCTCTTGACCCGATCCAGACAGGCGTTGGCCAGTTCGCCAGCCCGCGTCTGGCTGGCGGTCTCGGCATAGCAGCGCAGTTCCGGCGCGTTGCCGGAAGGTCGCAGATGCACGATTTCGCCGTTGTCCAAGGTGATGCGCAGTCCGTCAGTCTGGTCGATGCTTGCGGGCGCCACGCCCAGCGGCGCCAGGAAGTCACGCAGCGCGGCCTCCGAGTCGGCCAGTTGTTGCAGCAATTCCCGGCTGCTTGCGGTGGCGAAATTCTGAATGCGGTCGCTGGCCGTGTAGCGCGGCGGCAGGCTGGCGGGCAGTTGCGCGACCGGCACACCGCGTTCGCGCGCCAGCGCCAGCAAGGCGATGATCGGCAGCACGGCGTCCCGGGTCGGCAAGGGTTGCAGACCGCGACCGTGTTTTTCGAGCGGCGAGCCGACCAGAAAGCCGCCGTTGGCTTCGAAGCCGACGACCTGCCGGGCGCCATCGCGGATCAGCGTTTCCATGCCCTCGATGACATAGGGCGAACCGATGCGGGTGCGCGCCACGCGCGCGAAACTGCCGCACTTTTCCAGCGCGGTATTGCTGCTGACCGGCGTTGCGACGGCTTCCGCGCCCAGCGCCTGGGCGCACAGGATGCCGACCACATCGCCGCGCAGATAGTTGCCTTCGGCATCACCCAGCAAGGGCCGGTCGGCGTCGCCATCGGTGGACAGGATGGCATCGAAACCATGCTCGGCGGCCCAGCGTTGCGCCTGTTCGATGTCGGCGGCGGCGACGGCTTCGGTGTCGATCGGCACGAACTGGTCGGTGCGGCCGAGCGAGATGACCTCGGCGCCGAGGCCTTGCAGGAGTTCGTGAAACAGGTCGCGCGCGACGCTGGAATGTTCATAGAAGCCCAGACGCATGCCGGCCAGCACCCTGGCCGGGAAGAAGTTCAGATAGCGATCCACATAGAGCTGGCGGGCTTGCGTATTCAAAGCCGGCAACGGCTCAAGCCGCGGTTTCGCCGGCAAGGTGACGCGCGCCGCCGAGATGCCGACTTCATCGGCCTTGGTGATTTCACCACTGGCGCGATAGAACTTGATGCCGTTGCGATCGAACGGAATATGGCTGCCGGTGACCATGATCGCCGGAATAGCGCTTTCCTGGGCGTAATAGGCCAGCGCCGGCGTCGGCAGCACGCCGCAGAAATCGGCTTGCAGGCCGGCATCGCGGATCGCCGCCGCGCAGGCGCGGGCGATATCCGGACTGCTCGGGCGCAGATCCATGCCCAACGCGACCCGGCTGCCGTCCGCCGCGCCGATGACCTGGAGAAACGCCGCCGTATAGGCGTAGCAGATTTCGGCGGTCATGTCCGCGACCAGGCCGCGCGCGCCGCTGGTGCCGAAGCGCACGCCGCTGCTGTCCATCAGTTGCTGGATGTGTATCGAGGAATTGTCGGTGGCGGAAGCGGTCATGGTGAATACGTCGTTAATGGAGTTCGGGCGCAACATTAACTCATCGCATTCCGCGTACGCTAGCCGACACCCATTTCGATCCGGCGGTATGCTTGTCGTCCTTGCCTGAAGCCATTGAAACGAAACCTCTTGAACGCCCAGTCACCGCCATTGATGCAGCAGCTCGTGCAACGCGTCGCGCGCGTGCCGGTCACCCAAGCGCTGGTTGCCGCCAACCTGCTGATCTTCGCGCTGATGCTCTGGCATGGCGCCGGGTTCTGGCATTCCCGCAACGACATTCAACTGGCTTGGGGGGCGAATTTCGGCCCGGCGACCAAGGATGGCGAATGGTGGCGCTTGGGCAGCGCGCTGTTCCTGCATTTCGGCGTGTTTCATCTGGCGATGAACATGCTGTCGCTGTGGGATGGCGGGCGACTCGCGGAACGCATGTACGGCCCGGCGCGATTCGCGCTGATCTATTTTTGCGCCGGCCTGAGCGGCAACCTGCTGTCGCTGGTCGCGCAGGGCGACCGCGCCGTCTCCGGTGGCGCATCGGGGGCGATTTTCGGCGTCTATGGCGCGTTGATGGTGTTCATCTGGCGCGAACGCGCGCATCTGCATCCGCGTGAATTCAAATGGCTGTTCTGGGGCGCGCTGGTGTTTTCGGTGATCACCATCGTGCTGGGGTTGCAAATCGACGGCATCGACAATGCCGCGCATATCGGCGGCCTGCTCGGCGGCATTCTGGCCGGCGCCGCGCTGGCGCGTCCGTTCGACCCGGCCCGGCCTGTCGG
>JAGUXX010000183.1 GCA_020061585.1 Betaproteobacteria bacterium | reverse complement strand
CGCCGCCGTATGGGGTATACGGCAAGGGGCCGCAACGACGCATGGCGGGAAAAGCCGCCGTTTTATGGGCCGGATAGCGTGCAACACCACACTAGTGTGCAACACCACACTAGATAGCGGGTCGGCGCGGACCCGCCTGTTCGCCATCGCCACCCGAGCGGGTTAAACGTTTCCCGCCCTAAGACCGGTCAAGACGCCTGGCGAAAATCACGCATCTGTCGCCCGGCAAGGGCCGCCAACCTGCTTGTTGCGCCGTCAACGCCAGACCTGGCGTCCCGACCAATGTGCTTGGCATGCCGGTTGCATCGGTGTGATCCACGGCGGCGGGCCGATGACTTCGCCCACCCCGCTCATCACGTCGAGGAGCGCAGGCATGCAATCTCAGGATGAACACCTCACCCCCATCGTCGATGCCATCCTGCGCTATCTGCATAGCCACCCGGATGCCGCCGACACCGTTGAAGGCATCGCCAAATGGTGGCTGCCGACGGCGTGGTGTGTCGATGTTCGCAGCGTGCAACACGCCCTGTCCCGACTCGAAGCGCAAGGGCTGGTGCATCGCCGCATCAATGCCGATCAGCATGAGGTTTATTCACGTTGAAACTTGATCGGCGTCAGAGTCGGCTATGCTGGTAATAATCGGGTTTAATCACTGCCATGCACCGCTCGCTGTAGTCAACCAACCGAATACAGATTCATGATTTAGCGGCAACAGGATGCCGCACAATGAAAAAGATCGTCTTTCCACTCATAGCCCTGCTTCTGCCGGCGGCCATGCTGACGGCGGCGGTGCTGCTCTGGCGCCCCTGGGCGACGCCCGAGCCAGCGCCGCCGGTTCAGATCGCGCTGGTGCAATTGACCACGGTGGACGCGCAAACGGTGGCCGGCTTCAAAGCGGCCATGGCGGCGGCGGGTTATCGCGATGGAGAACGCATCCGTTATCTCGATGAAGGCCCGGCGGGCAGCATCGATCGCCTGGACGCGATCATCCAGACGCATCTGCGCGCGCGACCTGATCTTTTCATGGTTTCCAGCACCCCCGCCACCCAGGCGGTGCAACGGATGACCCGGGAAAGCGGCATCCCGGTGGTGTTTGCGCCGGTCAATGACCCGCTCGGAGCCGGCATAGTCGACAACCTCAAGCATCCAGGCGGCCAGATCACCGGCGTGCGCCTGCCCACTGGCGATGATCTGCGACTGCATTGGCTGCGCGAGATCGCGCCGCGCGCGCGCCGAGTTTTAGTGCCGTACACCCCGGAGGACAACAGCGCCCGCGCCACGCTGACACTGATCCGCGCCGCCGCCCCCGGGCTGGGCGTGGAACTGCTGGCGCAACCGCTGCGCGGCGCGAGCCAGATAATTGCCGCCCTGGCCGCCTTGCCGGCCGATGTGGACGCGATCTTTCTGCCGCGCGACAGCAGCATCGAATCGCATATCGAACTGTTCGTCGAGTTTGCGCTGCGGCGGCGTTTGCCGCTCAGCGCGCCCAGCCTGATCCAGGTCGAGGCGGGCGCGCTGTTCAGTTATGGTTTCGTGCATGGCGAGATCGGCCAGCAGGCCGCGCATCTGGCGGAGCAGATCATCAAAGGCGTCAGCCCTGGCGACTTGCCGGTGCAGATGGCCGAAAACGTGCTCTCTTTAAACCTCGCCACGGCGCGTCGGATCGGCATCGACATCCCCGATGCCATGCTGTTGCAGGCCGAGCGTATCGTGCGCGAATAAACCACCCGCCCATGCCTGCCGCGATGAAATCATTTTTCAGCCTGCGCCGACGCCTGCTGACCGCGCTGATCGGCCTGGCCACCGTGCCCCTGCTGCTGGCCGGCTCGGTGCTGGGCTGGCGCGCTTATCAACACGGCGTGGATGAAGCCTTTGCGCATAAGCAGGATATGGCGCGGCAAGTCGCGGTGCAGACCGAGGCCTACATGCGCAATTTCCAGTCCATCCTGGAAAGTAGCGTACGGGTCTCCGATTTCGCCGTCGCGGACCCGCAAGCGCGTCGTCAGACCCTGTCGCGCATCCTGGCGACGCGCAGCCTGTATCGCGAGGTGGCGTTTATCGATGCCGCCGGCAAGCAGTCGCTCCATCTGTCGAACATCCGCTTGCTGGCGCGTGATCACCCTCCCCCGCCCGCCTTCCATGCCGCGTTCCGGGCGGCGGCCAGCAGCGGTGAGGTGGTGTATGGCCCGATCTATCTCGACCCCGACAACAACGAGCCGCTGCTGCTGCTGGCGCTGCCGGTGCGCGATTTTCGCAGCGGCCGCCTGGCCGGCGCGATCGTCGCGGAAGTGCGCTGCAAGCCGATCTGGCACTTGGTCGCCGGCCTGGAGTTGGCCAAAGGGGAAGATGTCTACATCCTCGACGCGGAGGGCCGCGTCATTGCTCACCGCAACCCCTCCATCGTGCTGCGCGAAACGCGCTTCGCGGCGCGCCCGGAGCAGCGCCGCCAACCCGGGCTGGATGGTGAAGACGCGTTCGTGGCGGTGCATTCCTTCGAACTCGGGCAGCGGACCTTCCGCGTCGTCGCCGAGCACGAAGTGCGCAACGTGCTGCAACCGGCGATCAACGGCATCCTGATCAGCGGCGTGGTCATCCTGATCACCCTGCTCGGCGTGTTCGCCATCGGCGTGCCGCTGTCGCGGCGCATCAGCCAGCCGATCATCGCGGTGGCGCAAACCGCGCGGGCGATCCGCGATGGCGATCTGCAACGCCGCGTCGGCGTCGACAGCAACGACGAGATCGGCGAACTGGCGCGCAGTTTCAACAGCATGACCGAGCGGCTGCGCGACACCGTCATGGCGCTCGAAGCGGAAGTCCGCGAGCGTCGCCGCGCTCAACTGGACCTGGAGCGGCTCAACCGCGCCTACCGCGCCCTCAGCCTGAGCAACCAGGCGGTGGCTCGCGCCGTCGACGAAGCGACGTTGCTGGACGAAGCCAGCCGCATCGTCCAACAAGACTGCGGCTACCGCCAGGTCCGCATCGACCTGATCGAGCCCGACGCCCCCCAGACATCAGCACCGGTCGACGTGGCTCAAGCAACGCTCGCCGCGCTGCCGATCCAGTCCGGCGACCAGGTCTATGGCGTGCTGTTGATCGACACCGAGCAAAGCGATGCCATGACCGAGGACGAAACCCGTCTGCTCGCGGAACTCGCGGAAAACATCGGCTTCGGCATCGCCAAGCTGCGCGCGCTGGAGCAGCGGCAGGCGGCGAAAGCCGATCTGGCGCGCAGCAAGGAACTGTTCCAGACCGTCACCCAGTTTGCCACCGACTGGTCCTACTGGCGCAGCGAGGATCAACGCACTTTCCACTACATTTCGCCGATCTGCGAAGCCATCACCGGCTATAGCGCCGCCGAGTTCGAGGCCGATCCGGAGTTGCTGGAGCGCGTCATCCATCCCGACGATCGAAGCCGCTGGGAGACGCACCTCGACGAACATGGCGGCGACACCCAGCACGCGCCGCAAGAGTATCGAATCCTCACCAAGAGCGGTGAACTGCGCTGGATCAGCCACACCTGCCGCCCGGTGTTGCTGGAGGATGGCAGCCGCATGGGTTTGCGCGGCGCCAACCAGGACATCAGCGCGCGCAAGCAAAGCGAAGCGGAGTTGGCGCGCTATCGTCAGCAACTCGAAGAGCTGGTCGCGCAACGCGGCAGCGAGCTGCGCCGCCAACGCAGTTTTGTCGAAGCGGTACTGGAAAACCTCGCCGACGGCATCATCGCCTGCGACGAGCACGGCAAGCTTTCGCTGTTCAACCCCGCAAGCCGCGAGATTCACGGCATCGATATGGAACAGTTGCCGGCCGAGCAATGGGCCGAACGCTATCAACTGTTCCACGAAGATGGCGTCACGCCGATGCGCACTCAGGACATCCCGCTGTATCGCGCCTATCAGGGTGAAATCATCAAGAACCAGGAAATGGTCATCGAACACCGCGACGGCCGGAAATTGACCATCGTCGCTTCCGGCCAGGCCATGTACGACGATCAGGGCGACAAGATCGGCGCGGTAGTGACCATGCACGACATCAGCGAGCAAAAGCGCGTCGGCATCGAACTGCAACGCGCCAAAGAAGCCGCCGAGGCGGCCAACCGGGCAAAGAGCGCGTTCCTGGCGAACATGAGCCATGAACTGCGCACGCCGCTCAACGCCATCCTCGGCTTCGCCCAGATCATGACCCGCGACACCAGCCTGGCGGCGGAACATCGACGCGAACTGGCAACCATCGAACGGGCCGGCCAGCACCTGTTGTCACTGATCAACGATGTGCTCGATATCTCGCGCATCGAAGCCGGCCGCATCAGCCTGCGCAGTGAAGTATTCAGCCTCGCCGAAACCCTGACCGGCATCGAGGAAATGCTGCGCGTGCGCGCCACCGCCAAGGGGCTAGCCCTCCGCTTCGAATGTCATGGCGAACTGCATCCCTACCTGCTCGGCGACGCGCCGCACCTGCGCCAGGTACTGATCAACCTGCTGGGCAATGCCGTCAAGTACACCGACCGCGGCGCGGTCAGCCTGCACCTGTATCCGGTGGATGGACATATCCGCTTCGAAGTGCGCGACACTGGTCCCGGCATCGCGGCGGAAGAACAGACGCGCATCTTCCAGGCCTTCTACCAGACCGAGGTAGGCGTCAACAAAGGCGAGGGAACCGGTCTCGGCCTGACCATCAGCCGCGAATTCGTCCATCTGATGGGCGGCGAACTCGCGGTCGAAAGCTCGCCGGGACACGGCAGCACGTTCAGCTTCACCATCCCGCTGGCCGCCGCCGGCGCGCCCGAAGCCCACACCCAACCCGGCCGCGTCATCGGCATCGAGCCCGGCCAGCAAAACTGGCGAATATTGGTCGCCGAGGACCATCCGGACAGCCGCGACCTGATCTGTCGTCTGCTGGAGGGGGTCGGTCTGCAAGTGCGCGCGGTCGACAACGGCGCCGAAGCCGTCAGCGTGTTCCAGTCCTGGCGACCGCATTTCATCTGGATGGACATGCGCATGCCGGTGCTTGACGGCTACCAGGCCACCCGGCGCATCCGCGCCTTGCCGGGCGGCGGAGAAGTGCGCATCGCGGCGCTGACCGCCAGCGCCTTCCAGGAAGACCGCGACACCATCCTGGCCAGCGGCTGCGACGAAATGCTGCGCAAGCCCATCGAGGAAAACCGCCTGTTCGGCGTCATGAGCGACTTGCTCGGGCTGCGCTTCACCTATGCCGACAACGCCGAAATTCACGCCACACCCCCACGAGAGGTCGATATCTCGCATCTGCCCTCCGCGACCCGCGCCGAACTCGGCCGCGCCGCCGCGATGCTGGACATCGCCGCCGCCCGCGCGATCGCCGACAGCCAGCGCGCCGAGCACCCCGCCGAAGCCGAAGCCATCGACGAATTGATCGAGGCTTACCGCTTCGATCGGCTGATCGAGTTGTGCGACGAGCCGCACGACAGCCCTCCGGCCCTGGGTGAAAATCAACCCGCGTAGCCGCGACAACCCCGTCCAGCGGGGTATGAATGACCCACCCGCGCATTGGCCTGACCAGGCCATCAGCCAACGCCTGAGCATTCGCTTCCTCAGTGAGTGTTGTCTCCCATGCCTATGATTGCAATGGAATAAACCGATTAAGACCGGCGCCTGAAATGCTGAAACGGCAGATCGGCAACGCAGCCTCAACAACCGTAACCCGGTCGTTCCAGCCTCGGCACGAGGTTTGCTCTCGCTTCGGGCAAACGAGCCGCCTCCCAGCCACATCCCAGCCGCGCGGCCTAAAACCGAAAGCGAACATAACAACCGCCATGACATTCGCCCAGAAAACGCTCGCCCAGCCGCGCCCGGACAGCATCCGCGTCGACGTCGAACTGCCGCGCCGTCTGCAAAGCCACGCCTCACCGGTGGATTGGCGCGACGAAGTGCTCTACTTCCTGCTGGTTGACCGCTTCAGCGATGGCGCCGAAGCCACCCGGCCCTTGCTCGACCGCGCCAATCCCGCAGCCGCTCGGCCGGATTTGGCCAACGGCGAACCCTGGCGCTGGGATCGCTGGGCCGAATCCGGCGCCAGCCGCTGGCAGGGCGGCACGCTGGCTGGAGTCACGTCCAAACTCGACTATCTCAAGCACCTGGGCGTCACCACCTTGTGGCTCTCCCCGGTATTCAAACAACGCTGCCACCGCGACGACTACCACGGCTACGGCGTGCAGGACTTCCTCGACGTCGATCCACGTTTCGGCACTCGGGAAGAACTGGTCGAGCTGGTCCAAGCCGCGCACGGCAAAGGCCTGCGCGTCATCCTCGACATCATCTTCAACCACTCCGGCCCAAACTGGCTGTACCCGCACAACAGCCCCGGCGGCGCGGTCCAACCGCACTACAACCCCGGCCGCTATCCGTTCGGCGCGTGGCTGGGAGAGGATGGTCAGGAGATCGCCGCCATCCAGCATCCCGACGACGGCGTCTGGCCGGTCGAATTGCAGGACGCCGAGCACTACACCCGCGCCGGCTGCGGCAGCCTGGGCGCCGGCGACATCAACGACACGCAAGCCGAACACAAACGCAGCGACTTCCTGATGCTGCGCGACTTCCGCCTCGATACCACGCTCGACGACCTCGCCCGCTGCTTCAAATACTGGATCGCGCTGACCGACTGCGACGGCTTCCGCATCGATACCCTGAAACACGTATCGCTGGAAGAAGCGCGCAATTTCTGCGGCTCGATCAAGGAATTCGCCGCCAACCAGGGCAAGGAAAACTTCTTCCTGGTCGGCGAAATCGCCGGCGGCGACTACGGCCAGGACCGCTACCTGGACGTGCTCGACCGCAACCTGAACGCCGCGCTGGACATCGGCGAGATGCGCCCCACCCTGACCGGCGTCGCCAAGGGGCTGCAACATCCGCGCGCCTTCTTCGACGGCTTCGATGCCGGCAACGCCGTCATGGGCTCGCACCGCAACCTCGGCAACCGCCACGTCTCCATCCTCGACGACCACGATCACGTGTTCGGCCAGAAACTGCGTTTTGCCAGCGAAGCGGCGACAGAACAGCAAGTCGCGGCCGGCGTCGCCCTGCAAGCCTTCAGCCTCGGCATCCCCTGCGTCTACTACGGCACTGAACAAGCCCTGGCCGGCCCGGAAGCCGGCGAACGCCACTGGCTGCCCGACTGGGGAGGCTCCGACCGCTACCTGCGCGAAGCCATGTTCGGCCCCGCCCACCCAAGGCAAAGCGGCCGCGCCGGCATGGCAATCGGCACCGCCGGCCTAGACCCCACCCTGCCCGGCTTCGGCCCGTTCGGCAGCGCCGGCCAACACTGCTTCGACCCAACCAGCGCCAGCTACCGACGCATCGCCGCCCTGCTCGAACTGCGCAAACAAATCCCCTGCCTACGCCACGGCCGCCAATACCCACGCCCGATTGCCTACCTCGGCTACTCGTTCGCGGTGCATGGCCCGGGAGAACTCATCGCGTGGTCGCGCATCCTCGACGACGAAGAAGTCCTGTGCATCGTCAACGGCCACGGCACAGAAGCACGCGGCGGTGATGTGCTGGTGGACGCCACACTGAATCCGCCGGAGAGTGAAATGCAGGTCTTGCTGAATACCGCGCAGGCGGGTGATCCGCAGGGATATGGCGGGGATTATTTGGTTGGAACTGTTGTGCCGGTGCATCGAACGGCACAGGGGATTGCTTATATCGAGATTCGGGAATTTCCGGAATCTGAAGTGTTTGTTATTTCAAACGTGCCACATTATGGAAGCTCTGAAAAACCTGCGCACCCAGAATTCCAGCTCTGTCGAATCAAAGACTTGTCGGGCGAGGCATGAGCAAACCACGAATTAATCAGAGGCTCCTTAATTGCATCATTTCACTTGGAAATGCTTTTTAGCAACAAATGATGAAAGTGCAACTATTGGAATAATTGTGAGACTGGCCCTGCCGCATTAACTTCCGTTACCGTGAAAGCCAGTAGCAGAATGACAACAACCGGCCCACTCGCCCCGAGGCGAGTTCTTCAATGACCCAATTCCCCGGATCAATGGGTGCTGG
>JAGUXX010000228.1 GCA_020061585.1 Betaproteobacteria bacterium | reverse complement strand
CGGTCGCCGCGGGTATGGGTGGCGCGCGGCAACATGCCGTATTCGGCGGTCAGCCAGCCGGCGCCGCTGCCGCGCACATGCGGCGGCACTTTTTCCAGCACGCTGGCGGTGCACAGCACCTTGGTCGCGCCGCATTCCACCAGTACGCTGCCTTCGGCATGTTTGGTGTAGTTGCGGGTGAGCCGGATGGGGCGTAATTGATCGGCGGCGCGCCCGGAAGGACGTTGCGGTTGAGTCATGGTCGGTCTCGATGGTATGGATTCAGGGAGGGGCATATTTGGCGAGCGCGGCCTGGATATCGGCCATCGCCTGGTCGAGCTCCTGCTCCGTGGTCAGCGGAATGGGCTGGGACTTGCCGCCAAGATTCTTGAGTTGGGTGGTGAAGCCATCGAGCCCGAGATCGTCGCCCAACAGCAATTCCCCGGCTTCGAAGCGCTCTTCGCCAAAGCGCATGGCGACCACGGAAAGATTGTCGCCATATTGGCCGGAGCGAAACTCCGCGTGATCCATCATGTGCTTGACCGCGCGTTCCAATGGGTAGGCGCGCAGCGTGGAGAGCATTTCCGAGGTGGTCAACTCCGGCCATACGCCATCGGTACACAGAAACAGCACGTCACCGTCCTGCAGCTTGACCGGCTGATCAAGCTCGATATCGGGCAACATGTAGCCGCCGATCGAGTTGTACAGCTTGTTGCGGTCGGGATGGGTGGACATCTCGGCTTCGCAGATCACGCCGTCATCGAACAACTGCTGCACGGCGGAGTGATCATGGGTGCGGAACAGGGCATCGCGGCGACTGAAATGGTAGAGCCGCGAATCACCGACATGCGCCCAGCACGCCATGCCTTTCTGCACCACGCACACCACACAGGTGGTTCGGGGTGGATCGGGCATACGGTTGCGCATCGCGTATTCGTTGATGGCATCATGCGCGGCATAGATGCCATCCAGCAAAAAGCTGCCCATATCGCTCAATACCGGCTTGGCGCGCGACTGGAACAAGCCCGAGATGACCTGTACCGTCAGTTGCGAAGCAATCTCGCCATTGCTGTGGCCGCCCATGCCATCGGCCAGCACCATCAGCAGCGCCTCCTCAGTATATGCATAGGCGACGCGATCCTCGTTATATTGACGACCGCCGCGCCGACTGGCCTGATAGACGACGTATTTCATAATTCCCTGGTGATTCTTTCTTTGATCAGCGCGAACAAGGTTGGTTTTTGAGATCGCGCGGCCTGGGCCATGTTAATGAGTTGTTTCTGCACCGAAAAGACACTCTGCGGACGCTCGTAATTGTTCATGCGCAACATGGCGTCGACCAGTTCCAGCAACTCCTTCGAATACAGGCCGGAATGGGTTTTGGCCAGAGGTTGCAGCTTGTCCTTTTCCATCCGTTCATCCGCCGGCGGTGGCGGGGATTTGGTCATGCAGGCGTACATCGTGGCGCCGACGCTGTAGATGTCCGTCCACGGCCCCAGCCGATCACGCTGCTTGTATTGCTCCGGGGCGGCGAAGCCCGGTGTGTACATCGGTGAAGACATGAAATCCTGCGAATGCGCGTGGCGCGCCGCGCCGAAATCGATCAGCAACGGCGAACCATCGGCGCGAATGTAGATATTCGATGGCTTGATGTCGAGGTGCAGGATCTTGTGCGCATGGACTTCGCGCAGCCCGTTGAGCAACTGGATGAACACCCGCCGCATGAAGGATTCGCGCATCGGCTCGTCCTCGCCGACGATATGTCGTTGCAAGGTTTTGCCCTGTTCGTATTTCATCACCATGTAGACGGTATCGTTGGCGCGAAAAAAGTTCACCACCTTGATCACATTCGGATGGCGAATATTGGCCAACGAACGCCCTTCCTCGAAGAAACACTTCATGCCGTAGCGAAACGAAGCTTCCTTGTCGACCGAAACCGGGTGCACTGTGCCCTGATCGCCACGCTTGACCACGCCGCCGGGAAGATATTCCTTGATCGCCACCGGTTGCCCGGCGGGGTCGAAGCCCAGATACACAAGCGAAAACCCGCCGCCACCGATGCGACGATCGATGACATAGTCGCCCAGGTGATAGCCGTGGGGCAAGGGATCAGTGGTTTGAGCGGCCATGAATGAGCTATGAGCGGGTAGCGATAGCGACGGAGTAAACTGCGCGGCTGTCAGGAATCAATGAAGGATAACCAAGATCGTGCCCATCATGAAAGAAACCCCGAATGAAAATCGACCCGATGGCAAACAAAAACGTCCTCCGGTGAGGGATGCGCTACGCAGTATGACTGGTTATGCGGTTGACACCAGCGATTTGCCGGCCGGCCAACTTTCGCTCGAACTGCGCGCCGTCAATTCACGTTTTCTCGATCTGACGTTTCGCATGGCCGAGGATTTTCGCGCGCTCGAACCCGGCTTTCGCGCAACCATTGGCGATCAGGTCAAACGCGGCAAGCTGGAATGCCGGATCAATTTTACGCCGCGCGAAGATGCCGCCCTGCCAGGCAGCCTCAACACACCGTTGCTGAACCAACTGCAAGCGTTGTCGCGCGCGGCGATCGATGCGTTCCCAGGCGCGCAACCCCTGGCGGTCAACGAAATTTTGCGTTGGCCCGGCATGCTCGGCGACACCGCCCCCGAACCGCAAGTTCTGCAAGTCGCCGCGCAGACTCTGCTGCACAGCGCGCTGGCGCAGTTCAATGCCAGCCGATCCCGCGAGGGCGACAAATTGAAGGCGGTGATTCTGGATCGGGTCGCCGGAATTCGCGGCCATGTCGAGCGCATCCGCCCACGCGTCCCGGAAATTGTCGGCGCGTATCGCGAAAAGCTCGCCAAGCGCCTGGAAGAATTGCTGCCCGCCGACAAGAACACCCTGGATCCCGATCGCATGAATCAGGAAGTCATCCTGTTCGCGCAAAAAATCGATGTCGATGAAGAGCTGGACCGCCTGCTCACCCATCTTGACGAAGTCGCCCGGGCGCTGGACGCCGGTGGCGCCGCCGGAAAGCGGCTCGACTTCCTGATGCAGGAACTGAATCGCGAGGCCAATACCTTGGGCTCGAAATCAGCTTCACTGGAATTCACCCAGACCTCGGTGGAACTGAAAGTGCTGATCGAGCAGATACGCGAACAGATCCAGAACATCGAATAACCGGAGACAACAGCATGAGCGGCAATCTATTCATCGTCTCCGCCCCATCCGGGGCGGGCAAGTCCAGCCTGGTCAAAGCGCTGCTGGAACGCGACAGCGGCATCGGCTTGTCGGTTTCCTGCACCACGCGCGCGCCGCGCCCCGGCGAAGTCGATGGCGTGGACTATCATTTCCTCAGCCATGCTGAATTCCAGGCGCGGCTGGGACGCGGCGAATTTCTCGAAAGCGCCGAAGTGTATGGCAACTACTACGGCACGTCGCAACGCTGGATCGAGGCGGAAATGGCGGCGGGTCGCGACATCCTGCTGGAAATCGACTGGCAGGGCGCGGCGCAGGTGCGCAAGCTGATACCGACGGCGTTATCCATTTTCATCCTGCCGCCCTCGTTGGCGGAGCTGCAACGCCGCCTGGATGGGCGCGGCGGCGATAGCGCCGAAGTCATCACCAGGCGCATGGCGGCGGCGCGCGGGGATATCTCGCACGCGCTGGAATTCGATTATCTGATCATCAATGACCGCTTCGACGAAGCATTGGCGGATCTACTGGCCATTGCGCGTTGCCAACGCCTGACCATGAGCCGCCAGGCGAATCGCCAGGCCGGACTGCTCGGCGATCTGCTCAACTGATCGTCGCACAGTCCGTCCAGTTCAGCCCAGACTGGCGGGTTTATCCAGCGGGGTGTGCCAGTGATCATCAGCCGCCGGTTCGGGATGGAACCAGTTCAACTTGGCATGCAGACTGACCACGCTGCCAACAATGATCAACGTAGGCGGCTTCAACTCGGCCTGCGCGGCCTGCGCCGGCAAGGTATCGAGCGTGCCGGTGACCACCTTCTGATTCAGCGTGGTGCCCTGCTGCACAATGGCGGCGGGCGTCGAACCGGGCATGCCGTGCTTCTTCATTTCGTCGCACAGCGTGACCAGACCCTTCAGCCCCATGTAGATGACGATGGTCTGTCTCGGACGGCACAGCATGTCCCAATCCAGATCCATGCTGCCATCCTTGAGATGGCCGGTAACCAGGATCAGCGCCTGGGCATGATCGCGATGCGTCAACGGTATGCCGGCGTAGGCCGCGACACCGGCCGCGGCGGTCACCGCCGGCACAACCTGAAACGGCACGCCATGTTCACGCAGGGTCTCGATTTCCTCGCCGCCCCGACCGAAGATGAACGGGTCGCCGCCCTTGAGCCGCAATACCCGCTTGCCCTCCTTCGCCAGCCGCACCAGCACCATGTTGATTTCATCCTGCGGCACGGCGTGGTTGTCACGCTCCTTGCCGACATACAGCCGATCGGCATCGCGGCGGCACATGTCGAGAATCGGCGGCGCGACTAGACGATCGTAGACGACCACATCGGCCTGCTGCATCAGACGCAGCGCGCGGAAGGTCAGCAGATCCGGGTTGCCCGGCCCGGCGCCGACCAGATACACCTCGCCGGTCGCCGGCGACTTGCCGGTATCCGCCAGCATCGTGGCCAGGCTGGCTTCCGCCTCCTGCTCGCGACCGGAGAACACCATCTCCGAGATCGGCGACAACAACGCCTTTTCCCAGAACTTGCGGCGCGCTTCGGTAGTGGTCAACTTCTCTCGCACCTGAGTCTTGAACCGGCCTGCCAGGGCGGCCAAACGACCGTATGCCGCCGGAATCAGCGTCTCCAGTCTGGCGCGCAGCAATCGCGACAACACCGGCGCCTCGCCGCCACTCGATACCGCCACCATCACCGGCGAACGATCGATGATCGAAGGCATGATGAAAGAGCAGGCTTTCGGTCGATCGACCACATTGACCGGAATATGCCGCGCGCGCGCCGCATCGTGCACTTGCGTATCGAGTTGCTCGTCTTCGCTGGCGGCGAACACCACATCGACGCCCTCCAGATGCGTTTCGGCAAACACCTCCTGACGATGAATCAGGCGGTCGGTGTGGGCCAACTCTTTGAATGCCTCGCTCAGGGCATGCGGCGATACCGCCGTTACCCAGGCGCCGGCGCTCAACATCAGACTGGCCTTGCGCGCGGCGGCATCGCCACCGCCAACGACCAGCCCGTTACGGCCGCGCAGGTCCATGAAAATCGGTAAATAGTCCATAGTGCTCAGTCAATTAACCCACAAAAGTGCATCGAAGCCGTTTGTATGGCGCCGTCATCCAGACCGCGAACACGATGCTTGTTCAACTCAGTTGCCGCCGCTGCTGCCGCAGCCGCCGGAACCACAACCACCGGAACCACAACCGCCACCACCGCCGCCAGAACCCGTGCCGCAACTGCCGCCGGCGCTGGCCTTGCTGAAGACAAAACGGCTTTCACCCGGATTGACTTCGGCGAAGTCGATCGTGACGTCATCAAGATAAGGCTTTGATTGCGCGTTGATCAACAAGGTCACGCCCCAGGAATCCACCGCCGAATCGTTGCTGCGTTCTTCGTCGAAGCCCATGCCGAACTCCAGCATGCCGGCATCGTTGACCCGCGCGGCGATGCGCAAGCCAAGGTTGTCAGCACCGGAATCGGCGGCGGCGGTACGGATTTGATCCGCGGCTTGTTTGGTCAGACTGATCATTTCAATTCCTCTCAAAAAATGGAGACTAGCCCCGATGGTCAATTAAGCAAAACAGTCAGAGACGCTGTAGAACGGCACCGCGCTGTACTCGATAAGCGTTGACCGCGGACAGAAAAGGCCCGATCCAGCCATCCGGCCCGCTACCGCGGCGATGGCAATACGAAGCCAGCAGATTGTTGCGAACATAACCGTCCGACACACCATCTATTCCCTGCCCACGCAGGACTCGGTAAGCATAAGTCAGGTCGGTTTGCAGATTTTCCAGATGCGAATAATGAAATTCATGCGCCGGCAACGATCCGGAATGACTTGCTTCGCCAGTCTGCCAGGGCATGGCCGAGGTCTGTTCAAGAACCGCATAGCCGCGCCCCACCGGTCGCGCGCCCATCACCGCATCGCCAGGTATCACGCCGACCATCTCGCCGGCCTGCTGATTCCAGCGCAAGCTGCGCGACAGGTACATCAAGCCGCCACACTCCGCATAGACCGGCATACCGGCGTCCACCGCCGCGCTGATGGCTCCGCGCAACGATTGATTGCCGCTCAGTTCGGCAATGAACATCTCGGGAAATCCGCCGCCGATGATCAATCCGTCAACATCCGGCAAGGACGCGTCGGACAAGGTGTTCAGCGGGATCAATTCAGCGCCGGCTTGGCGCAAGGTATCGAGATCTTCCTGGTAATAAAAACCGAACGACTTGTCGTTGGCGTAAGCCAGCTTCACGCCGGCGACCATGCGAGAAATCGGCTCGCCAGCACCACGGTTATTGGCCAGCCGTGGAAAAGAAGCGCCAGCGCAGGCTTGCAGGGCATCCAGATCCACCTGGGCGCGAATCCGATCGGCGATCGCCGTGATGCGGGTTTCCGCCTGATCCGACTCATTCGCGGGCATCAGCCCCAGATGACGCTCGACAATCGCCAGCTCATCATCCATTCGAACCGCGCCGAGCACCTGCACATCGGTGTAGCGCTCGATGACGGCGCGCAGCTTTTCTTCATGTCGCGGCCCCCCAACCTTGTTGAGTATCACCCCGACGATATTGATCTCGGGATCGAATGCTTGATAACCCAGCACCAATGGCGCAATACCTCGTGTAACACCAACGCTGTCAAGTACCAGCACGACAGGCGCGCCCAATAGTCGCGCCAGCGCGGCATTGCTGTTGCTGCCCTCGACATCCATGCCGTCATAGAGGCCTTTGTTACCCTCAATCAAGCAAATATCGGCGCAATCGGCCTGACGCGCGAACAAGTCGAGTATCTCGCCCTCGCGCATCATATGGAAATCCAGGTTATAGCTCGGCCGACCACTGGCCAGCGCGTGCCAGATCGGATCGATGTAATCCGGGCCCTTCTTGAACGCCTGTACCGATAAACCCCTTTCACGCAGTGCACGGCACAAACCCAGGGTAATCGTGGTTTTGCCGGACGACTTGTGGGCGGCGGAAATGAAAAGATGCGACATGAGTGGATTTTATCCGCAGCAAAACAAAAAGCCGACCAATTTTGTCGGCTTTTTGAGTTCCGGCGTCAATCTGTATCAGGCGTCGTCAGTTTCCAGCGCTTTGAAATCATCCTGCGGCAGGAACTTGAATGCCCGAACCGCAATAACCGTCAACACGAAAGCAATCCCGACCCCGCCCATGCCCAGCATGTACTCCCAGATCGTCGGCGTGTAGGTGTTGATCACCCCGTCGTAAAAGGTGCTGCTTTCCTGGTAACCGGGGAACAGAACCAACGGGTAAGCCTGGCCACCGACTATCGTGACGAACATCTGTGACATGCCACCCAAGATCACCAGCAATGCGGCGACCATCACCATACCGGTTGAATGTCGAGCACCTGGGCTGAACAGCAGCAACAATGGCAGTATCCCGCCGATGATGATCTGACCAATCCAGAACACCATGGTATAGACACCACCCTCAAGCAGGATGAAACGCTCGAATTCCCACTGTTTGGCGAAATACAGATTGGTCAGGTGGAACACCACGGTGAAATACAACGATGCGGCGATAAACACGCCGAGCAGATTCTTCATCCGGATCAGAATGCGTTCATCCAGCGCAAGATTGTTCCATTTGTACATCACGGTCTGAACCAGCAAAAATACCGCCAGGCCGTAAGCGAAAGACATGATGATGAACATCGGCGCCATCAATGCGGAGTTATAACCGACTCGCGCCACCAGGAAACCGAAAATGGAACCGGTTGCGGTGGTCAATGCGATACGCCACAGGAAGGCAATGAAACCGACTGTTGTGGAGTAGCTTTTAAGATTGCGATCCATCAAGGTGATCAGGTACAGACCCACAATGGCGAAGAAGCCGTTGTAGAAGATCATGTTCCAGGCAAAGATCGACTTGAAGTTATAGTAGGTCATCGCGACGACCAGCCGATCCGGACGACCCAGATCCAGCACCAGCACCGCGAGTCCGCCGGCCAGCATGGACAACGCCAGCATGCCGGACAGAGGCGCTCTGGCCTTGTAGAGCTTCTTGCCGAAAACCGAACCGATGGAAGCGACATTCAGCACGCCGGAAGCGGCAACGATCAGGAACACCGCGAAAACGTGCGGCAGCCCCCAAACGATCTGATTATTCATGCCGGTCAGGACATGGCCGTGATGTTCCAAGGTGAAGAACGCGTACAGCGAACTCAGCACCACCAGTCCACCCAGTCCCAGCAACGCCCAGAACTGGGTTGGCTTGCACTCTTGTTGATTAATGCAGTTTTCGTTCGCCATGTGTTAGATCCCCTGATAACGAACGCCGGTATTGAGCCGCAGATCGGCACGCACTTCGGTTGACGGCTGAGTTTGCATTGCCAAAGAAACCGGGCTCTGCGGATCATTCAAATCGCCGAACAACATCGCCATGTGACCGTTCGAATTGCAGGCGTCCACGCAGGCCGGATTTTCGTCGCGATCGACACGCTGAACGCAGAAAGTGCAGGACTCGACACAGCCTTTGCCGCGCGGCACTTCGGGATTCTGGTCGGTCAGCGGTTCATGAACGAAGGACCGCGCCTTGTAAGGACACGCCATCATGCAATAGCGACAGCCGATACAGATGTGACGATCAACCAACACAATCCCGTCGGCGCGTTTCATCGAAGCGCCGGTCGGACACACGTCCACGCAGGGTGGATTTTCACAGTGTTGGCAAAGCATCGGCAGGCTGTGAACCCGACCGTTGCGCAGGTCCTTGATATCCAGCTTTCGGATGTACTGCGTATCCTGCGGTCCGGTTTCACCGGACAAGCCGTTTTCGGTGTTGCACGCCGTTACGCAATCGTTGCAACCATCTCCACACTTGCTGCTGTCGATCAACATCCCCCAGCGCACATTGCCGGAGGCTGCTTCTTCCGGGGCGCGACTGTGCGCCACACCATACATCAGAACCCCGGGAGCAACCGTGGCCGCCGCAACGACTGCGCCGGTTTTCAGAAAATTTCGGCGTTCTTCCACTTTGTTCTCAACAGTATCGTTCATTTGACGCCCCCGTTCATGCCGGAAGCCAGAAGCGGCGAGCTCGACAAAGTAGAACGTGCATTGCTTGTCTGACCCGTCGAACCTTGCTTGATCGGTTTCACACCAGGTTTGGTCGCATGACAATCCCAGCAATCAAGTTTGACGCTGGCGTAACTGTGACAAGCCGCGCAAAAATCTTCCTTGCTGGACGCGACGCTACCGGTGTTGCTGCTGGCATGGCATTCGACACATTGCTTGAGACTGTGCTTGGTCGTGCGGATACCCCTGCGCATAGTGTCGTCACGCTGATGCTTCAGCAGATCCATGTGGTTCTTGCGCATGTACTGCGTATCCTCCACACACTTATCACCCTTGCCCTTTTCCAACTTGGGCAGATCAACACCTGCCGCCGCCGAGAAGGTCGTTACAGCCAACATGGCTGAAACGACCATCATGGCGGCGAGGCGTAGCCAATTGGCCAGTCTCGCCATGCCGTTCATCCTTTTTCTTACTCGCCCATGCCCATGACGATGTAGCCGGTCGGGCACACGTCAGCACAGATGTGGCAACCAATACACTTGCCATAGTCGGTATCGACATAACGGCCAGTGGTCGGGTCGTCTTTCTTCTTGACCTTGAACACCGCGGTTTGCGGGCAATAGATAATGCAGTTGTCGCACTCGAAACACAGACCGCAGGACATGCAGCGCTTGGCTTCGGCAACGACTTCCTTCTCGTCCAATTGACCCAGGCGATCATCAAAGTTGCCCAGTGCGGATTCCTTGTCCAGATGCACGATATGACGCTTCAAGCGCGGCGTATTCATGAAATGACCAAGGAACATTTCAGTGGACGGAATCACATACTTCTGTGAACGGTCTTCAAAGTTGTGCAAAAGACCCTTTTCAGCGGAGGTTCCCCAGTTCTGGCCATGCAGTTCCTTGTATTCATGACCCGTTTCGACCCATTTACGAACCATGTCCCAGTGATGCACGTCGACCTTGGGCCGCTTGTCCAGTTCTTCGCTTTTCAGGAAAGCGTCGATACCGTCAGCCGCAATCCGCGCATGACCGATGGCGGTGGTCAGCAAATGCGGGCGAAGTACGTCACCGCCGACAAATATGTGGGGCTTGCCGGGGAAGCGGTAATTCTTGTCCGCCTTCATCAGGCCATTGTTGTTGTTGAAGCTTTCCAGACCGCTGAAGTCAACGGCCTGACCGATGGCGGAAACCACCAAGTCAGCCGGCAGGTCGCGTTCGGTTCCTTCGATGATCTTGGTGGTGTTGCCTTCCATGACGAAGTCAGCCACTCGCAGCGCGGTTGCGCGGCCATCCGCGCCAACGACCACGGCAACCGGTGTCACGCCACCAATGATTTCGATACCTTCAGTCTGTGCATGTTCGATTTCGGTCTTGTTGGCGGCCATCTTGTCGATGGTGGCACGCGACACCAGGACCACTTCGGCGCCTTGACGGGCGGCGATCGAACTGACGTCGTGAGCGGTATGGCCGGCCAGAACATGTTCCGGAAGATCCTTGTCGGTAACGTTGGTGATCTTGCCCAGACGACGCGCGACGGTTGCCACGTCAATCGAGGTATCACCGCCGCCGATGACCACCACCTTGCTGCCGACATGCTGCAAACGGCCTTCATTGAAAGCGCGCAAGAAGGACATGGCGGTCACGCAGTTGGGCGCTTCGGCGCCGGGAACCGGCAAAGCCCGGCCGGACTGTGCACCCAGGCCCATGAATACGGCATCGAAATCCTTCTCGATTTGTTCCATGGTGATGTCGGTGCCGATGCGGCAGTTCAGACGGGTTTCGACACCCAGATCGAGAATGCGCTGGATTTCGCCATCCAGAACATTGCGCGGAGTACGGAAACCGGGGATGCCGTAGCGCATCATGCCGCCCAGTTCCGCATGGTCGTCGAATATCGTGCAGGCGTGGCCTTTCTTGGTCAACTGATAGGCAGCGGCCAGACCGGCGGGACCACCACCGACAATGGCGACCTTCTTGCCGGACGGGGCGACCGTGACGGCGTCGAACTTCATGCTGTTGTTCAGGCCCCAGTTGCCGATGAAGTGCTCGACCGAGTTGATGCCGACATGCTCTTCAACCTGATTGCGGTTGCAACCAGATTCGCAAGGCGCCGGGCAGACGCGGCCCATCACGGCGGGGAAAGGATTGGCATCGGTGATGCGGCGGAACGCGAATTCCTGCCAGGACATGCCGACCGGGGGCTTTTCGATGCCGCGCGCGATATTCAGGTAGCCGCGGATATCTTCACCTGCCGGACAGGAACCTTGGCATGGCGGCGTGGACAGAACATATTCGGGGCACTTGTGCGTCCAACTGGCCTGAAAGATCAATTCCTGCGAACGGCGGTAGTTCTTGCTCGTCTCGCCATCCTTGTAACGGCGCCAGGACATACCTTCGGTTTTCTTTACATCTTTGGAAGTGACAGCCATCTTCGCTCTCCTATCGTCAATTGCACGCGGCGCATCGTTTGCTTACGCCAATAATTTCATCGGCACGGCGTACCGTGCCCCTCGCTATCCAAATCAATCCAGCTTGATGGCCGTACTGACGAGCTGATGCACGCCACCGACCTGACCACGGTCAAATCCGTAATATGGGAACACTTTGGTAAATTGTGCTTTGCAAATGGCACAGATCAGCGCCAAGAAGTTGACCTGGTTGCCCTGCACAACGCTGTTGTAGGCATTCATCCTCGGCAGTGCGCCTTTTACCCGCACTTCGATCAGGTCGTCAGTCAACAGCCCGCCCCCGCCGCCGCAGCAGAACGTGCCCTCGCCGATGGTATCCGCCGACATGTCGTGGAAGTTGTTGGCCACGGCCTTGATGATGTTGCGCGGAATGATGAATTGGCCGCCTGGTTCATCACCCATACGCGAACCACGCGCGACATTGCAGGAATCGTGAAAAGTGATTACGCGACCATCGTTCAACGACTTGTCGAATTTCAGCACGTCGTTCTGGATCAAATCCCAGGTGTACTCGCAGATATGCATCGGCTGTGGATAACGGTGATCGAGCTGGTCCTGAAGCTTCTTCGAGAACGGATCGTTGCCGCCATAGCCAACACCGGTCAAGGTGTTCCAGAAACTGTAGGCGACGCGCCAGGCATGGCCGCACTCACCGACGATGATGCGCTTGCAACCCAGTTCCAGTGCGGCGTCGCGGATGCGCATCGCCACTTTTTGCATGGTTTCGTAACTGCCGTTGAACAGCCCGAAGTTACCGGCTTCCGAGGCTTTTGACGACAGTGTCCAGGAAACCCCGGCGGCGTGAAATACCTTGGCATAACCAATCAAGGATTCAACGTGCGGTTCCGAGAAAAAGTCGGCGGAAGGCGTCACCAACATGATTTCCGCGCCTTCGACATCGAGCGGCATTTTGACCGCCACGCCGGTGTCGGCTTCGATGTCTTCTTCCAGACCTAGCAGGGTATCTTCCAACGCGGGGCCGGGCAGCCCCAGGTTATTGCCGATCTTCTGCACCTTGACCAGAATCTCGTTGGAATATTTCTGCCCCATGCCGACGTGATTCAGAATCTCGCGGCCGGCCATGGTGACTTCAGCGGTATCGATGCCGTAGGGGCAATAGACCGAGCAACGCCGACACTCCGAGCATTGATGGTAATAGGTGTACCACTGGTTCAGCGTGTCTTCGGTCAGGTCTTCCGCGCCAACCAGCCACGGAGCGATCTTGCCCGGCAAGGTAAAGTACCGGCGGTAGACCTTGCGCATCAGATCCTGGCGCGCCACCGGCATGTTGTTGGGGTCCGCCGTGCCCAGGAAATAATGGCATTTGTCGGTGCAGGCGCCGCAATGCACGCAAGCGTCCATGAAAACCCGCAATGAACGGTATTTGCTCAGCAAATCGCCCATCTTGTCGATCGCGCGCTCTTTCCAGTCGTCACCCAACACCCAGGGATAACCCAGGTATTCCTGCGGCCCCTGCGGGGAAACGAACGACTTGATATTGGCCATCGCACCCGGATTGATCTTGGGGACGACCGTATATTCGGTCAGCGTGGGAACTTCGAACTCAGCAACGGCCACGTTGGCTCCTTAACTCTTGTTTCCGTGAATACACTGTCTTGAATGATGCGGGTCAGCCACAAGCTGATTGCTCACCGTTTCAAGCCTTGTCGCGTTCCATCGCCGCCGCCCAGGGAGCGATATGGCGGGTGGTTCGCGGATCATCCTTCTGATTACGCGTCGGACTGAAGAAGATGCCCGGCGCGTGCAGAAGTTTGCTGATCGGGAAAATGATCATCAGCAGCGCGACAAGTCCCAGATGTATCAACAGCAGCGGATCCTCGGGTACGGGATGAAAATCGAATACAACCAGTCCCAGAGCGAATGCCTTCAGCGCAACGATGTCGGTATGTGCAACGAAGGTCATCAGCGCGCCCGAAATACCGATTGCCAGCAGCAATGCCAACATCAAATGGTCGGACGGCGTCGAAATGTAACGCACTCGATCGACCAGGAAACGGCGCGCCCAGAGCCCGGCCAGACCGGCGACCATCATGAAACTGGCGTATTTTCCGAAGGGCTGGATGAACTCCACCCAGAACCAGACCGGCTCCTGGAAATAGCGGATATGACGCATCAGGACCAAAGCCAGGCCGACGTGAAACAGCCAGCCAAAAAGCCAGATCCATTTGTTTGACTTGAATAGTGATTCGAAAAGCACGACTTCACGCGCCATGCGCATTGCAACACCGCTATTTGAAGTCGGCGCTGGTGTCGTGGGGATCACAAGCGGAGCCGGTGTACGGCTGTACTCATAAATTCGATAGGCGATGCCGACGATCAAGATAATCGTGGCGAAATACAGCAAGCCCGTGAAAATAACGGTTAACGATGTCATCCGTTCCTCTGCGTTGGCAGATCAAAACCATAGCGTTCCAGCCAAGCTGGATTCACTCTATTTACCAAGTATCCGACTTGGCGGGCCAAGCCCGCCAAGCATGTCGATCAAGAAAGAACGATCAGATACAGCCAGTCGGCTTCGGCAAGCCGGCGATCTTGCAAGCCTGCTTGGCGGGTCCGTAGGGGAACAACTCGTACAAGTACTTGTTGTTGCCCTTTTCCGGTCCAAGTTTCTTGGCCACGGCTTTGGTCAGAACACGAACGGCGGGAGCAATTTGATATTCGTCGTAGTATTCACGCAGAAAATTGACCACATCCCAGTGGTTCTCGGTCATTTCAACCTTCTCTTCCTGAGCCAGATACACAGCGATATCCTGGTTCCAATCGTTCAGGTTGGTCAGGTAGCCTTCCTCATCAACCTCAAAAGATTTGCCGGCAACTTCAACCATAGGCATAGCGAACTCCTTAAGAAAAATTACAACCAGGATTGACAGCTGTTGTGCTCGGTAACGAGATCCACAAAACCGCTGTAATCGACAACTTTAACCCCGTCCAGAACACGCGAACTCATTCCACGCGCATCAAGATCAGGACCCAAGGCATAAATCTGTACATCGGCCATGGCCGACTGGATTTTCGCCGCCGCCACGCTACCCTGAGTCGCCGCATACACGGCATCCTCGATCAGCAACACGGCGGAACCCTTTGTGACCATACGCAAGGCGCTTTCCAGCGAATTGCGTTCAGTGGCCGATTTATTAACGATATGCAGCATGTTCGTCTCCCTCAGTAGCTGATCACGACGTCTTGTTCAGCCATGAGATTAGCCATCTCGGCGCTGTCGAGCACGGTCACATCGACGATCAAATCGTCCTGTGTCAGACCGCGAGCATCCATGGACGCTTTTTCCACATACAGCTTTTCGATGTCGTAACCCTCAAGCGCGCGATAGGTTTTCGAGAAGTCTTTGACCTCGATACCCTTGGTGTTCACACCCTTGATCAACTCATAGACGCCGTCATCCACAAAAACCATGCTCACGTCCTGATCGAAAGCAGCCGAAATCAGCACCACTTCAAGACCTTCCAGCGCATAGATTGTTCCATGAGGCGCCTTACGGTTGACGAACATGAATTTCTTGACGACGCCCTCGCCGCCTTCTTCCATGTCATCCATCATGTCGCTCATCGCTATCCCCTTAATCGCCGAAAGTCACCAGGCGATCACACTGGATGCCGGCTTCCACCAACTGACCCAAGCCCGAAATTCGGAAGCCCGGAGCAAGAATGTCATCAGTAATGCCGCGACGCATACCCGCGGCGACACATACCACCAGATCAACGCCATGATCTTCAGCCAACTTCGACCAGCGATTGACCACGTTGCGATCATCCTGGGGCGGCTGGGTCAACTTGGTCGAGTTGTTCACGCCATCGTGATAGAAAAACACACGCGGGACCGAATGCCCCTTTTCGATGGCAGTACGCGCAAACAGATAAGCCGTATCGCTTGCCTGATGGTTGTAAGGCCCTTCACTTACCATAATGCCGATTTTCATTTAAATATCCCTATCTCCGAATATCTGATTCAGCCTCACCCGGGGACCTTCCCCGGGTTTGAAGGTCAGAAGCGGATATGAGCAGATGCGTTCAGGCTGTTACGACCACCACGCCAGTTATCAATGTGATACTTGGTGAATGGCAAACCGGTCTTCTCGAAGAAGGCAGGCCAACCGATACGGTCGATCCAGTCGTTCATGCGCTCCCAAGGACGACCATCAGCCTTGTAGGCGGCCAGAATGGTCTTGACGACCGTACTGACTTCCGGCCAACGCGGCGGGTTGTTCGGGATACCCGAGGCCACCAGCTTGTGGAAAGTCGGACGCGAACGCGCATTGGAGTTCTTGCCACCGACCCAGATTGCGAACTTTGAGAACTCGGGATCGTTGATCTGCATCGGCGGGCACGGGGGGAAGCAGGCGCCGCAGCAGATGCATTTCTTCTCATCAACTTCAAGCGACGGCTTGCCGTTCACCAGAGCCGGACGGATCGCCGCGACCGGGCAACGAGCGACAACAGAAGGACGTTCACAGACATTGGCGACCAGATCATGGTTGATCTTCGGCGGCTTGGTGTGCTGTATCACGATCGCAATATCCGCTTGACCGCCGCAATTGATCTCGCAGCAGGAAGTAGACAACTTGACGCGATTGGGCATCTCGCACTTGATGAACTCTTCATACAGCTCATCCATCAGCGCCTTGACCGCGCCGGATGCATCAGTACCGGGGATGTCGCAATGCAACCAACCCTGGGTATGCGCAATCATGGAAACCGAGTTGGCGGTACCGCCGACCGGGAATCCGTTATCGGTCAGCGCCTTGATCAGCGGCTCGACCTTGCTGTTATCGGTGACCATGTATTCGATATTGGCACGCGTGGTGAAACGCACATAACCATCGGCAAACTGATCGGCAATGTCAGCCAGTTTCAGGATGGTGTAGTGGTCCATCTGACGCTGCGTACCCGCCTTGACGGTCCACACTTCCGCGCCATTTTCGGCACGGTGATACAGCACGCCCGGCTTCGGATGCGAGTGAAACACCCACTTTCCGTAGTTGTCTTTCATTACGGGGTGCATGTAGGGCATCGGATCCGGCGCGCCAGATTCGATGGTTTCATGAGTCCTTTCAGCCATACTTTTCTCCAACTAATAAGATCGGAAAACTTTTTATATTTTCGTGACGCGCCTTGCGGCGCATCACGAAACCTCGAAACAACCGTATTACGCAGCGGCCTTGCGCTCGAACCACTTCTCGGCTTCCTCGTCCCAGTCGTCCGAACGGAAGTACGGATTGGTACGCGGGTGCACGATCATGCTGGGATCGATTTCGATATCCAGACCTTCGAGGAAGTTGACCAGACCGATACGCTCGATCATTTCGCCGGTCCGCTCATGCTCCAGCGCGTTTTCGGCAAAGAAGTCGAGAATGCTGCGCGACAAGTCATTCAGCTTTTCGAAGTCGTCATCGGAATCCAGCTTCATGAACGGAATCACGACGGTACCCATCGAAGCGCCGATCTTCAGCACGCCCTTGCCACCGACCAGGATGGTGACGCCCTTGTCCTTGCCCGGCAGCAGCGCGCCCGGCATGACATTCAGACAGTGCATGCAACGCACGCAGTTGTGGTTGTCGATTTCCAGGCAATGTTCGTCGGAGATCGCTACTTTGGTCACGCCTTCGGCGGCGACCGCACCGTCGTTCTTTTTCAGTTGGATGGCCTTGGTCGGGCAGTGATTGACCACCATGTTGATGGTGTCTTCGATGCTGTGAGCGGCATACCAGTCACGCGCCAGCTTTTCGTCGGCACGGATGCTGTCGCGCCAAGTGCCGATGGTGGCCATATCAGAACGCTGAATCGCGTTCATACAGTCATTCGGGCAACCCGAGAACTTGAACTTGAACTTGTACGGCAGCGAAGGACGGTGCATATCGTCCAAGTTGTTGTTGATGACGGTGCGCAGTGCGCGAGCTTCGTCATAACAGGACATTTCACAGCGCGCAGCACCGACGCAGGACATCGAGGTACGCAGAGCGGGACCGGCGCCACCGAGGTCGAAGCCCATTTCGTTGAACTTGTCGAAGGACCTCTGAACATTCTCGGTCTTGATACCTTGCAGCATGATGTCGCCAGACTGGCCGTGGAAGGCAATCAGGCCAGAACCACCGGTTTCCAGCCAGGCATCAGAAATTTGACGCAACAGATCGGAGGTGTAATGCATGCCAGCCGGAGGCTGAATGCGCAGCGTGTGGAACTCGGCTGCCTCGGGGAACTTGGGCTTGCCGTCGGCATCCTTCAATTCGGTAAAACGGGGAATGACGCCACCACCGTAGCCGACCACGCCTACCGTGCCGCCCTTCCAGTAGCCGAACTTGGTCTGGTAGGAGGTTTCCAGCTGACCCATCAGGTCAACCATCATGTCATTGTCTTTAGCCAGACGCTTCAGACCGGTAACGAATGAGGGCCACGGGCCGGTCTCGAGTTCGTCCAGGTTCGGCGTTTCATGCATTGGTTTTGCCATCTGTATATCTCCTTGAAGTCTTAACTACAGGGTGTCGTCACAATTCACAGCACCTTCCCGCAGACTGAACGCCTTACGGAACGAGTGCTTACATATTAGGGAGCGCTTATCATCCTAACCATCATTCCGAAGGGGTAACAGAGTAATTCACTCGGGTTATTTCCAACCTACCCGTTCGGGTAGGTTCCATCCAAATCCGCCGATAGCGCCAATACCTGACTGAAAATATCGGATAATCAGCACATCAACACATACTTATTGATTATGGACCATATCAACTCACTTGCGAAGTTCCGCAACCCATTCGGCAACCAGGAAATCGAAATACAGGAAGTGGTCTATGAAGGCGGCGGCACACCGATGATGCGTTTGCGTATTCGTGAGCGCGGCGCGCGATTTACCGTTTTCGATGTTGATCCGGTCACCGCGAAATTCTGGGCCGATGAAATGCTGAAATGGGCTACACCGCTGGCGGATGCCGGCGACCAACTGAAAGGGAGCTGATCCATGCGCATGTACAACGCGGAATGGGAGGCGCTCAAGCAACTCGATTACACGCCGGTCGTGGTCGATCTGCAATTTGATCTACAGGGCATGGAAATACCCGCCGATCATGGTCATGCGCTGTTCGAGGAAATTTCGCGCCATCTTCCCTGGTTGCGCGACCAGCCCGCGGCCGGCATCCATCCGGTGCATGGCGCGCCGAGCGGGCGCAATGCGAATCTGGTCATCAATCGTCGGGTCAAACTGGTTCTGCGTTTGCCGATCGACCGCCTGGCCGATGCCCGGATGCTGGTCGGCAAAGAGATCGACCCGGGCGCCGGCAGATTGCGTATCGGAGACTTGAAAGAGAAGCCGGTGACGCCATATGCGACGCTGTATTCGCACTTTGTCGCTGTGGACAATGTTGATGAAGCCGAGTTTCTTGAGGAAGTTCGCCGTCTGATGCGGGATATCGGCATCGAGGCTGGCCTCATACCCGGCAAATTTCATCAAATGCACATCCCCAACAGGGTAATAGGCGGATACAGCCTGATGCTGCACGATATCGACCTGATGCAATCCATGATCTTGCAGGAACAGGGTCTCGGCCTGCATCGTGGTTATGGTTGCGGAATCTTCATTCCGCACAAATCGATCAAGGAAGTCGCGTTTGACTAAGCAGGTTCTATGCATGCTTGCGGCGCGCCCCCTGATGTCAGTTTTTTTACTTTTTTCAACCCGCTCAATAGGAGAAAACCATGGGATACATCGTTAACGGCGAAGAACTTGAAACTGACGACGACGGCTTTCTGGTCGAAGCCAACTTCAGTGACGACGTCGTACCGGTCATTGCCGCCGCAGAAAAGCTCACCCTGACCGACGAACACTGGCAGGTGGTCCGCTTCATGCGCGAGCGTTACCAGGAAGACGGCCACACGCCGAATTTCCGCAACATGGTGGCCATGCTTGACGAAGAAGACGACAGCGTCGACTGGAAGAAAAAGCTGTACGAACTCTTCCCGCTGCAGCCCAACCGCCAATCCGCAAAAGTTGCCGGCATGCCGAAGCCGTTCGGCAAAGGCGGCTACTAATCTGGCTGTTACGCACTGTCGCAGGTGTGGCGGCGAGTTCAACCCACCTGTCGGCAGCGCGTAGCTCATTCCACACGCCTATGTTCATCAACACCATCGTCAGTACCGAAGACCTGGCTCAGCATCTGGATGATCCAAGCTGGATCGTGCTTGATTGCCGTTTCACTCTGACCGACCCCGAAGGCGGCCGGCAGGCCTATCTGAAAAATCACATTCCCGGCGCCCGGTATGCCCATCTTGATGAGGATCTATCGACGCAAATCACCGAAACCACCGGCCGGCACCCGCTGCCTGATCCAGAAGAGTTCGCCAAAAAGGTTTGCCATTGGGGAATTGGCGTCAACAAGCAAGTCGTTGTTTATGACGACAGTTTCGGCGCCATGGCAGTCCGTGCATGGTGGATGCTGCGCTGGTTGGGCCACCCCGCCGTTGCCTTGCTCGATGGTGGATTCCCCAAATGGCAGCGCGAGAAGCGGCCGCTGACATCCGAATTACCCGAACCGGGCAAAGGCCGATGCGCCTGTTTGCCGGAACCATCGCAGATTGTTTCAGTTGACGAAGTTCTGCGTGCCGTCAACACTGGCGATCAATTGATCATCGACGCCCGCCCGGAGCGCCGCTTCACCGGCGAATTCGAACCGCTCGACCCGGTCGCCGGTCACATTCCCGGCTCGATCAACTGGGCGTTCGACGAAAACCTGGATCTCGACGGCACCTATCTGCCGCCGGAAGCGTTGCGGGAAAACTTCCAGGCGCTGCTGAAGGGACGGCCGGCCTGGCAGGTCATCCATTCCTGCGGCTCCGGCGTCACCGCCTGCCATAACCTGCTGGCGATGGAGATTGCCGGCCTGCCTGGCTCCCGCCTTTACCCCGGCTCATGGAGCGAGTGGATACGCGATCCCTCCCGCCCAGTCGCGACTGGAGAATAACCGTGCTGCGCGTCAAGACCACCTGGTTCAAGAAAGAAGGCGAACGTCCGCCCGAGGAAGTCGCCACCGTCATGGCATCAATGCTGTGGCGGCTCGCCGACAAGGCGATCGACAATCTGTCCAAGGCGGACTACGACATCATCACGCCGCAGCGCGGCTTCAAGATCATTGCCGAGCTGACCTGTTTTCTGGTGCATTACATGGATCGGCTAGCCTTCGATCGCATCGACGACGGCCAGCGCCAGGAACTGATCAGCGCCACCGGCATCCGCCTGGCGGAAGTCATGGAGCAGAACATCCTCGACTTCAACGATGGCGAGCGCGATCCCGACTACGATTATCAGGAAGGCTATATCACGCTGCTCAACCAGCGCATGCAGGATTACGCCGAGTTCGCGGAGTTCACCTTGCCCAACGGCAAGCCTGACTTCCAGCCGGCGCGCTTTCTCAGCCTGATGATACGCGAGGACATGGAGAAATCCGATCAAAGCTGGATACAGGATCAGTTGATGGATATCGAAGTGCCGGCGATGATGGAAATGGCCAAGAAGAACATGGATGGTTTCTATCCGCCCAACGAAGCGGCCTGAAAACGCGCCATGATTCCGCTCGACAGTCCGTTCCATCCCGACAACATCGCCGGCTACCAGGCTTGGCGCGCCGCGAAGCTGGCCGACTATCCGACCCGCGGCGAGGATTTGATCGTTGCGGTAGGCGACCCGAAACAGCTCACCGACGCCGAATATGCCGCGCTGTGGCAGCGTATCGCCAAGACCAACATGGCGATTTACGCCACCGGCATGGGCGAAGCCGAAGACAAGGATGGACCGCGTCTGCTTTCCGCCCAATTCGGACTGACCCATCTCGATGCCAACTGGCTGGCCGACGAAGACGGCATTTCCAGCCTGACGCCGCAGGACGAGGGCTCGGCCAAACGCGGCGAGTTCATTCCCTATACGCACCATCGCATCCGCTGGCACACCGACGGCTACTACAACCCGCCCGAGCGCCGCATCTTCGCGATGACCCTGCATTGCGTGCGGGAAGCGGACCAGGGCGGCGAAAACGATCTGCTTGATCATGAACTGGCCTATATCGCGCTGCGCGATGCCAACCCCGAGCATATCCGCGCGCTGATGGCGCATGATGCCATGACCATTCCCGCGCGAGTCGACGAAGCCGGCACCGCGCGGGAAGACGAAACCGGCCCCGCCCTGTGCGTCGCGGACGGACTATTGCACCTGCGTTACACCGCCCGCACCAAGAGCATCGCCTGGAAACAGGATGCCGCGACCCTGGCCGCCCTCCAAGCGCTGGAACAACTGCTGGAAAGCCGGCCCGCCGGCATATTCACTCTGAAACTCCAACCCGGCATGGGTTTGATCTGCAACAACGTGCTGCACACCCGTTCCGGCTTCACGGACCGCCCGGAACACCGCCGACTGCTGTACCGGGCGCGCTATCACGAACACCTGAGCAACCTGCGCGGCTGAACTTCAGTTCTTGTGCATCGTATCGAAGCCGGGCAACAACTTGTTTTCCACCGCGAACACCGCGGCTTCGACGCGCGACGACAGATTCAGCTTGGCCAGGATATGGCGCACATGCAGTTTGACCGTGTCGTAGCTGATTTCCAGTTCGCGCGCGATCGCCTTGTTGCTCTCGCCCTTGGCCAGATGCTTGAGAATCTCGCGTTCGCGTTGGGTCAGCGATTCCAGCAGTGAAACGGCGCTGTTGTTCTTGCCGTCGAGCATGCGCACCAGTTTGGCGGTCATCGCCGGCGCCACCACGGTTTCTCCGCGCGCGGCGCGCACGATCGCATCGACCAGTTCGTCTGGCTCCATGCTTTTCAGCAGATAGCCATTGGCGCCGTTGCGCAGCGCCCGCGCCATGTCTTCTTCCGCCTCGCTCACCGTCAACAGCAGCACCGGCAGCATGAACGCATCGGCGCGCAATTCCTGCATGACCTGGATGCCATCGGTGCCGCCGATGTTCAAATCCAGAATCAGCACATCGGGGTTGTAGGTCCGCAACAAGCTGGCGACTTCCTCCGGATTGCCGGTGATGGCCGACACTCTGACCGCGCCCTCGCGTTCCAGCAACTCGGCCAGCCCCTTGCGGAACAGGGTGTGATCGTCGACCAGCACGATGCGGAGTTGTTCGGCGGGCAATGGATTCATGGTTGATCCTCAACACCCGGACGCGCCGGGAAACTCAAGCGCACAATGGTGCCACCCGCCGCGCGACTTTCGATGGTCAATTTTCCGCCCAGTTTGGCGGCCCGCTCGCGCATGATGGTCAGGCCGAAACTCTTGCCCATATTGGCCAGCGCGGTGCCTTGCAAGCCGACGCCATCGTCCGCCACATTCACCACATATTCGTTTTCGTGCAGGTCCAGGGTCACCACCACATGTCGCGCGCGCGCATGTTTGCAAATGTTGTACAGCGATTCCTGAATGATATGAAACACCTGGATTTCCTCTTCCGGCGTCAGCACCACATCCTGCGCCACATTCAGGAAGTCGACATCGGCGTTGGCCTTCTTGCTGAAGCTTTCCGCCATTTCCTGCAACGCCGGCACCAGACCGCGCGGATCGATGCGATCACGGAACTGGGTGATCAGATTGCGCAATTCCGAGTAGGCCAAGTCCACCGCCTCCTCGACCTCGCCGAGATAGCGGTTGGTGCGATCACGATCCTGATCCGCCAATGCCTCGTTCAACACCGTCAGACGCATCTTGGCATAGGCCAGGGTCTGGGCCAGCGAGTCATGTATCTGATTGGCCAGCATGGTGCGTTCGTTCATCAGCGAGATGCGCATGTTCTCGCGCGTCAAACGGGTGTTCTCCAGCGCCATGCCGAGGTGTTCACTGATCGAATTGAACAAATAACGGATGTCCTCCGGCAGCGGCGCCGGATTATCGAGAAAGATGTTGTAAACACCCAGCACCTTGCCCTTGTGGCGCAACGGCACGGCAAACACGTTGCTGCACTTCTGCGCGAAATAGATATGCCGGACCTGTTTCTGGCACACCTCCATGACGCTGTCCGACTGCGACGCCTGCGACAATGTCGCCTTGCCGCAGATGCCGCACTCCAACGGCACGTAGCGTTCCTTCTCGACCAGCGCCGGACTCAAACCGATCGACCCGACCATGCGCAGATGCGCGCCATCCGCCGTCAACACGCGCACCGCGCCGGCCTTCGCGCGGGAAATGCGCACCATGATTTCGAGGAATCGCATCAGCATCTGTTCGGTGTTGGCATCGGAGCTCATGCTGCTGGCGATTTCCGCCAGCACTTCGATCACCGGCAGACGATCGCCGCGATCCGTGTCGCCGGGCAACTTGTGATTCGACATGCCGATGGCGGATATGGGGATATGCAGATTTTCCAAGTCAGATCCGTCGCAATGAAATCCAGAGCGGATGGTACTGGACACCTTCCGACGGCGGCAAACCGGAACAGCACGGCCGGCCTGGATGCCACTAGCGGGGCGGATGCGGGTAGTATTCAGCCGATTCGATCAACAATACGCGCCTGGAGCCGCATCAATGTCCGAAAAACATCCCATTATCGCCGTCACCGGCATGGCCGGCGCAGGTCTTTCAACAGTTCGCCACGCCTTCAAAGATCTATTCAGCCGGCACAGCGTCAAACCGGCCATCGTGCACGGCGACGGTTTCCGTCGCTACACCGACCGCCAGTTCGCCGCGCTGTTGGAAGAAGCGCGCGGCAGCGATCGGCGGATTTCCTGGTTCGGCCCGGAATGCAATCATTTCCCGGAGCTGGAACAATTCTTCCTGACCTACGCCGAAACCGGCAATGGCGTGGTGCGCGAATATGCCCACAACGACGCGCGCGCAGCGGTGTTGGGCGTCACGACGGGCGAGTTCACGCCGTGGAAGCCGTTGAACACCGATTCGGATCTGCTGTTCTATGAGGGCCAGCATGGCGGCGTGATCGCCAACACCTGGACCCGCAGACAGGTCGATTCACGGCATTTCCCGCCCGAGATCGACCGCCGTATCGGCAAGCCCGGCATCGATGTCGCTCAGCATGTCGACCTGCTGATCGGCGTGGTTCCGGCGATCAATCTGGAATGGATCCAGAAAATCCATCGCGACTGCGCCAAAGGCTACTGCACGCCGGAAGACTCGCTGGAAACCATCCTGCGCCGCATGGACGACTACATTCATTACATCGTGCCGCAGTTTGGTCTGACCGACATCAACATCCAGCGCATGCCGCTGGTCGACACCTCCAACCCGTTCATCGCGCGCGAAGTGCCGTCACCCGACGAATCGGTGCTGGTCATTCACTTCCGCGACCGCAAACGCCACGACTTCCCCGCCCTGCTGCGGCGCATTCCCGGCTCACGCATGACCCGGCCGACCACCATGCTGGTTCCTGGCGGCGAATTACGTCTGGCGCTGTCGGTGATTTGTGGACCGCTGGTGGAAGAAATGATGGACAAGCAACGCGCCGCTCAGGCGGCGGCTTAATTTCGCCAATAGCGTTTACCGGTTTCCCGCGCCCGCTCCAGCTCGATGGCGTCATCCCGCATGCGCAAGGTCAACGCGCCGTCGCGATCGGTGCGGGCCAGCGTCACGCCCGGCAACGCCCGGTAGCGCGCAAGCACTTCGGGGTGTGGATGACCGTAGCGATTGCGATGCCCGACTGGAATCAGCACCCAAGCCGGGCGCAAGGCCGCCAGAAAATCCGGCGTCGATGAGGATTTGCTGCCATGGTGCGCGGCAATCAGCACATCCGCCGCTTGCAACACGCCACGCTCCCGCAGATTCATCTCGCCCAGCCGATCGATATCGCCAGGCAACAGCGCGCTGTAGTTGCGCGTACTCACCCGTATCACGCAACTGCGATTGTTGTCGCTGACGCCGTCATGGCCGTATTGATGCGCCGGCGGATGCAGCACCTCGAAGCGTACCGCGTCCCATACCCAGGCCTGACCGGCATGGCAACTCAGCGCGTCCGGGCGCAGGGCGCGCACCGCCTGGCCCTGCTCGCCCAGCGATTGCGTCGGCACCCCGGCCAACGAAGTCAGCAGCCAGGTCGGCCGATGACTTTGCAGCAAGGCAAGCGCCCCGCCGGTGTGATCGATGTCGTCATGCGACAGTACCAGGCCATCCAGACGATTGATGCCGTAATGCCACAGCGCCGGGGCGATGACCCGCGCGCCGGCATCCTCGCCCGAGAAAAACCGCGGGCCGGTATCGAACAGCAGGGCATGCCGCGCGGTGCGCACCAGCACCGCTTCGCCCTGACCGACATCGAGCACCGTCAACCAGGCCGCGCCGACCGGCGGCGCCGGCAAGCGCGGCAGGAACAACGGCAGCAACAGCAGCCAGCCCAGCCAG